>JBNLAC010000057.1:0-12729 GCA_050301935.1 Methylophilaceae bacterium | reverse complement strand
TAAAAGCAGCCTGTATGACAGGTAGTCAAGCATATTGGGTCTGTCCACTAATTGAGGAGTCAGAAGCGTTACAGCTTCAAACAGCTACAGAAACTTATGAAGATTTGAAGAATAATTTTCCTGATTTACGAGTTGGTTTGGTACATGGACGAATGAAGCCAGTTGAAAAGCAAGCGGTGATGCAGCAGTTTATTTCTGGTGAAACACAACTACTGGTTGCTACTACGGTGATAGAAGTAGGGGTAGATGTACCCAATGCCAGTTTAATGGTGATTGAGCATGCCGAGCGCATGGGTTTAAGTCAGTTACATCAACTACGTGGACGGGTTGGTCGTGGTGCCGCAAAGAGCACCTGTATTTTGATGTATCAAAATCAGCTGTCGGATATGGCGCGTGCGCGATTAAAGGTCATTTTTGAAAATACCGACGGATTTGCAATATCGCAAGCAGACTTAAATTTACGCGGACCAGGAGAATTTTTGGGTACAAAGCAAAGCGGTGTGCCCATGTTAAAAATTGCTGATTTAACAAGAGATGAAGCATTGCTTGAACATGCAAAAAGCATTGCTGACAGGTTGCTGAAAGAGTATCCACAAGCGGTAGATCAGCATTTGCAGCGCTGGATGAAGCACGCTGTCGATTTAGTAAAGGTTTAAGCATTAATCTTTTGTCTTCGAATTGTTATCAATGTCATTAGCAGCAAGCAATCTAATGCAATGACAGCAGGAAATAATACCGTAGTGACTGAATAGTGCTCTAACGCTAAAATGACTAAGATATTCCGCACAAAAAATAATGTAATAAATGATAGTGGTTCAGAGTAGGGGGTATGGTAGACCTTGCGAACTGTTGGAATAAAACCAATAGTGTCAACCACTGTTAAGACTACGACTGTCCATAAAGGATCTTCTAGTAGGTACCACAACAGCAAAGCAGTCATTGCTAGCATGAAGAATAGCCAATCGGATCTTGTAATAGATATATCGCTTCGTTTGCCATAAGCCAAGCAAGCAATCAGTATTGTGATGATGCCAGAAACGCCTATCGGCCAGGCACCGATGCCTCCATGATCTTCAAGCTGTGCCAAAAAGACGACAAAAGTAGTTGTACCCCATATAACCCAAGAGAATACGTGAGGTTTGGTTGTGCCTTTTACAATCGAACTGATATATGGAATAAATGCAAGCAAAGTTAACCCAATTGCTACTGCACTTAAAATGGCCTTAAAAGTCATTTTTATCCTGACCGTTAAAAACTAAATTAAATGTATCATAAATGCTGTACTGGCTTTATGCGATAATTCATACTGTGAAAGTACAGCTCCATAAAGTCAAATTCCGCACCAAATGGTTAAGAAAACCCTTTTCTGCTTCAACATTTCAAAACTGGTTGGTTAATGACACATCGTTAACCGCTAGACTGCAAAAGCGCTACCGTGGTTTTTATGTGAAACCGCTATTACAGCAGGATGCTAAACCGCTACATGATGAAGCAAAGATGCTAGCTTTAAAACCATCTACCAAAGCTTATATTAGAGAGGTTTTGTTAATTGGTAATCAACAACCAGTGGTATACGCGCATAGTGTTTTGCCACATCGAAGCTTACGTGGCAAGTGGCATAAACTTGGCAGGCTAGGAAACCAACCCCTAGGTGCGGCATTGTTTAAAAATATGCAAGTGATACGTACACCGCTAAGTTATAAAAAACTGTCCAACAATCATATTTTGTATCGAAAAGCGGTGAAGCAAATTACACATCCGCCTCCATATTTATGGGCAAGGCGTTCTGTTTTTAGTTTAAATTGCGCTAATATTCTGGTCACAGAAGTTTTTTTACCAGGGTTGTTTGATGAATAAACAGGTTCTAGTTCGTAAAATAAATGCGTATGAGAGACTAATGCGCTTAGATAAACCTATTGGTATCTTATTGTTGATGTGGCCAACGCTTTGGGCATTATTACTGGCGGGTGAAGGTCAACCTAATTGGCAAGTCACTATCATCTTTATTACGGGGGTAGTGCTAATGCGCAGTGCTGGCTGTGTCATGAATGATATTGCAGATCGGCACTTTGATGGGCATGTCGAGCGGACCAAAAATAGACCTATTGTTATTGGTGAAGTCAACACTAAGGAGGCAGTGTTTCTAGCTGCTGCATTAACGTTAGTGGCTTTTATATTAGTATGCTTTTTAAATAAAATGACTATCCTTCTATCAATTGCTGCTTTATTTCTAGCTGCTACTTACCCATTAACAAAGCGTTTCTTAGCCATTCCACAGGCATATTTGGGGATTGCATTCGGAATCAGCATTCCAATGGCTTTTGCTGCAATACAAAATCAAATTCCTGCACTCGCATGGTGGCTTATGCTTGCCAATATATTTTGGGCAATAGCATACGATACTGAATATGCAATGGTAGATCGCGATGATGATATTAAAATCGGGATACAGTCATCTGCACTGCTTTTTGGCCGATTTGATGTATTTGCTATTGTATTCAGCTATTTCTGCATGCTAGGTATTTTTATTGCTATTGGACAATCAAAGAATTTTAGCGTTTATTACTATTCAGGCATTGCGCTAGCGGCAGCATTAGTCGTATGGCAGTATCAAATGATTCAAAACCGCAACCAAACCAATTGCTTTAAAGCATTTCTTGCTAACAACTGGATTGGTTTTGTTTTGCTTTTGAGTCTGGTTGCAGAATACTATTTGAATTAATTATATTTAGTATTTCTCAACCAGTGTAAATTCGAAAGCAGTTTCATTTTTTTCAGCTTCAGCTTTTTCTCTGGCGATTCTTTCTGCTTCAGCTATTTCTTTCATTTTTTCAGCTTTTCTGGCTTCTAGCATGGCTTCTTTCTGTTCATTGATTGCTAGTTTCTTTTGATCCAGCTGGATTACTTCTGCAGAGCTCACATTATCTTGAGCAATAGAGCGCAGCAGTACTAACTCTTCAATCAGGTTTTTGGCTAGACCAGCACGTGGCTCTAAACGATTGTTATAAATTAAATCTTCTAGGTAAGAGACAGCGGCAGGTGTATTCCAGACGGCTTCAAGACCGCTCGCTAAGCGAGGAAAGTCTTCTAATGATTCATTAGATGGAGAATCAATATTAGAAAATTCAGCGATTTTGACATTAAAGTGTAGTTTGCACTCTTCCGCAGTTTCTTCGTACAGTTTTTGCAAGTTCTCTTTTGCTAACAAATCTAACAAGAATAACCAGATGGTGACAGACTGTTTTGGAAACTCTAATAAATGATTTTGTAATAACTGAATTGCTAATGAACTACGTCCATGAGAAAGAAAGACATCGGCGTGATCGAGTACAGAAAATGCTTGATCATCTTCAATGAGGATATCTTCATTGGATGACTTAGTGGATTCAAATGTGCTTTCCATCACGTTTGGTATGAGTTGGCTATCTTCATCAGTGTCGTCTAAATCGAAATTAACTTCACTGAATAGCGCATTATTTTCATCCGCCAATTCGTCTGTGGTCTCTTTTGAATTGCTGTTCGTATTAATCCAAATAGCCTCTGTATTGTGCGTTTGTATCAGAGACTCCCTGCGACGCAACCAGTTATAAACCGTGTACCCACCGAATAAAAATACGCCAGCACCAAATAGTGGCAAAATTCCATCAATATGGAAGGAAGATTCTGCTTGGATAAGCTGCGCGGATTTCATTTTGTTTTCAGATTCCAATTTAAGATTTTGTTGCTGCAAATTTGTGATCTGTTCTTGTAAATGTGCTAACCGTTTATTCATGACGGTCACTTCATCCTCAATAGCTATTGCCCCATTGCTATTAGAAGGAGTTATATTAGGGTTGAAGTGCAGTTCTTTATCAAGGCGCAATCCAGTTAGCGCAACAACATTACTGTTATAACTTGTTCCAGATATAGACAGACGCGGTTGTGTTTCAATAGTCTGTACTTTAGTAGATTCTGATACGGATTCAACACCAGTAGATTTCTTTGCGACAACAGGCGCTGATTTTTTATTACCAGCTGTAGATTGTTTCTTACTGCTAGCAATTTTCTTTTTTTCTTTAGTAGTAATCGGTGCAACTGTTTCTTTTTCTGCAATTGTGGTTTTTGTGGAGGAAATGACAGAGGTGTCAACATTTCCAACAAGATTAGGTGTTTCTATAGTGGCAACTGAATTAAAGCTAGGTGGATCTAAAAGTAACACAAAGTCACGGCGTATGTTCAAATCACAGCCAGCAATAATTGATAAGTTTACAATAGGCTCATTAACAATTTGATTCGTGGATAAAGCCAACTTGGCGATATTGCCAGTTGCTGGACTCATAGAAAAATTAACATTGCTTAGATTGCTATCTGCGCCAAGACGTAAGCAGGAAGCGTCTTTCAGGTCATTTGCTCCTAGTATACTCACGTGCGCTTTTAAAGGCTCACCTAAATTAGATTGCACTGTAATATCACTTAATCCCAGTGCAAAACTATTTGTGTGTATGCTAAAAGCCATGATGCTCAGGGCAGTGGTTACAGCATGTTTAATTGTTAGGTTATGTTGCATATCGTTACTCATTTCTTAAACAAACGCATTAATGATGTTGTTAATTCAGCAATTGGTGTGCCAAGTTGTAATGATGGTTAATTTCGCTCACAATATATTTAAACAAAGTAGCGCGTTTATTAATCCGTAAGATAAGCAGATTAATTGCATTTAGCTTATAAATTTGTTTGACGAGTCGTCTTCAAAAGCATATAATCCGCCCTCTTGATTTTAATTAGCTATATTAATTGGTAGTAATATTATGAAAACGTTCTCAGCAAAACCACATGAAGTAAAGCGTGATTGGTTCGTTATTGATGCGACAGATTTAGTTTTGGGCCGCTTAGCGAGTGCTTGCGCACATCGTTTGCGTGGTAAACATAAAGCGATTTATACACCTCACGTTGATACTGGTGATTACATTGTTGTGATTAACGCTGATAAAATGAAAGTAACAGGTGCAAAAGCAACTGATAAGGAATATCACACACACTCTGGTTATCCAGGTGGTATTTCAACAACTACATTTAGCAAAATGCAAGATCGCTTCCCAGGTCGTGCGTTGGAGAAAGCTGTTAAAGGTATGCTACCTAAAGGCCCTCTAGGCTATGCAATGATTAAAAAGCTAAAAGTATATGCTGGTGATCAGCATGAGCATGCTGCACAACAACCACAAGCATTGACTATTTAAGGTAAATAAGATGATTGGACAATACAATTATGGTACAGGACGTCGTAAAAGCTCAGTAGCGCGCGTCTTTATGAAAGCTGGTAAGGGCAATATCATTATTAATGATAAACCTGCAGATGAATACTTTTCTCGTGAAACATCACGCATGATTCTACGTCAACCACTAGCATTGACAGAAAACATGGAAAACTTTGATATTAAAGTTAATGTCATTGGCGGTGGAGAGTCAGGTCAGGCTGGTGCTGTACGTCATGGTATTACACGTGCCTTAATCGACTATGATGCCAATCTAAAGAGTGATTTATCTAAGGCAGGTTTTGTTACTCGTGATGCACGTGAAGTTGAACGTAAAAAAGTTGGCTTCCGCAAAGCGCGTCGTCGTAAGCAGTTCTCAAAACGTTAATGGATTTTATGCCCAAATTATTGGGTTGCTTACATCAAAAGGTCGCTTATGCGGCCTTTTTTTGTTTTAGTATGCTAGGATAATCGAATATGTCGAATAAAAAACTAAAAATTGGTATTGTTGGTGGCACTGGTTATACGGGTGTAGAGTTGCTGCGGTTGCTTGCTGGTCATCCACAAGCAGAAGTGATTGCCGTAACATCGCGTGGCGAGGCAGGCTTAGCAGTCTCAGATATGTTTCCTAGTTTACGCGGTTATATAGACGTTCCGTTCAGTGACCCAGCCAATGCGAATCTTGGTAGTTGTGATGTCGTGTTTTTTGCAACGCCACATGGTGTTGCAATGAGTCAGGCAAAAGAATTGTTAGCGGCAGGCACAAAAATTATAGATTTAGCTGCAGATTTTAGACTACAGGACACGGCTGTATTTGAGAAATGGTACAAAATGCCACACAGCTGCCCAGAGATTTTGAAAGAAGCTATATATGGTATCCCTGAACTTAACAGAGAGAAGATAAAGTCAGCAGAAGTGATTGGAAACCCTGGTTGTTATCCGACAACTGTATTATTAGGCTTAGTACCACTTTTGGAAAAAAACTTAATTGACCTGACTTCACCAATTATAGCTGATTCAAAATCTGGCGTTTCCGGCGCAGGTCGGAAAGCAGAGGTGAGTACATTATTTTCAGAGGCGGGCGATAATCTAAAGGCATATGGTGTCAGTGGTCATCGTCATCACCCAGAAATTGACGCGCAACTGAAAAAGCTGGCAGGTAATGACTTACAGTTTATTTTTGTACCGCATCTTATCCCAATGATTAGAGGGATGTTATCAACCATATATGTAAAATTAACAAATAATGCATGTAATACCGATTTACAGTCAGTTTATGAGCAACGCTACAGCGGTGAGCGATTTGTTGACGTGTTACCAAAAGGCGTATTACCAGAAACACGCTCAGTAAGAGGCTCGAATCAATTACGGATTGCGCTGCAACGTCAGCAAGAAGAATACTTAACTATCTTAGTTGTGCAAGATAATTTGGTAAAAGGTGCAGCAGGTCAAGCTGTGCAGAATATGAATATTATGTTTGGATTGGATGAGCATCTTGGCTTGCAAATTGTGCCGTTGTTGCCATAGATTCCAGCTAAGATATGCGAAAAATTGAGCGTAGAGTCCGTAACCACTATGGATATACTGCTAGGCGTGTTGCAGTAAAAGCAGATAGACCGTGGTATTATCGTGTAATAATCGGATTACTATGTGTAGCTGTGGGTTTTGGTCTGGCTTATTTAATGCTGAGAAGTAGCGATTATCAAACGGTCAGTAGCCAATTGGAAGAAATCAAGCATGAAAATAGAATGCTTGAATTTAAGCTGATTGAGGCGCAACGTGAGCTCCAAGTTGAGTTGGCAACCAACAATAACCTTGCTAAAGACTTAGCAAAAGTTCAAGATGAGAACTTAAAAATAAAAGAAGATTTATTGTTTTATAAAAAAATGATGAAAAAATAGCGATACCGAGTTAATTAACTCACTTAATAAGGTAAAAGTAAACATGTTTGGTAAGAAAGTAAACAAAATTGATACGCGCATTGACACGCTTGTCAGTCCTGATACCGTAATCAAGGGTGATATTGTATTTGCAGGGGGCTTGAGAATTGATGGCAGTGTAAAAGGTAATGTGCAAGAACAGGAGGGTACACAAGGTACCATTATTGTCGGTGAAAGTGGACGCATTGAAGGTACTGTGACGGCAACAAAAATAGTTTTGATAGGTGCTGTTACTGGACCAGTTTTTGCAAAAGAGTTTATTGAATTACAAACAAAAGCACGTATTACAGGAGATTTACATTATAAGTCGCTGGAAATGCATATGGGCGCTGTAATAGATGGTAAATTAGTGCATACAGAAAATAATGAACCAGACATGTCTATTTAGGACTAAGGTTACATAGAACGGAATTGAAGGAGTAAATGATGAGTACAACAGCTGAAGTAGTAGATGTAGAAATACCTGCACCGTTGGTATTTACCGATAATGCGGCTAATAAAGTTAAAGAGTTAATAGAGGAAGAAGGTACACCAGACCTTAAATTACGTGTGTTTGTTAGCGGCGGCGGATGTTCTGGTTTCCAATATGGCTTCACTTTTGAAGAAGAAGTAAATGAAGATGATACGCAAGTACAAAAAGATACCGTTACACTGTTAATTGACCCAATGAGTCTGCAATATCTCATGGGTGCAGAAATTGATTACCAAGATAGCTTGCAAGGTTCTCAATTTGTCATTCGTAATCCAAATGCCCAAACCACTTGCGGTTGTGGATCGTCATTTTCAGTATAAATGTTAATAGTCTAGTTTGACATTAGCTGTGTCATTCACAGCAAATTCAAATTGTTATATCCTTACAACTGCATTCATTCTTGAATGCAGTTTTTTCTTTATCCATCAACTACTTTGAAAGTTATACCAAATATTATGAGTAATACACCCCCACGGAGACGAGAACTTAATCAAGATGGTGTGATTTATGCTCCTTGGGAAAGGCGCTTTATAAAGGTACTGACACCTTTTGAAGAGTTTGTAAATGGTCAAACGACCAGTGGATTATTACTCATGGCAAGTGCTGTGGTTGCTTTGATCATGGCCAACAGCTTTTTCTATGAAACCTATGCCCATATATTGCATACTGATGTTGGTCTGATTATTGGCAGATGGAAATTGGAAATGAGCCTGCATCACTGGGTAAATGATGCATTAATGGCATTGTTTTTTTTCCTAGTGGGCATGGAGTTAAAGCGTGAGATACTGGTTGGAGAGCTATCCGATTTGCGCAAAGCGGCACTACCTATAGTGGCTGCTGTTGGTGGTATGGTTGTTCCAGCACTGATATTCTTTTTCATGAACCCGCAAGGTGATGCTAGTCGTGGTTGGGGCATTCCGATGGCAACAGACATTGCATTCGCCGTTGGGGCACTTGTGTTGCTTGGTAGTAGAGTACCTAAGGCATTAGTTACTTTCCTGGTTGCGTTAGCTATCGTGGATGATTTGGGTGCAGTGATAGTAATTGCTTTATTTTATACCAAGGAAATTATGCCTCTATGGTTGGGAGCGGCAGCACTCGTATTTGGCGTGCTGGTATTTTTTAATATCATTGGTGTTAGAAAAACATTACCTTATTTTCTAGTAGCTGTGATGCTATGGTATGCCTTATTACAGTCAGGTGTGCATGCCACCATTGCAGGAGTATTGGGGGCATTTTCAGTGCCAGCAAGACCAAAATATGACGCTAGTTTGTTTGTCGATAGGCTTAGAGAGCTGGTCGATAGATTCAAAGCGGGTTTAGATTCTGGTAAAAATATTTTGACCAACTCTCAACTGCAAGATGTAGCGCAATCCTTGGAAACCGATGTTAACAATGTACAAACGCCTCTGCAGAATTTGGAGCATCATTGGCACGTACCTGTGGCTTTTTTTGTTATTCCTGTGTTTGCATTATTTAACGCTGGTGTTCCACTGCAGTTTGACTCATGGAGTGCCGTACTGAATAATCCAATCGTGCTAGGTGTCTCTTTAGGGTTAATCATTGGCAAATTCATTGGTATCGTCGGCGCAAGTTGGATATTCATTAAGTTAGGATTGTCTCAATTACCAACAGGGGTTAAATTTAGTCAGCTGGCTGGCGTAGCGATTTTAGCTGGCATCGGTTTTACCATGTCCATTTTTGTTGCAGAGCTTGCTTATTCATCAACACATGCTGACTACTTGGTGATGGCAAAAGTAGGTATTCTGTCTGCCTCTTTAATAGCTGGCTTTATTGGCTATTTTTGGTTATTAACGGTAGCAAAAAAGACTAATAATGTTTAGGGCTTTATTCAAGAGACGTTGTTAACCAATTATCGCTTATCAATAGGTACAAAATCACGCTTGGTTTCCCCTGTATAAAGCTGTCGTGGTCGACCAATTTTATGTGCAGGATCAGTGTGCATTTCATGCCACTGTGCAATCCAGCCAGCAGTTCTAGCTAGTGCAAAAATTGCTGTAAACATTGAGTTTGGAATACCCATTGCGCGCATCACAATGCCACTATAGAAATCTACATTAGGGTATAGTTTACGCTTTACAAAGTATTCGTCCTCTAGAGCAATTTTTTCAAGCGCCATTGCTAATTTAAACATTGGGTCATCATGCAGGCCAAGCTCACTCAATACTTCATGACACGTTTCACGCATGATTGCTGCGCGAGGGTCCATATTCCGATAGACGCGGTGACCAAAACCCATCAAGCGGAAACTATCATTTTTGTCTTTAGCACGCTGAATGAACTCATCAATGCGACTTACGTCTCCAATTTCGTCCAGCATTTTAAGCGTTGCTTCATTAGCGCCGCCGTGGGCAGGGCCCCATAGCGAGGCAATGCCAGCTGCAATACATGCAAATGGATTAGCTCCACTTGAACCGACCAAACGCACCGTGGAAGTTGAAGCATTTTGTTCATGATCGGCATGTAAAATCAGGATACGTTCAAAAGCTTTAGAAAGAATAGGGTTTACCGTATATTCCTCGCATGGTGTAGCAAACATCATATGTAAGAAGTTTTCCGCGTATGTTAATTTATTTTGCGGATACATAAAGGGTTGACCGACTGTGAACTTGTAGCTCCAGGCTGCAATTGTTGGCGCTTTTGCCAACAAGCGTATCGCTGCCACTTCACGTAGTTTTGGGTCTGTTACATCAGTGTGTTCTGGATAAAATGCAGCCATAGCGCCGACAACAGAAATCATGACTGCCATCGGATGTGCATCGCGTCTAAAGCCCCTAAAGACATTGTCCATTTGGTCATGCAACATCGTATGACGCTCTATTGCTAAGCTAAATTGCTCTTTCTCTACAGCATTGGGTAACTCACCTTTGATTAACAAATGCGCAACTTCCAAGAAATTACAATTTTCAGCAAGTTGTTCTATTGGATATCCGCGGTGGTATAAATAACCCTTTTCACCATTGATAAATGTGATGCCAGAACTACAAGAGCCTGTGGAAAGAAAACCTGGATCATAGGTATAAACACCATGTTTTCCTAATGTTCTGATATCAATAACATCATTACCTAAAGTGCCTGATAGCACTGGTAGTTCAACAGGTTCTTTATCGTTATCAAAGGAAATGGTCGCTTTAGTTGGTTTTGTTGCCATGAGAAACTCTTAAATAATTGCTAGGTTAAGATTATTATACGCAACCCTTATAAAAAGTTGAGTAAAAAATTGTATAACAGTAATATTAAGCTTGATATATTGCGCCCAAGATACGCAATCCAGCTGCGCCAGTTACAGAAGGTAAATTACCCGTTTTTTTCTCTATAGCTTGTTTTGCTAACCATGCAAATGCAACTGCTTCCACCCAGTCAATATCAACGCCAATGTGTTTAGTTGAAAATAAAGGGATTGTATCTAACTTTGAATGAATCGAGCTAACAAGAAGCTGGTTCCGTGCACCACCCCCGCATAAATACACTTCATCCACTTCTGGACAGTATTGTTGCAATGCATTGCAAATACTTTGGCTGGTTAATTCAGTTAGAGTACGCGCGATATCTTCTGTTGGATAGTGCTTTTCAGCAATATGTGCTTCGAGCCATGACTGATTGAATAAATCGCGACCAGTGCTTTTGGGCGGCATTAATGAAAAATAAGCATCGCTCAGTAACTTTTCCAGTAAATGATCGATGATCTGTCCAGTTGCTGCCCAGTTACCGTTGTCATCGTAGGCTTTGTCTAGTACCCGTCCAACCCAGTAATCAATAAGCATATTGCCCGGCCCCGAGTCGAAGCCACTGACTCTGCCATCTTTTTCAAGATAGCTAATATTAGCAATACCACCTATATTAATTATGGCCCGATTTTTAGATCTGCTAGAAAAAATAGCTTGATGAAAAGCAGGGACTAGCGGTGCACCTTCACCACCTGCGGCAATGTCGCGACTGCGAAAATCGCCAACTACAGTAATACCTGTTAGCTCTGCTAATAAGGCGTTATTACTCAGTTGAATCGTATAACCAATATGATTATCCCGCTTCGGTTGGTGCCTAATAGTTTGACCATGACAGCCAATAGCAGTTACATCGCCTGGCAGTAATGAATTTTTTTCTAGCAGATGTTGAATTGCCTCTGCATATAAAAATGCTAGTCTATTGGCAATAAGTGCAGATTTTTCAAGTTCGTTGTCGGAAGGGAAATGTAATGCGAGTAAGTCTTGCTTGATATACTCAGGATAAGCTTGAAAGTGTGTAGAAACAACTTCACATTGGCTATTTCTGAAATCAACTAAAGCTACATCAATACCATCCAAACTGCTGCCAGACATGACACCAATATAGTATTGGACTGTTGGCATAGCCTAGTTGCTTGAAGCGATTAGATTACGATTAAGCATTTCTATTTTCGCTAAATATTCAATCGCTTGTGCATCAAATTCTCTTCTATATTTAGCCTCTAGTGGAACACTAGTTGGCAATGGAACAGTCATCGGGTCACGATGTTGACCATTTAATAGGAATTCGTAATGTAAATGCGGCCCAGTCGCTAAACCTGTCATGCCAACATAGCCAATAATATCGCCTTGTTCTACTTTGCTACCTGTTTGAATGCCTTTTGCAAAGCCGTTTAAATGACCATACAGTGTTCTGATGCCGTTCGGATGCTTAAGAATAATGACGTTACCATAACCGCCTTTACGTCCCTTAAAAGCTACAACGCCATCACCAGAAGCTTTAACACGCGTACCTTTTCGCGCTGCCAGATCCACACCTTTATGTGCTCTTACACGATGTAATACTGGATGATAGCGACCACGACTGAATGATGAACTTACTCGTGTGAATTCGAGTGGCGAGCGTAAAAATGATTTATGCAAACTTTCACCTTCGGGTGTGTAATAGGCATACTTACTACCTGCTTTACCAAAATGAATTGCTTGGTATTTTTTTCCGTTATTGATGAATTCAACAGCAAGCACATCGCCAATTTTCACTCGCTCGCCAGCGTTATAAAAAGCTTCATACACAACATTAAATCTGTCTCCCGATCTTAAGTCTTGTGTGAAATCAATTT
>JBNLAC010000056.1:0-12795 GCA_050301935.1 Methylophilaceae bacterium | reverse complement strand
ACCGGCGCTGTGTCCGTAATCACAATGTCGATGTTGTCTGTGCTCGTCGCGCCTAGGTCGTCTGTCACCACCACTGGGATCACATCCGTCACATCGCCATTGTTGCTTTGTACATCAGGATCATACGTGTAGCTCACAACGCCTGTGCCTGCATCGTAGCCCGTTAAGATCAATGTGCCTTCACCTGTGTTGATGCTGACCGGTGTCGTGCCTAGATTCGTGAGTTGTGCTTCCGTCACCGTCGTGCCGCCAACACTGATACTTTGTACCCCAGCCGGTGCGCTAATCGTAAAGCTGCCCGCTGTCGCGCCCGCTGTCTCCGCTACCGTCATGTCGCCAGCAGCAACTCCATTCGTATCAGGGATCGTCACCGTCGGTGCGCCTGGTGGAACACTAGTGCCGCCTCCAGTAGAAGTTGTGTCAGCATTAATTGCTGCAAGAAAATCATTCTCTTCGGAGAAAAGTGGTGGAATCTCAACCTCACCAGTTCGATTAGCTGCAAAATCAAACGCTAAAGGATTAAGCCCTTCTATAATTCTTGGCAAAATTTCAAAGCCAAATCCATAAGCAGTTACAGCGCCACCATCAAGACCAGCCGCAGTTTCCTCTAAAACATCACTGATATCCCGACCTTCATTGATAGCAGTGATGACAGCCTGTATAGTTGCTTGGTCTATCGCACTGTCTCCAGAACTAGCTGGCACAGCATCAGCAAGCTCATCAGTCAATTTGACTGTTTGGCCAGCAAAAATAGCAAGCGGTTTACCATTCGCTAACTCTAGCTCGACAATAACACCTTCTGGTGTAATGATAGTGTCGCCCGTTTTTACGCCATCGTTTAATTGTAAGATCCTTTTTGCACCGCCATCAGAAATTACAATCACCTTACCAACTGCGTCTGCTGCACCATTAATTGAAACTACTGTGCCAAGAATTGCCATATTGCTTCCTTAATTAATCCTTTTTGAGTACACAAATACCCGTATAGTAGTAATTAAATCGACTTTTTAGCTTGATGTATATTGTCCTGAAGGACAATGTAGGGCATGTATGCTGGATAGCGAACTATGAAACAGTAACAATTAAGCTACATGTTCAAGTTTTTTTTTAACGCTATTCTTTTCTAACTCTAGTACTGTATCTTCTTTAGGATGCAGCACTTTAACGTCGGCTTTAGTCGTAATTTTTGCATTATCATCTTTTTCATTGAGGACTAATGCAAGTTGCAGTCTATCCTTTACGCCGAGTTTTTCTAGCGTAGCAGATACATGAGCCTTAACTGTGCGCTCGGTTATATTAAGTAAGCGTGCAATTTCTTTATTGCTGTATCCTTTAGCAGCTTCCAGTGCCACTTGTTTTTCACGACTAGTTAAAAGCTCTAGCGCTTTCTCAACATTCGATGAAGTAGTATGCGTGACTTCTTTTGCAGCACCAATTAATGTTTTCAGCAAATCATTTCCCAACCATATGCCTCCGTGTACAACTACTGTCTTAAGCTCTTTGAGCATATTTGGTGCACTATACGCATGACAATAGCCAACTGCACCACGCCGCATCACGGTTAGCGCATCTGACTGATTAGGGGTATTTGCCAATACAATAATTTTAGATGCTTTAAATTTCTTATCAATGCTAGCTAATATATTTTCAAGCCAACCAACATTATTTGCATTGGCATGCACCCAAAAAACAACTGGCTCGTTCACTGGCACTGTAACCAAAGACGCTGAAACAAGCGCCGCAGGAAAAGCTTGTTTCCAGTTATCTAGCATATTGCCATTAGGACATAAAAATATATCTCGCATTACCTCTCCGTGAAAGCGTATGATTTCGCCTTTAATACAGGTTTAAGTAAATAAGAAAGCACTGATTTTTTACCCGTAATAATATCAACTTGTGCCACCATACCAGGAATGATAGGGAGATTTTCCCCCAAGCTCGGTTTTAACGTTTGTACTTTTACAATGTAAAAAGCATTACCTTTCTCATCTACTATAGAATCGGCAGCAACACTGATAACTTTAGCCTCCATAGTGCCATATATAGTATAGTCATAGGCTGTCAGCTTCACAGCAGCAGCTTGGTTAAGGCTGACAAAAGCAATATCTCTTGGTTGTATTTTTGTTTCTAGCACAAGCGTATCATCTGTAGGTACTAGCTCTAGTACTTCTTTACCTGGCTGTATCACGCCGCCAACAGTGTTATAAAACAAGCGACTGACAGTACCATTTACTGGCGATTTAAGGACAGATTGCTGCACTTTATCATCGAGTGCCACTTGCGCCTCAATCAAACCATTAAGCTTAGCCGTTGTTTCCGATAACTCTGTTCGAACCTTGTTTCGAAAAGCCGACTCAATCTCCTTAATCTTTCTTTCTGCCTCAGCGATAGCAGACTTAACCCTACCAACTTGTTCACGCGCTTGATTACGTTCACCTTTAAGTTTTGCAACATCTCTTTCCAACCGTAACAAATCCACATCAGAAACCGCACCACTCTCTCTTAAAGGCCTAGTCACTTCCAGTTCTTGATTTGTCAGATCCAAACTTCTTGATGCCTGCTCTAGTCTCGCATAAGTTTCCGCTAACTCTCTTTGGCGCTGCTTAACTTGCTCGGTAGCAATTGCAATTTGAGATGCAAGCTCTGCCTTACTTGATGCGTACAGTGCATATTCTTGTGTATATAGTTCTGGTGCTTCTTTTTTGATCTCTTCATCCTGGACATATTCGCCTCCTGAAGCAAGCGCCCTTAGTCTTGATTGTCTTGCAAGCAAAGACAAATATTGTGCACGACTTTCACGTAGTGATGAGACTGCTCGTGTTTGATCAATTTTGACCAATGGCTGCCCTTTCGTCACAGTTTCACCTTCACGCACTAACAATTCTGAAACTATCCCACCATCATATGACTGTACGATTTGTACTTGTTGCGAAGGAATCACTCTTCCTTCACCACGCGTAATCTCGTCAATTTTTGTAAAACCAGCCCAAGCTATAAGCATGGCCAAAATAATCACCATCCAATAGAGAATTTTTTTTGCTCTCAAAGGCGCTTGTTCTACCATTGCAAACTCTGCATCCTCAACCCATGCACGATCTTCAGCGGTGGATGTGGGTGCCCATCTTTCGAGTAAATAATGCACTGGCTTAGTTAACCAAGTCCTTGCCAAAAAGAACTGATGTACCTTACCTAAAAGACTGAACAGTTTTTGACTCATTACGCCTTACCTACTTTCCCTGTGCGTAAGGCCTCAATAACTTGTGCTTTAGCACCATCAGCAACAACTTTTCCATTATCAATAACAATAATTCGATCGACCAAATCAAACAATGAAGAACGGTGAGTAATAACCATCAGCGTTTTACCTAGCGTAGCCTCTTTAAGACGCGCCTTAACATAGTCTTCGCCAGAATGATCCATTGCACTCGTTGGCTCATCAAGTAGAATAATTGAAGGGTTATTAATCATTGCCCTAGCTATACCAACGCCTTGACGTTGCCCGCCAGATAGCGTTTCACCACGCTCACCTATGGACATATCAAAGCCATTTGGATGCATATTAATAAAATCTGCAATGCCGCCGATACGTGCTGCGTTTAACACCTGCTCATCATCCGCATGTGGTGCTGCAATCGCTATATTTTCTCGCATTGATCCATAAAATAGATTGGTATCTTGCTGAACATATCCAATACTGCGTCTAAGTTCGGCAGGATCAATTTGCCTGGAATCAATTCCATCGATCAAAATAGCACCACTTGTTGGTTGATATAGTCCTAATATCAATTTTTGTAATGTTGTTTTACCGGATCCCATACGGCCCAAAATAACAACATGCTCGCCAGCGCGTATTTTGAATGACACATTTTTAAGTGCACTAACCTCTGTGCCTGGATAATTAAAGCTCACCTCACGAAATTCTATGTCACCCTGAAATGCGTTACGAGATAAAAAGCTGGTTTCATCTGGGCGTTCAACAGGCCTGCTCATGACATCGTCTAAAGAGGTAAGTGCGGTAGTCGCATTATGATACTGGGTCATCAAACCAGCAGACTGCGATACTGGCGCCAAAGCACGACCTGCGAGCATGGTACAAGCAATTAATCCACCCATGGTCAAATCACCCTCTATAACCAGATAAACACCAAGCAACACCAAAGACACGTTAACGAGCTGAGAAATACCATTTGCTCCATTGGTAATAGATGCAGAAAGTAACTTTAACTTTGCATTCACCTGCGTTAAGTAATAAGCACTCCTTTCCCATTGGCGCTGCATGCGCCCTTCAATGCCAAGTGCTTTAATCGTCTCTAAACCAACCAAACTTTCTATGAGTGTCGCATTCCTGATTGCGCCTGCCCTAAACATTGCCTCAGAATGTTCCTGCATTTTGGTTTGTACGCTAAAAGAATAGATCAGTAAGACTGTCCCACCAACAGCGACTGGAATAACCATATATGGTGCAATCCAAGCAATTACGATTATGAAGATTAGTGCGAAAGGAATGTCTATCAAGGTTGTGATAGTAGCTGAGGTAATAAAGTCTCGAACTGTTTCAAAGGCCCTTAAATTTGAGGCAAAAGAACCTGCAGAGCTCGGGCGTAACTCTAGACGTGTACCTAGGACCTTTTCCATGATACTTGCGGTTAGCTTTACATCAATCCGCTGACTAGCCCAATCCAAGAAATAGGCGCGCATCGTTCGCAATGCGATATCAGCAAAAACAATTAACGCAATGCCTGCCACCATCACCCATAGCGTTTCCACGGAACGGTTGGGAACGATACGATCATAGACATTCATCGTAAACAGTGGCATAGCTAATGCAAACATATTGATTAAAAAAGCCGCTAGCATAATGTCACGATAAATGCGCTTATTCTCTGACAAAACACCCCAAAACCAGTGTTTATGTCGTCCGCTTTTTATATCGGGTGCGCGCTTATCAAAAATGAATTTGGGTTTTGTAACAATAAGGTAACCAGAATAACGCTCATTCAACTCATCCGAAGGAACTGAAACCTCTGCGTCACCTAGTTCAGGAAAAATAATACGCGCATGCGTTTTGCTTTCATCCCACCCTAGGAATAAACAAGCCTCCTCATCTTTTAGCAACAGAATTGCGGGGGTAAACTCGCTGTGAATTTGTTTTAAAGGCTTTTTGAGGACACTGCTTACAAGATTGGCTCTTTCAGCTGCGCGCTTAATCAAACTCGGCGTCATGCGCCCATTACTCAGCGGTAGACCTGCTGCTAGTGCATCTTTAGATATTGCAATGCCATGCATACGACAGGATATCTGCAAACAGCTCAGCAAGCTATCTGATTCATCACCGCGTAATGCTTCTAGCGTACTAACTGTTTTACTCGCTTCGTTTAGATTCATACTCGAGTTTTAATGTACAAAGTAATACTTTAAATGATTAATTCCATTAATTACAAGATATTACGCTATATTTTAAATCTAACTTCTGAAATTAAGACCTAAAACACACACTTATTCGGCATTTTGACTAAATAGGGAAAAATATTCTCGACAAAGCAATACTAACTTCATCAAACGGCGTAAATTAAATGCAGATACGAAAATTGCTCAATGAGGTATAACATTACAGTTGAGAGTTGGAGGCGCGAGCCGGAATCGAACCGGCGTCTACGGCTTTGCAGGCCGCTGCATAACCACTTTGCTATCGCGCCATGATAATTCTTGAAACTAAAACGGGGATATCAGCACTTGCTAAAATCCCCGTTTCTTAATTTTGGAGCGGGAAACGAGGTTCGAACTCGCGACCTATACCTTGGCAAGGTATCGCTCTACCAGCTGAGCTATTCCCGCGTTAAGAGCGAGCATTTTAGCGACTTTCGTATTGATGTCAAGACTGAAAACACTCTTTTCTTAATATATATTTGTCTGAACTAATAATATTGAGATTTAATCCAGTGAATCCTTAATAATAGGCCAAGCAGCTTTAAGGTAATAAGCCATTGAAACTAATGTTAATATTGCCGCCAGATAGATTAACCAAGTGCCAATTTGGGCTGTATTGAACATGCCGACAGGGTCAAAATAAAGTAATAATAAAATTGCTATCATTTGCGCCGCTGTTTTTATTTTACCAATCATAGCTACTGCTACATTGCTACCTTTTCCGATTGAAGCCATCCATTCACGCAATGCACTGATGGCAATTTCTCTTCCAATAATAATCAGTGAGACGATTGCACCCACTCTGTCGAACTCAACCAACACAATAAGTGCAGCAGTAACCATTAGCTTATCTGCTACAGGATCAAGAAATGCGCCAATACTGCTGGTTTGATTATACTTTCTAGCAAAATATCCATCTAGCCAGTCTGTGAATGAGGCTAACGCAAAAATACTAGCTGCTATTAAATTAATGGTATGTGTAGGCTGAGTGTCTAATGCAAATATATTATGTGGCAGATAGAAAATGCCTACAAATACAGGTATTAGCATTATTCTCAATACAGTTAATATATTGGGTAGATTCCAAAACATGATTCATCATTCTTCTAATAATTTTAGTGGAACTGACCGTAAATTTTTTCTGCCAAGCCAGGGCTTATACCATCAACTTGTATAAGTTCGTCTATGCTAGCATTTTTTACCCCATCTAATCCACCAAAGCGAGTTAATAGCGCCTTACGGCGTTTTGCACCTACACCTTCAATATCCTCCAATGAGGATGTTATGCGCGCTTTTGCCCGTTTCGCACGATGACCAGTAATAGCAAAACGATGGGCTTCATCTCTAATCTGCTGCAACAAATGCAACCCTTTATTATCTTGTTCTAAATTCAGCATCTCACCTGTATCCGAAAAAATCATCGTCTCCAGTCCAGGTTTACGCTCCTCACCTTTTGCAATACCTATTAACAAGATGTCATCCAAACCTACCTCATGCATCACTTCGACTGCGACACCTAGCTGGCCTTTTCCTCCATCAATGAATACCAAGTCAGGACGAACACCTTCACCTGCAGCCACCTTCTTATAACGACGTGTTAAAACATCTCGCATCGCCGCATAATCATCTCCAGGGGTAATGCCTTTGATGTTATAACGCCTGTATTCGCTGTTTTGCATGTCCCCTTTATCAAAAACCACACAACTTCCTACAGTAGCCTCACCCATCGTATGGCTAATGTCAAAACACTCAATACGCTCAATTGTTTCTGATAAGTGCAATGCCTCTCTTAACGCTACTAACTTAGCTGCTTGATTAGCTGAACTGGCAGCGCGTTGATCAAGCGCCAACTCGGCATTTGTTTGCGCCATTTTCAACCAGACACGTTTATCACCAATTGCATTGTTAATAATTCTAATTTTTCGATTTGCCTGCTCTGTAAAGATTGCAGCAAAGCTCTTTGCATCTATATTAACCCCACATACTATTAGTGGCGGTGTATTTTGTGCCATGTAGTGTTGGGTTAAAAAAGCCTCTACTGTTTCCACCAATGTAGCGTCTTGGCTGTTTTTTGGAAAAAAGCTTTTATCTCCAATATGTCTCCCACCACGAATCATCACCAGATTAATGCAATGCTGTCCATGTAGACTGGCACATGCAATCACATCAGCATCAGACACACTAAAGTCGCTGACAAACTGCTTCGCTTGTACTTGCCTAAGGGCTTGTATGCGGTCCCTGAATACAGCAGCAGCTTCATATGCCTGCGTTTGTGCTGCTGCATTCATTTTCTCACCCAAGGTATTTAACACCTCATTAGCTTTTCCTTCTAAGAACATTGCCGCATGCTGAACATCGTGTTGATAATCGTCAATGCTTATGTAATCAACACAGGGTGCTGTACAACGCTCTATTTGATATTGAAGACATGGTCTTGTGCGATTAGAAAAGACAGAGTTCTCACAAGTACGCAACTTAAATACTTTTTGCAGTAATTGAATACTCTCGCGCACAGCAGTGCTGCTCGGAAATGGTCCGAAGTATTGTGTATTCTTACGTTGCGCACCCCGATGGAAAGCAAGTCGCGGATAGACATCGCCAGTAAGTGCAATATAAGGATAAGACTTATCATCCCGAAAAAGCACGTTGTAACGAGGCATCATGCTTTTAATCAAGTTGCTCTCAAGTAGTAGCGCCTCTGCTTCCGTACGCGTAACAGTCGTCTCAATGTCCTCTATTTGAGAAACCATCATACGCGTTCTGGGGCTAGGTATATTTTTATTAAAGTAACTAGATACGCGCTTCTTAATATCCTTGGCTTTGCCAACATATATAACAGCACCCTCCGCATTTTTCATGCGATAGACACCTGGCAAATTTGGTAGGTTTTTTATAATCGGCTTAGGATTAAACATCACGGGATTTTAACAGTTTATATAATACTAATGCATTAATGACGCTAGCTTATACTTGCTATCAAAAATCAAAATCAGCTATTCAACATGGGTTTTTGTCATAATTTTGTCACAGAAAGATTAGTAAAAATCAGCTATATTAGCGGCTATATATAATTAGGGGGAACAAATGACATCAAGCAAGAAAGACTATATATTAAAAGCAAAAGAGCTAGCTGGGGAACAAAGGGAACGCGTACTATCCCGTATGTCAGGCAAATTACCAAAGCGATTAGAAAAAGACAAACTAACAGAAGATGAAGCAATCGCGATTCAACTTGAATTAGAAGACGAACAGCTCACCGAATGGAAACAGAAAGTAGCTGCCATACGTGAAAAAGAAAATAAGAAAAATAAAAAATCATGAGTTAAACTATAGTGACTTAACCAACCACACTGGAAGGCGTGATGATTAAAATCTTGATTGCAAACCCAAAAGGTGGAAGTGGTAAAACTACCTTGTCAACCAATTTAGCAGGCTATTTTGCCAGTAAGGGTAAAAATGTCTGTTTACTTGATTTAGACAAACAACAATCATCTCATGGATGGGTACAAAGAAGGCCAAAGCACTTATCAAAAATCAGCAGCGCCAACAATCGTGATTCACTTGCCAAGAAGAAAAACATGGAAATTGCAATCATAGATTCACCGGCTGGAATTCGAGGTGACAAGCTGAGCAATGCAGTTAAGGAAGCAGACTGGGTAATCGTCCCAATGCAAGCGTCAACGTATGACATCAATGCAACGCAAGAGTTTCTCGACATTCTAAGAGCAGAAAAAGCTGTGCGAAAAGAGCGTACTTTTGTCGCTATGCTAGGTATGCGTGTAGCCAGCCGTACCAAAGCCGCTGAAAACCTTGCTCAATACCTTGATGAAAGCGGGTTTCCAGTGATTGGAAATTTACGTAACGCACAGATATATGCTCACACTGCTGAACACGGCATAAGTATATTTGATATGCCTGTTTACAAAGCAAAAAAAGATTTAGAGCAATGGGCACCATTGCTCAAATGGATTAAAAATCTAGAAAAATAGAGTAGCTAAAGATTCAGCTGATTACGGTCTCAGTCTAAAAGCTACTCCCCAAATAGCCCAATCCTCTTGAGCCACTTCCTCTTAAGCACTCAGTGATGATGACCTCGACTAACTTCCTTTCCAGAAAGCGCTAGCCAGACTTGCTTACTAAGATTCAAAGTAGCAATAAGTAATAGCAATGATATGAATAAGGATAGCAATGGATCAACTAGTAGCCAACCGGTTGCATAGATAATTAAACCTGCCGCAAGTGCTGCAACAGATCCTAACAAATCACCAATAACATGAAGCAAGGCCGCTTGATGATTTAAACTTTTCTCTTCCTCGCCTTGATGTAATTGTTTTGCCACAATGACATTTATCACCAATCCAACAAATGCAATCGCTATAACATAAGAACCAATGACATCTCGAGGCTGACTAATACGCTCAATTGCCTCAACAATCATCCAAGTGATGACACCATACATCAAGATAACATTAATAATTGAAGCAATTAACTCAGCATTGCTTTTTACTTTTACTTTTGCTCGGTATACCGCCAACATCGCCAAGCCAAGTGACAATGCATCGGAGAACATATGCCAAGCATCGCCCAACAGCGCGAGGGACTGCGTCCAGATGCCGCCAGCAAACTCTACGATAGCGAATACAACAATAAGTAAAAATGGAATCAAAAAAAGATTCCCATGGCTATTACCTGTATGCGATAGATGATTTTTCTGAGAACTCATAATAAAAAAAGGATTAACGCTTACTCAAGCGCACCTAGTAAATTTACTTTTTTATTGATATTTGAAAAAATGCCTTTTGCGTTTTTTCCTATCTTCCTCATAACCTTCGCGAACTTCTTCTTGAGCAGCTTTTTTCTCAGCTTCTTGTTTTGCTTCCAGCTTTTCTACAGCAATTAGCTTTTCTTCTGGATCGACAAACCCATCTTGATTTAGATCTTTACTATAAAAACGCTCCTTCATTTGTGCATCGTGGAAAGATTTATACTCTTCAAAACTGACTTTACCATCGTTATTCTGATCTGCTTTCATCACATCATGAATAGTCTCATCGGCTGCATAAGCGTTACCGCCAATGAATGCTAGCATTACCAATATACTCAAGTTGATTTGCTTCATACCTTCCTCATCTGCTGTTAGTTTATTTCTACACTTGCGATAGTGTAACAAAAAAGCAGCGCGCAGCGCCGCTTTTGTTGAGCTAAAACATGGTTATAATTAATTATTGAGGCTTTCTTTCACAACGCTCTTTATGATGATGCCGTGATTTCATGCGATCTCTAGCAGCTTGCCTTTCATCTGCATCAATATAACCATCTCCGTTGGTGTCTCTACGCTTAAAGTGCTCATCCATATATTTCATGCGTGCATTTTTAAACTCTTCATAACTTACCTTTCCATCATTATCAGTGTCGGCAGATATCTCATGCTTTTCAGTTTCATTACCTTCGTGATGGTTAGCATATGCTGCAAAACTACCTAATGCTACGAAAGACGAAATTAATACGGTAGTGATTGTATTTCTCATAGAATAACTCCTCATAGTTAATGCAATATTGCATTCTTCTTAATAACCCACATTATCATTTTTTGACCACAAAGCCTGCCAATTATTAGATGTAGTCAATTATAATGATCAATAGTTTCATAAAACCATACTCATGCTTAGTTATCGTCATGCATTTCATGCCGGCAATCATGCCGACATACTCAAACACTATGTCCTTAGTTTAGTGCTTGATTACTTTAATCAAAAAGATACGCCATATAGCGTAATTGATACGCATGCAGGCGCAGGACTATACGCATTTGATGATACATTCATGCAAAAGAATAAAGAATTTGAAACTGGCATATCTAGACTAGTTAGTGCAGAGTCTTTACCTGATTCATTAGGTAATTTTGTTAAATTAATATGGTCATTCAATCAGAATCGGACATTAAACACTTACCCAGGCTCTCCAAAAATCATAGAGTCTTTTTTAAGGCCCAATGACAAATTATACTTATGTGAGCTACACCATAATGAGTATGATATTTTATTGAATAATTTTAAGGACAGCGCTCGTAAACAAACCAAAATATCATCTCAAGATGGATTTAAAGCACTTAAGGCTTACTTACCTCCCCACTCTAAACGAGGTATCACAATCATAGATCCACCTTATGAAGACAAAAAAGATTATGAGACAGTAGTCACCTCCATAGAAGATGCTTTAAGGCGTTTTGCAACAGGTTGTTACATTGTGTGGTACCCTCAATTAAAGAATAAGCAATTTCTGTCAATGATTGCTTCATTACGAGAATTAAGCGCAACAAGCTGGTTGAATGTCTCACTTCAAGTTACAAAGTCTTCACCTGATGGCTATGGCATGTATGGTAGTGGTTTATTTGTTATCAATCCCCCATGGACGATACCTAAAATATTACTAGAGTCACTACCATATTTAGAGAACATATTAGGTCAGGATGCAGGCCGTACTTCCGAGTTAACTTACCATATTACTTAAGTAATTAATTTTAGCGCTCATGGCAAAACTCAAGGCGTTCACTCTCTCGACCAAAACTTAGTTTATCATCAGTACGGCCACGAACAAGTTGTTTACCCTCTCTACCAAAGCTTAACTGATCTGTTCTTTTACCAAATACTAAGTTTTGATCATATTTACCGCGTTTTAATACAGCATCTTCTTTACCTGGTTGGAGTAAGGCACTCTCTTTGCCAAAAGATAAGTCTTCAGACTTTTTGCCCATTTGTAGCAAGGAATCCTGCTTCCCAAAATCAAGGTTGTCGTCACGCTTCCCAGGGGTTAATTGACTACTTTCCTCGCCAAAAGATAAATCAGCAGACTTTTTCCCTTTTTCTAATGGTTGTTCTAATTTTCCTTGCTGCAATGGCCTATTACAATTAGCGACACAATTATTTTGTGCGCCACTCTCTGCACAAGCAAGATGGCTTAAAGAAACAGCTATTGTAAATACTATGAATCGCATCATTTTTGTAAACTATTGACGACTATTGCTTAACTATACGCAGATTAAAATAAAAATACTATCCGCTCTATGCCGATTAATCTCAATTTGATCTAATTAGTTGTATAAAAGCAAAAAGCTCCTAATGGAGCCTTTTTAGATAAATAAAAGCTTGGCAGTGACCTACTTTCGCATGCGAAGAGCATACTATCATTGGCGCAGGTTCGTTTCACGGCCCTGTTCGAGATGGGAAGGGGTGGGTCCAAACCGCTATTGCCACCAAGCATAAACGGTAATGTTACCTTGCTTAACGTTTTTTCCTGTTAAGCAAGCTTTAACAAATTGGAAGAAGTAAAGATGCTTTAATGTTAATTAAAGAATGGGTTTGATTGTTT
>JBNLAC010000055.1:0-13124 GCA_050301935.1 Methylophilaceae bacterium | reverse complement strand
CAAGCCAATTGCATGGATACTACAATGATACAAAGTTTCTGGTAGAGGATGAAACGACTAAACTATCAAGATTAGCGTTAATTACCGCAACAAAACATGTATTGAAAAATGGCTTAGATTTGCTTGGTGTGAGTGCGCCAAGTAAAATGTAACAATTAAAGATTAGGCACAATAATGAGTAGAGATTACAAACCCAAACAACAAAAAACAAGCGGTGGAAAGCCTTTTTTATCAGGCTTTCTATTTGGCTTTTTACTTGGCGTGTTAGCAACAGTTGCACTTACTATCTATATCAAAGGTGATAGTAGCCCTTTTGAAGATAAAAATATTAACGCACCTAAAATTGATGCATTACCTGATGCCACTGCTCCTGATGCGTCAAAACCTGAAGATGATCTAGACTTTTATACTATTCTGCCTGAAACTGAAAGCACAGTCACAGTTAAAGAAATCAATGATGCAGACATCACCGTCAAAAAAGATAGTTACTTCCTACAAGTTGGCTCATTTAAAAACGTTGCAGACGCAGATAATCTTAAAGCAAAACTAGCACTACAAGGTTTTGAGGCGATCGTCCAAACAGCAAGTATTCCAGAGAAAGGTACTTGGCACCGAGTACGTGTTGGCCCATTTAATAATATTGATAGTATTAATAAAATGCGCGATCAGCTAACAGCTAATAATTTCAAAGCTGATTTGATCAAAATACACACGGAAACAAAACCTGACTAATTATTTAATTAAAGGAATCTTTTGTCATCTTTTAGAGTCAGAAACCGTTAATTATAGAGTGCAAAACTGCTTAACAATAAAACACTAGGATATAAAATGAAAAAACTATTACTTTTATGCATGCTTTTTATTAGCTCACTTGGCTTCAATCTAGCTAGTGTTGCAGCACCACAGCTAGGCCAAGAGTTTGATGCAGTCGCTCAAACCATACCAACTGATGATTCAAAAAAAATCGAAGTCATGGAAATATTCTGGTATGGATGTTCACATTGCTTTCATATGGAACAACCGCTCAGTGCTTGGCTTAAAAATAAGCCAGCTGACGTGAGTTTTAAACGTATACCTGGCATTCCTAATGCATCATGGGCACCGATGGCTCAAACCTACTTTGCAATGGAAACACTAGGTATCACTGAAAAATTACACAGCAAACTATTCAACGCTATTCACAAAGAAAAAAGCTTGAACCCTACTAATCAAAAAGCTGCCTTAGACTGGTTAGTTGCTAACAGCGGAATGGATCGTAGTAAAGTTGAAGAAGCCTTCAACTCATTTACAGTAAATACCAACATGAAGCGAGCAGCTCAGATATTCCGTTCGTCTGGTGCCACTGGTGTACCAAGTTTGGTGATTGATGGTAAATATATTACTTCAGGAACGATGGCTGGCGGTAATGCGCAAGCCTTACAAGTGACCAATTACATTGTAAACAACATCCGGGAGAGCAAAGGTAAAGACCCGGCAAAAAAGTAAATAAGCCAGCAAGTAAAATTCAATTACCTTCTAGATTGAAATAACTTTAAACCCACCAAGTTATGGTGGGTTTTTTTATTGTATATTCTCAATCATGAAAAAAATATTTATCACGGGCGCTTCTAGCGGCCTAGGTTTAGCTATTGCGACTGCTTATGCAAAGGAATATTCAGCACAAGGCTTAATCATCGGTCTAGTAGGTCGTAATTTAAATGCGCTTAATCAGTTGTCCGAAGTACTCACGCAGCAATTTCATACTAAGTGTTCTGTTTATAAGCTAGATGTACGTGATGGTGAAGCACTCAACATTGCAGCAAATGATTTTATTAATAGATACGGTAGCCCAAATATAGTCATCGCCTCTGCTGGTGTTAGTCGCGGTACACTTACAGAATTTCAGGAAGACAAAGCAGCATTTCAGGCAATTTTGGATATTAACGTCATGGGGATGGTGAACACTTTTCAACCTTTTATACAGGCCATGCGAACTAGTAGTGATAATCAAAAGCAACTTGTTGGCATCGCCAGTGTTGCTGGGATAAGAGGCTTGCCAGGTGCAGGTGCTTATAGTGCTAGCAAGTCAGCTGTAATCACTTATCTCGAAAGTTTACGGGTTGAAATGCAACGCTATCAAATTCACGTCACAACAATCGCTCCCGGTTATATTCGCAGCCCAATGACAGACATCAATACCTACCACATGCCTTTTTTAATGGATGCAGATATCTTTGCTGAAAAATGTTTACGCGCAATTGAGCGTCAATCACGTTACACTGTTATTCCATGGCAAATGGGTCTGCTAGCAAAAATATTGCGAATTATTCCGCCGTTCTTGTGGGATTGGATCATGCGTAATGCTCCACATAAAGAAAGGACGCATTGGGATTGGCTGAACAAATGACAGGTATAGATAACTTTTGGCTAAACTTTGCGGTAGCATTGGGAATAGGCCTTATTATCGGCGCTGAACGCGAGCGCAGCAAACGTCGCGCTGATAGTGGTGCAGTAGCAGGTATTCGAACTTTCGCAATCGCAGCATTACTTGGTGCTGCCACTTTTGTGACACATATCGGTTTACATATAGCTGCCTTAATCAGCATCATGATTTTTATTTCAGTCGCATACTATACAAATAAAAGTAGTGACCCGGGATTAACTACTGAAATAAGTCTTTTATTCACGTTCATTTTAGGTGGTTTAACAATTAATTACCTATCACTAGCCGCCAGCCTTGCCATACTGACAGCGCTACTTCTCCTGACAAAAAAACGCATCCATGGGTTTGTCTTAAAAACGGTCACTAGTACTGAGCTTTACGAGTTTTTAATGCTGGCTGCAGCGACATTAATTATTTTACCGTTAGTACCAGACGAATACCTTGGTCCTTTTAACGCAATCAATCCAAGACATTTGTGGCTAATAGTTATTTTTATTATGTTGATTCATATAGTCAGTCATCTGGCATTGCGTTTGCTTGGTCAACGTATTGGATTATCACTTGCAGGTTTTTTATCTGGTTTCATTTCTAGCACAGCGACAGTCGCAAGTATGGGAGAACGCGCCAGAAGTAATCCAAACTTAAATGAGACAGCTATCTGCGGTGCTACTTTTTCAAGTCTCGCCACTATTATTCAATTAGCTTTGCTGCTTGCAGTAGTTCATGTGCAAACACTCTATATCCTTAAATGGCCTTTATGTGTTGCAGCCTTTGTGATTGCTGCCTACGGTGCATTATTTGCATTCAAAATTTTTAAGAAAGATCTTAAAAAGAGTTCACTCAAAGATAAGGACTTTAGTATCAAAACTGCCATATGGTTCGCATGTATGATTGCAATAGTATTAGTCATTTCTGCCGCTTTGAAAGCTTGGTTGGGTCAAAAAGGATTAGTTATTGCTTCAGGCATTGCAGGTTTAGCTGATTCACACTCAGCGAGTATTTCTGTAGCCTCACTAGCTGCAGCAGGTAAAATTTCACACCTTGATACTGTTATTCCTATTCTTACAGCTTTATCTGTGAACAGCGTATCAAAAGCTTTTATGGCTATTATAAGCGGCAATAAACATTATACCGTGTATGTAATATTGGGATTAATTATCCAAATTAGTGGTTTATGGATAGGTTGGTGGCTTTTTGTCTAAAAGTGAACTAATCGCAAAGACAGCATTATTAGACATTAAGCATTTCAAAGCACATGCTTTATTGCGCTTGCAGTAATTTAGCGAAGTTGAACGTTACAGATGCAGGCGGTATTCTTTCTTTGTGCTATTCTACTGTAACACTTTTAGCGAGATTTCTAGGCTTATCAACATCGGTACCTTTAAGCAAAGCAGCATGATAAGCAAGTAATTGAACTGGTATCGTATGCAGGATAGGGGAAAGAACCCCAACATGTCTTGGTGTTCTGATCACATGCACTCCATCAGAATCAGTAAAATGACTATCTGCATCGGCAAAAACAAACAGTTCCCCACCACGGGCTTTCACTTCTTGCATATTAGATTTTACTTTTTCCAATAGCGCATCATTTGGCGCAATCACAACAACCGGCATATTGCTGTCTACTAACGCTAGCGGTCCATGCTTAAGCTCACCAGCAGGATATGCTTCTGCATGAATATAAGATATTTCTTTCAGTTTGAGCGCACCCTCCATTGCAATCGGATAATGTATACCACGGCCTAAAAACAATGCATGTTCTTTATTACCAAATCGTTTTGCCCATTCCCTTATTTGAGGCTCTAAGTTCAGCGCATACTGGACACTTACCGGCAGATGACGTAACGCATCTAAATATTTTTCTTCGTCAGTTTCACTAACTAATCCACGTTGTTTTCCTAGCACAGTGGCGAGAGTAAATAATGCTACCAATTGGGTTGTAAATGCTTTTGTTGATGCTACGCCAATTTCCGCACCAGCTCGTGTATAAAAAACGAGCTTAGAAGACCTTGGGAGTGCGCTTTCCTGAACATTACAAATAGATAGCGTATGTTGTTGCCCTAAACTTTGTGCATGTTTAAGCGCTTCCATTGTATCCAGCGTTTCACCAGATTGAGATATTGTGACAACTAGTTGTTTTGCATTTGGCACAGATTTTCTATAGCGGTATTCGCTAGCAATTTCAACATTTGTAGGTAAACCGGCGATTCCTTCTATCCAATATTTAGCTGTTAATCCAGCATAATAGCTAGTGCCTGCTGCAAGTATTAGTACACGATCAATTTCACTAAATACTGATTCAGCTTCTATCCCAAATAGTAGAGGAGAAAAACTTGCATCGTCAATCAAGGCTTCTATGGTATCGGTCAAAGCACGCGGCTGTTCATGTATCTCTTTTTGCATAAAGTGTGAATAAGGGCCTAGCTCTAAACTAGCCAAAGTCACATCGCTTACATGTATTTGGCGTGATACTTTTGTATCTGTTTTATCCCAAATATTAATACCATTTGCGGTTATCTCTGCCACGTCCCCATCTTCTAGGTAGATAACTTTGTGTGTTTCAGCCAATACAGCGGATACATCCGAGACAATATAATTTGCTTCATCACCTAAACCAAGCAAAAGAGGGCAGCCCTGACGAGCTGTAATCATACTTTCTGGTTCTTTTACCGAGATCACACTGATTGCAAATGCGCCTCTTAATTCTTTAACAGCAAGCTTAACAGATGATAGTAAGCACTCACCTTTTTCATGATAATGGTGAATTAGATGTGCTATCACTTCAGTGTCAGTTTGTGAAGTAAACTCATAACCAAACGCAATCAGGCGATCACGTTGTTCATCATGGTTCTCAATAATACCGTTATGCACGACAGCAATTTCATCTCTTGAAACATGAGGATGCGCATTACTTTCTGTTACACCACCATGCGTTGCCCAGCGAGTGTGTCCTATGCCGACCAAGCCTGATAGTTGTTGTCTCTCTGCTTTAGCTTGCATTCCACTAACCCGTCCAACGGCACGCACACGTTTAATAGAACCATCTAAAATGGCAATGCCAGCAGAATCGTAACCTCGATATTCAAGACGGCTCAAACCTTCAACTAAGGTAGAAACCACATTCTTCCTTGCTACCGCACCAACGATACCGCACATAACATTATTCTTTCTTTGTTTTGGTCGGTCGTTTCCAACCAACTATCGATTTTTGTTCTCTAGCCCGACATAATGTTAAGGCATTTTCTGGTGTATCTTTAGTAATCGTTGAACCAGCTGCAATCGTAGAGCCTTTTCCAACGGTTACTGGAGCTACTAATTGACTATCAGATCCGATAAAAGCGTCATCCTCTATAATCGTTCGAAATTTGTTAGCGCCATCATAGTTACAAGTAATCGTACCAGCACCAATGTTGACTTTTTTGCCAATCGTTGCATCACCAATATAACTTAGATGATTGACTTTGCTTCCTGTGTCAATTTCGGCATTTTTCAGCTCAACGAAGTTTCCAATATGAGTTTGATCACCTAAACGAGTTCCTGGCCTGATCCTGGCATACGGGCCAATTTTGCTATTTTCACCGATTGTTGCTTCATCAATATGTGAAAAGGGTGCGATACTTGAACCAGCGGCAACTCGGACATTCCTCAATATACAGTAGGCGCCTATCTTTACGCCTTCTTCTAATCTTACTTCACCTTCAAATATACAGCCAATATCAATTTCAACATCTCTCGATACTTCCATTTTTCCTCGTATATCAATGCGTGAAGGGTCTAATAGTGTTACACCTTGTTCTAATAATTGATTTGCTTGTCTTTGTTGCAATTCACGTTCGATTACTGCTAAGTCTTGCTTACTATTGATACCAGTAACCGCCCATTCATCATGTGCAATTTCCGCATTAACTGGAATATGATCTTCTACTGCAAGTTTCACGATATCTGTCAGATAATACTCATTCTGTGCATTATCATTGGTTAATCTATCCAACCATTGTGCCAAATAATCAGCTGGCATTGCCATGATACCTGTATTGACTTCTGTTATTGCTAATTGTGCACTCGTAGCATCTTTATGTTCTACGATAGCAGTAAGCAAGCCTTTTGGATCTCTCACAATACGGCCATACCCTGTTGGATCTTGCTTAATAAATGATTGAATAACAAGTTGCTGCTGTGCTTTTTCAATCAATCGCTGACACGCGTCCATGCTTACCAGAGGCACATCACCTAAGAGAATTAATGTTGTAGAAGCTGAATTAATATAAGGTAATGCCTGCTGTACAGCATGCCCGGTTCCTAATTGCTGTTTTTGTTCAGCCCAGATAATGGGCAACTGTTGAAAGGCTGCTTTAACCTTATCGCCTTCATAGCCGTGCACAACAATGATCTTTTCAGGATTTAGATTCAATGCGCATTCGATGACATGACCCAAAATCGGTTTGCCACCGATTTTATGCAGCACTTTCGGCTGTGTAGAATGCATTCTTGTACCTTTGCCAGCTGCAAGAATAATAATATTCAGTTTTTTATTTTCCATATAACGACTATTTTACTACGCCTAACTAGCATGCGATATAAGATTCAAAAGACAATAAAAAAGCGACCTTAAGGTCGCTTAAATATTGCTTTTATTACTAGACTATTATCGTGTTTTTCGTAGTTTTTGTATTGCCTGAATTTGTGCAACCGCTTCCGCTAGCTCTGCTTGCGCTCTAGCATAATCTATATCGGATGCTTTATTTTTCATTGCTTCTTCAGCTGCTTCTTTCGCAGCAATCGCTTTTGCTTCGTCCAGATCATGACCACGAATCGCTGTATCAGACAAAACAGTTACTAAGCCAGGTTGTACTTCTAATAGTCCACCTGAAATAAAAATCAGTGTCTCTTCGGCAGTATCTGGAAGTTTTATGCGCAAAGAACCGGGTTTAATTGTTGTAATCATCGGCGCGTGATGTGGGTAGATACCCACTTCACCTGCTGATGCTGGTGCTGCAATAAACTCTGCTTCACCTGAAAAAATCTCTTCTTCAGCGCTTACTACATCAATACGAACTGTATTTGCCATTATTTATTTCTCAATTAAACTTAGTTTAAATTTTTCGCTTTTTCAATTGCCTCTTCAATACCACCGACCATATAGAAAGCTTGCTCTGGTAAGTGATCATACTCACCAGCTACAATCGCTTTAAAGCCTTTAATTGTTTCTTTTAATGGCACATATTTACCTGGTGCACCAGTAAAGACTTCAGCTACGTGGAATGGCTGTGACAAGAAACGTTGAATCTTACGTGCACGACCAACTGTCAATTTGTCCTCAGGTGATAGCTCGTCCATACCCAAAATAGCAATAATGTCACGTAGTTCTTTATAACGTTGTAGTGTTTGTTGCACACTGCGTGCCACTGAATAATGCTCTTCACCCACGATAAGCGGATCAAGTTGGCGTGAAGTAGAATCCAATGGATCAACTGCTGGGTAAATACCCAAAGAAGCAATATCACGTGATAACACAACCGTTGAATCCAAATGTTGGAATGTAGTCGCTGGTGATGGGTCAGTCAAGTCATCGGCAGGCACATAAACTGCTTGGATAGAGGTAATAGAGCCTGTTTTCGTAGAAGTAATACGCTCTTGTAAACGACCCATTTCATCGGCTAGGGTAGGTTGATAACCAACAGCTGATGGCATACGACCTAACAATGCTGATACTTCAGTACCAGCCAATGTGTAACGATAGATATTGTCCACAAAGAATAGAACATCACGGCCTTCGTCACGGAATTTCTCCGCCATCGTCAAACCTGACAATGCAACACGTAAACGGTTACCTGGTGGTTCGTTCATTTGACCGAATACCATTGCTACTTTTGACTCTTTCATATCGTCAAGTTTAATCACGCCTGCTTCTGCCATCTCATGATAGAAGTCATTACCTTCACGCGTACGCTCACCAACACCAGCAAAAACAGATAAACCTGAGTGCTGTTTAGCAATGTTGTTAATCAATTCAAGCATATTAACGGTTTTACCAACACCAGCACCACCGAATAGACCAACTTTACCACCCTTAGCAAATGGGCAAACCAAGTCAATCACTTTGATACCAGTTTCTAGCAAATCAACAGAAGGAGATAATTCTTCGAAAGTAGGTGCTTTTTGATGGATTGAACGACGCTCTTTAGAATCAATTGGACCAACCTCATCGATAGGGCGACCCAATACATCCATAATACGACCTAGTGTACCAGCACCAACAGGAACAGTAATTTGCGAACCTGTCGCTTTAAAAGCAGTACCACGAGCCAAACCATCTGAAGAACCCATTGCAATTGTACGGACAATACCGTCGCCTAACTGCTGTTGAACTTCTAATGTTAAACCTTTTTCAGCTTGCGATGTTTTATCATCAATAATCAATGCATCAAATACCTTAGGCATTTGATCACGTGGGAACTCAACGTCCACAACCGCGCCAATACATTGAACTACTTTTCCTACCACTGCTTGATTTGCTTTTGCCATCTTTGTTTTCCTAACTTAAATTTAGTCAGATACTTTTAAATATAAATAAATCGTTAACTAGAGATTGCCGCTGCGCCGCCAACAATCTCTGAAATTTCTTTTGTAATTGCCGCTTGTCTAGCTTTGTTATACACAAGCTTCAAGTCATCAATCACTGTCTTCGCATTATCAGATGCTGCCTTCATCGCCACCATCCTTGATGATTGCTCTGATGCCATATTTTCTGCTACAGCACTGTAAATAAGTGATTCAATATAACGTGTCATTAATTCATCAATGACAGGCTCTGGTTCTGGCTCATAGATATAAGACCAATTACCTTCTGGACTACCCATCTTTTCACCTGACAGTGGTAATAACTGCTCCATTACAGGTTCTTGTTTCATGGTATTAATGAATTTCGTGTAGCAGATAAATAGCTGATCGATTTCACCAGATTCAAATGCATCAAGCATTACCTTAATCGAACCTATGAGCGTTTCTAAATGTGGCACATCACCTAGACCAGTCACATTAGATTGTATGTCTGCGCCAACACGAGTCATAAAGCTCAGTCCTTTATTACCAAAAGCGCTGACCTTAACCCCTTTACCTTCTTTGTTCCAAGCTTCCATCTGGCTTACAGATAGTCTTAACATGTTAGTATTTAGACCACCACATAGACCTTTGTCAGAACTCACCACAATCAAACCAACGTTTTTTACAACATCACGTTTAATTAAGAACGGATGTTTATACTCAGGTTGTGTATATGAAAGATGAGCCGCAACATTACGAATTTTTTCAGCATAAGGTCTGGCTGCATGCATTCTGTCTTGCGCTTTACGCATTTTAGACGCTGCAACCATTTCCATTGCCTTCGTGATTTTGCGGGTATTTTCTACCGACTTAATCTTGGTTCTAATCTCTTTACTACCAGCCATTTATCTTTGTCCTAATCGTTAGAGATTAATATGCATTAGTTGCTTTGAAATCTTTAATCGCATCTTCTAGCGCTTTTTCATCATCATCGCTTAGCGCTTTGTTTTTCTCGATAGTATCCATTAATTTTTTATACTTAGACTTCATGTGTCCATGTAATGCGCCTTCAAAGGATAAGACTTTTGCAGTTGGCACATCATCAAAGTAGCCTTTGTTTGCAGCAAATAATGTAACCGCCATATTGGATACGCTTAATGGTGAGTATTGTGATTGTTTCATCAACTCAGTAAACATGCGACCACGATCCAATTGTTTGCGTGTTTCTTCATCAAGATCAGAAGCGAATTGTGCAAAAGCAGCCAATTCACGATATTGCGCAAGTGCTAAACGTACGCCACCACCAAGTTTTTTAATGACTTTAGTTTGTGCTGCACCACCTACACGAGATACAGAAATACCAGCATTAATTGCAGGGCGAATACCTGCGTTGAACAAATCCGTTTCTAAGAAGATTTGACCATCAGTAATCGAAATCACGTTAGTTGGAACGAATGCAGAAACGTCACCAGCTGCTGTTTCAATCACAGGCAGTGCAGTTAATGAACCTGTTTTGCCTTTCACTTTACCTTTTGTAAAGTTCTCTACGTACTCTTCGTTAACACGAGCAGCCCGCTCTAGTAGACGTGAGTGAATATAGAACACATCACCAGGATATGCTTCACGGCCTGGTGGACGGCGTAATAACAACGAAATTTGACGATATGCTACCGCTTGTTTTGACAAGTCATCATAAACAATCAAAGCATCTTCACCACGATCACGGAAGTACTCACCCATTGTACAACCTGCATAAGGTGCTAAGAATTGTAGTGCTGCTGAGTCAGAAGCAGTAGCTGCAACAACAATGGTGTATTCCATTGCACCGTTTTCTTCAAGTTTACGAACCACGTTTGCAATCGTTGACGCTTTTTGACCAATGGCAACATAAACGCACGTCATGTTTTGGCCTTTTTGGTTAATAATCGCATCTACAGCAACGGCTGTTTTACCTGTTTGACGGTCACCAATAATCAATTCACGTTGGCCACGGCCAACTGGTACCATTGAGTCTACAGACTTCAAACCAGTTTGAACTGGCTCAGAAACTGATTTACGTGCAATAACACCAGGTGCCACTTTTTCAATTTTGTCTGTTAACTTAGTCTTAACTGGACCTTTGCCATCAATTGGTTGACCCAATGCGTTCACAACGCGGCCAATAAGCTCTGGGCCGACTGGTACTTCTAGAATACGACCTGTACATTTACATGTGTCACCCTCTGTAATATGCTCATAGTCACCTAAAACCACCGCACCTACAGAATCACGTTCCAAGTTAAGCGCCAAACCATAAGTGTTGCCAGGAAACTCAATCATTTCACCTGACATCACATTTGATAGACCATGAATACGAACAATACCGTCAGTTACTGAGATTACGGTACCTTGAGTACGTGCTTCATTGCTAACCTCAAAGTTATCTAATCTACTTTTAATCAGTTCACTGATTTCTGATGTTGATAATTGCATTACTAAACTCCTAAAGTTTTTATCGCTTGCTTATGCTGTAAGCGAATAAGCTAAATTTTGTAACTGACCTTTAATAGACGCATCAATCACTGTGTCGCCCACAATAATTTTCATACCACCAATAATCTCTGGATCTACAACCACTTCCGCTGATACCTTTTTACCAAACTTAGTTTCAAGGTTTTTGACGATGCTTTTGGTTACGGTGACTGTAGGTTTAACAGCAGCAACAATTTGCGCTTCCAACGAACCTTCATCATTTGCTTTTAACTCTTCAAAAGCGCTACTAATTGCAGGCAATATTGGCAGACGTTTATATTCAACTAATATCTTGATGAGATTTTTCCCACCAGCATCTAACTTGTTGCCGCATATTTTTAAGAAAGCATCAAGCAAGTTGTCACTTTCAACTTTTGGGTCTTGAATATAAGCACTAAATTGTTCATCTACACTAATTGCGCTAGCAAAACTCAGCATATCTGACCACTTAGCTAATGCCTTTTTTTCCTTAGCATATTTGAATGCTGCTACTGCATAAGGCCTTGCAATGGTTGAGATCTCAGCCATGGGTTATAGCTCCGCCGCTAGTTGTGTAAGAATTGCTGTATGTGCTTTTGCATCAATTTCTTTACGCAGAATTTTTTCAGCACCTGATATCGCAAGCACAGATACTTGTGCACGCAGACCTTCTTTTGCACGATTTACTTCCTGCTCTATTTCTGATCGTGCACTTTCAATGATGCGCTCGCCTTCTGCTTTTGCAGTACCTTTTGCTTCCTCAACGATTTCATTGGCGCGTTTTTCTGCTTGCGCAATGATTTCGCTTGCCTTTTGTTTTGCTTCATTTAAGGTCGCTTCAGATTTTTTTGAGGCATTTTCAAGTGCGCTTTTACCTTCTTGTGCAGCTGCCAAGCCATCAGCAATTTCTTTTTGACGCGTCTCAATTGCCTTAAGTAGGGGAGGCCATACAAATTTGACGATAACAAGTATCAATACCGCAAATGTAACCGCCTGTGCAATGAGCGTTAAATTAAAGTTCATGTTTGCTCCAAGTTTAAAACTTAATCACTTGGGTTAACCCACTGATCAACCCAATATTTCTAAGCAATCCTTAAAATTTAAGCAACTGCGCTTAATAGTGGGTTAGCGAATGCGAACAATAGTGCCACACCCACAGCAATAATGAATGACGCATCAATCAAACCCAATAGCAAAAATACTTTACCTTGTAATTCAGGAATCATTTCTGGCTGACGAGCTGCGCCGTCCAAAAAGCTTGAACACATATTGCCAATACCGATACATGCGCCTGCAGCGCCAATACCTACCATCAGGCCAATACCAATTGCCGTGTATGCTTGAATCATTTCCATTTTGTTACCCTCTCTTATTTAAAGATTTACTAATTAAATTAAAACTACTTCGTTAAACTTAGTTTAGTGATGTTCATGCGCCATTGATAAGTAAACAATAGTCATCATCATGAAAATAAATGCCTGCAAAGGCACCACCAAAATATGAAAGATTGCCCATGCTGCTCCCAAGATAGCTGCACCAAACATGCCGAAAAGACCCGTTGCTGCTAGTAAGCCTATGAGCAAAAAGATTACCTCACTCGCATACATATTGCCAAACAAACGCATAGAGTGTGATAGTGGTTTCGATATATATTCAATCATGTTAAACA
>JBNLAC010000054.1:0-13289 GCA_050301935.1 Methylophilaceae bacterium | reverse complement strand
GAAACCAATAAAGAAAAAAGTTCGGTTGCCTAGATTAAGGACTAGAGTACCAGATTGTGATGCTGATGAATTTTAAAACTATCTACAAGTATTGCTTTTATTCATAACTTCTTTCCTTTCATATATTTTTTCATTAATCGTTAGTTGCTTCATGTTTATCCATATTCAATCTATAAATAATAGTTGGTTATTGATTTGCGTGTTAAATGAGCAGAACAGTAAATACCATCACTTAATTACTATATCTTTTTCTTTCTAAGTTTTAGCATGTAACCTTTCGTTGAGTTGATCAATTACTTCTGCCCAGTCAGCATCATTTAAGATCTCTTCTCTTAGAAATGAGGCTTGTGACGCTGTCCAAAAATCTGCGTCTGCAAGCAAGGTATTGGTATCTAAAGGACTATGCTCTTCTATGAATTTTTCAATTGCTACGGCGCTTGAGTCTAACCCTAGCTGATCAAAAAGATTTCTTAACTGATGTGATGATAAATCCATACCTAGCCTCCTATCTAATAGATTTGGTTAACGTCTATCGCATAACCCATCTATTGGTTATATTTTAGGGTAGTATGATTCATCATAACATTTTCATTGATTTATGCATTTTATAGTTTTATGAATAAATCTTTTTACCATTTGATGAGTCTGACTTCCAAAAGTTGCATTTCTCGATGCATATAACGAAAAAGGGTTGCTAATCAAGCAACCCTTTTAAAAATAAATCTATTTTTTTGAGAAAAATCTAAAACCTAATGGGACCCTACACCTACAACAACCTAAACATCTAATGATCCAACGTTGAGCGCATTATTCTCGATAAATGCTCGCCTTGGTTCTACATTATCGCCCATTAATGTACTGAATATTTCATCGGCTGCAATTGCATCGTCTATTTGTACTTTGAGTAAACGACGGGCTTTAGGATCCATTGTTGTTTCCCAAAGTTGTTCTGGGTTCATTTCACCCAGTCCTTTGTAGCGTTGTACATTCAGGTTGTGTTTAGCTTCTGACAATAACCAGTCAAGCGCCTGCTTAAAGGTACCTACGTTGTACTCTTTCTCTCCGCGTTTAATAATAGCGCCAGGACCTAGTAAACCATCTAACATCTTGTACATAGTATTAATTTGGCGGTAATCTCCACTACCAACAAACTCTGCATCAATCACACAACTTTGTAAGTTGCCATGCACGTACTTATTCACTTCTAGTCGATAAGTACTTTCTTCCTCATCATAGGCAACGATAACTTCTGAGCCAATTGCGCCAAGAATGGGTCTCATTTTCTCAGCAACTGCATTAGTACTGGCTTCTGTGCTTAAATCCACATCTCCTACTTCTTGAATGGCACGTAATACGCTTTCGTCGTAAAGCCTTGCTATGCGACGAATCACTGCTTCTGTGAGCACCATTTGTTGCGCAATTTTTGCTAGCGCTTCTTCTTTAATGATATCTCCGCCCGTTTTGGTAAGTAGCTCAGCATCTTTTAAAGCTGAGCCTAGTAAATACTCGTCTAACTCTAGATCATCTTTGATGTAGCGCTCATCACGGCCCTGTTTAACCTTATATAACGGCGGTTGCGCGATATAAATGTGACCTCTTTCTACTAATTCGGGCATTTGACGATAGAAGAAAGTAAGTAATAACGTGCGGATGTGTGAGCCATCGACATCAGCATCAGTCATGATGATAATACGGTGATAACGTAGTTTTTCGATATTAAAATCTGCTTTACCAATGTTGGTGCCCAATGCGGTAATCATGGTGGCAATCTCTTGCGAGCTGAGCAGCTTATCAAAACGTGCTTTTTCCACATTCAGAATTTTACCTTTGAGTGGTAAGATCGCTTGATTTTTTCGATCGCGTCCTTGTTTGGCTGAACCACCCGCAGAGTCACCCTCCACTAAGTATATTTCACACTGACTTGGGTCTTTTTCTTGACAGTCTGCTAATTTACCTGGCAAGCCCATGCTGTCCATAGCACCCTTACGACGGGTAATTTCTCGGGCTTTTCTGGCGGCCTCGCGAGCACGCGCTGCATCAACAATTTTGCCGCAGATAATCTTGGCATCTGCAGGGTTTTCCGCCAAATAATCTGTAAGTTTATCGCCAACAATTTCAGAAACGACTGGTTGGACTTCACTTGAAACTAGTTTGTCTTTAGTTTGTGATGAGAACTTAGGATCTGGTACTTTCACCGATAGTACACATGTAATCCCTTCTCGCATATCGTCACCTGTTGTACTGACTTTTGCTTTTTTTGCCGTTTCTGTTTGTTCGATATATTGATTTAGCGTTCTAGTCATGGCGGTTCGCAAACCAGTTAAGTGCGTGCCGCCATCTCTTTGTGGAATATTGTTGGTAAAACACTGTACTGATTCTGAGTATGAATCGTTCCACTGAATAGCAACCTCCACTGTCATGCCATCTTTTTCACCTGATGCATAAAATATTTTTGGGTGAAGGACTGATTTTGTGCGGTTCATGTATTCCACAAAACCTTTAATTCCACCTGAATGAGCAAAGTTCTCACTCTTACCATTCTCGCGCTGGTCTATTAACTCAATTTTGACACCATTATTCAAAAAAGATAGTTCGCGGATGCGTTTGGCCAAAATTTCAAAGTGAAATTCAACTACTCCAAATGTTTCTGTTGCTGCTAAGAAATGTACTTCTGTGCCTGATTTTTCTGTTTTACCAGTCACTTTTAACGGTGCTTGTGGTATCCCGCGCTTGAATTCCATTTGATGGACTTGGCCATCTCGATAAATTTTTAAATGTAACCAATCCGATAAAGCATTAACAACAGAAACACCAACACCATGTAAGCCGCCTGAAACCTTATAGGAGTTTTGATCAAACTTACCACCTGCGTGTAGCTCTGTCATTACAATTTCTGCAGCTGACCTTTTGGGCTCATGTTTATCATCAGGTTTTATACCTGTGGGAATGCCACGTCCATTATCACTGATGCTGATAGAGTTATCGGGATGAATAATGACTTTAATGTCATCGCAATGACCTGCTAAGGCTTCATCAATTGCATTATCCAATACCTCAAATACCATATGATGTAAGCCAGATCCATCAGATGTATCTCCTATATACATCCCTGGTCTTTTACGAACAGCATCCAGCCCCTCTAAAATTTTAATACTGGATGAATCGTAACCTTCCTCATTTTTTGCCATAATTTTTCGCTTTGTTTACTATTTTTTTAAAGTTTATTTATTATTAAATACGCATCGGCATGACGACATATTTATAGTCTGTGTCTTCTGGTAATGTAATCAAACAGCTGCTATTTGCATCTGCAAATGAAAAGTTGACTGTTTCTTGTTGTGTATTATTAAGCACATCTATTAAGTATGTCACATTAAAACCAATATCTAAACTTTCTTGATTATAATTAATTTCAAGTTCTTCTTCTGCTTCTTCCTGCTCGGTATTTGTACTAATCAGTTTTATGTTGTTTTCACTTAGCACCATCCTTATTCCTCTATATTTTTCATTGGAAAGAATTGATGCACGTTGCATTGCTGTGAGTATTTCTAAGCGATTTACTGTAAATGTATTGCTATGCGCTGTTGGAATAACACGATTGTAATCTGGGAACTTACCATCAATTACTTTTGAGATTAAGCTTATCTCGCCAAAAGCAAAATTCACTTGTCCTATTGCTATCTCAATCGTTACTTCTTCTTCACTATCATCTAACAATTTAATCAGTTCTATGACCGTTTTACGCGGCAAAATAACTTCATTCTTCTCGTAATTCTCATTCAGAATTGCTGAAGTAAAACTTAACCTGTGTCCATCTGTACCAACTAAGTTAAGTCTGTTTTGATTTACTTCTAATAGCAGGCCATTTAGATAATAGCGAATATCTTGCTGTGCCATTGCAAACTCAACCTGTTTTAGTAATCGCTTAAGCTCTATTTGACTGATATTAATGGTAATAGTCTCCCCTGCTACCTTAGTCATAATCGGGTAATCTGCAGCTGGGAGTGTTTGCAAGTTAAAGCGACTCTTTCCTGCTTTAACTGTCATTCGACTATCTTTGCTAATCATATCGATATCAATTGCATCAGGTAAGGATCGGCAAATATCCAAGAATTTTTTTGCTGAGATTGTCGTGGATAATTTATCTTGTAATTCACTAGCTATATTGAGTGATATTTGCATTTCTAAATCGGTAGCTGTTAGTTTTATATTATTATTTTCTGCTTCTATTAATAAATTAGAAAGAATAGGAAGGGTATGACGTCGCTCAACTATTCCTGTTACATTCATTAATGGTTTTAATAAAACGTCTCTATTGATTTTGATCTGCATCTTTTTGCCTAATTATTTATTTAATGTATATATAAAACTAATAATAATAGTAATGTAGCTAATTCCTGTGTATTACTCTAATTCGCTAAATGAATCATATAATTAACTTCATTTTAACATTGTTTAAAAAGCTGTTATTTCCTGTGGATTAAATGTGTACTTTTTCACTCATTAATTTAAATATCTGTTTATACGCTTTTAATCCACAAGTTATTTCTAACTTAAACCACATACATTATGTAATTTAATCTCGAATAACTTGCGTTAAAAATCCTATGTCTCTTGCTATGTTTTGATCATTTAATCTTAACTGTTCTATTTCTTCACACGCATGCATCACTGTTGTATGGTGCCTATTACCAAAAGCCTCGCCAATTTCAGGAAAACTATGATTTGTCAGCTCTCTAGCTAGTGACATAGCCACTTGCCTTGGTCGGGAAAAATTACGTGATCTTTTTTTACTATGCATCTCCGTGACTTTAATTTTGTAATAGTCGGCTACAGTCTTTTGAATATTTTCAATTGTAATTTGTCGACCACGGACAGCAATCAAATCTCTAAGCGCATCCTTAGCTAAATGTATGTCAATTGCATGACCTGTAAACTTTGCCATAGCAACAATACGATTGAGCGCACCTTCCAATTCGCGAATACTTGAACGAATTTGCTTAGCAACAAAGAAAGCAACATCTTCGTGCAAATTGATTTTAGACTCTTCCGCTTTTTTAAGCAAAATCGCAACACGCATTTCCAACTCTGGAGGTTCTACAGCAACCGTTAATCCCCAACTAAATCTAGTGCGTAAACGTTCATCAACATCGGTTATCTCCTTTGGGTATGTGTCGCAGGTAATAACGATTTGTTTTTTTTCTTCTATTAGCGTGTTGAAAGCATAAAAAAACTCTTCTTGTGTGCGTGTTTTTTTGCCAAAAAACTGTATATCATCAATAAGCAAAAGATCTAGAGAGTGATACAGTTTTTTAAAGGCATCAAAAGCTTTGTTTTCGTATGCTTTAACAACATCAGAAACATAACGTTCCGCATGCAAGTATCGAATATTCGCTTGCGGGTTTTGTTGTTGTAGATGATTACCAATCGCCTGCAATAAATGTGTTTTACCTAAACCAACACCACCATAAATAAATAGTGGATTATAGGCCTGACCAGGGTTGTCTGCCACTTGAATTGCAGCAGCTCGCGCCAATTGGTTTGCTCGCCCTGTTACGTAATTATCAAAATTAAAACTGGGGTTTAATCCGGATTGATCTTTTTCAGTGTTATTGGTTTTTTTAGCTTTTGGAGAAGCTTGTTTTGCTTCAATAGCTGAATTCTCTTTTTGCCGGGTTGTTACTGTTGGTGCTCTTCCATTGGCGAATGAATTTTTTTTTGTACTGGTAGTGATTTCAATAACCACATCTTGTGAAAAAAAGTCTTCTGCTAAACCTTCAATTTTGTTCAAAAAGCGATCTTTAACCCACTGCTGTACAAACTTGTTAGGTGCGATAACGCGGATATTGTTATCGACTATTTCTGTTCTAAGAGGCTTAATCCAGGTGTTAAATTGCTGTGTTGATAGTTCTTGCTCAAAACGGCTAAGGCAGGCAGGCCAAAAATTTTCCATCGGTTTACCAGCACCCCAGTAATAGTTGATTAAAAGAATTAGAGTTTGTTTATGTTAATAATATTATTCTTAGTTATTACTAATTTAAGCTAACAATTTTAACCTGTTTGTGACAACTTATCCACAGGCAAAGGTAAATTTATTTTGATAATTTGTGATTGACAAGTTGTATGATTATCGTGTCTAATGGAGGGCTTTGTAGCATTCGCAATTGGAGAATTAAATGAAACGTACTTATCAACCATCTAAAACACGTCGCGCACGTACGCACGGGTTTTTGGTACGCATGAAAACTAAAGGTGGTCGTAAGATTATTGCGGCTCGCCGAGCAAGAGGCCGTAAACGTTTAGGGTTATAATATAAATACAGCGTTCTGTATTTATAGCTAAGCATTCAATACGTTGCAATGCCTAAGCCAACAGTCAGCAAGTTAGTGATGATCAGAAAAACGGATGAATTTTCATCCGTTTTTAGTTTTAGAAAACGCTTTACAAGTGAACACTTGGTTATTCACTATAAACCGAATCAAATAAGCACGGTTAGGATTGGTTTCGTCGTTGCCAAGAAAATTGCTAAATTAGCTGTACAGAGAAACTATATGCGACGCGTACTAAGAGAGTTATGTCGACAAGAGCAATTAGTGTTAGACAATGTTGATATTGTTATCCAAGTGACGAAACCATTTTATAATGCTCAGTTCGCGGTATTGAAACAAGAACTGGTTCATGTTTTTGGTAAAATACAGCATCGATTGCCTAGGATATATAGTGAGTAAACTGCTTATTGGACTGATTCGATTGTACCAATGGTGTTTGAGTCCGTTTATCGGATCTAACTGCCGCTTTGTACCAAGCTGTTCTCATTATGCAATTGAAGCAATCAATAAATATGGTGTGTTTAAGGGTATTCGCCTAGTTATTATGCGATTGTCACGTTGTCACCCTTGGTGCGAAGGTGGTCATGATCCAGTACCTTAGTATTTTCTTTTAATCGTAATAATTTAAATTAATAAAGAGTTGTATGGATACCAAACGTTTAGTTCTATTTGTAGTCTTTTCATTTTCCATCATGATGTTATGGGATGCATGGCAAGTTAAAGATGCGCCAAAAACCCAAGACACGACAAGCACAAAGCCAGCAATCGTTGATACCAGCATTCCCTCTGCTTCTACAGAAGTAGTCCCAAGTGTTGATGCTAGCAACACCACAGGCTTCCAATTGATAACAAGTGATTTAGTTAAAGTAGAAACAGACTTATATGTGGCGGAAATTAGTACAGTTGGCGGCGATTTGCGTCGATTAACACTGAAAAAACATTTAGCTGATGATAAAAAAGCGGGCAAATTTGTTTTGTTAGATGATACTAATAATCCAGTCCTCTATATTGCACAAAGCGGCCTCATTGGTCAGAGCTTACCAAATCATAAAAGCCAATTTATCAGTGATGCTAGCAATTATACGCTGGGCAGTACAGCAGATGCGTTATCTGTAAAGTTAACATGGCAGGAAAGCGGAATTAGCGTTGATAAAATTTACACATTCAAACGCGGCCGTTATGAAGTGGGCGTGACTCACCATATCACAAACGAAAGCGGTGCCGAGATTCAACCTTCTGTTTATTATCAGTTATTGCATGACAATGAGTCTAACCAAGGCTCAACTTTTATGCCAACGTTCACCGGAGGGGCATACTACACAGAATCGGATAAATTTAAAAAATTAAGTTTTGCTGACATGGCTGATTCAAACCTGTCGTTGAAAACTAATGATGGATGGGTTGGCGTTATTCAGCACTACTTTGCCAGTGCTTGGATTCCAAAATCAGGTACACCAAGTGAGTTTTACACGAAACAATTATCTGATCAAATTTATGCAATTGGTGTTGTTAATCCAGTAGGTGCGGTTCCATCTACCTCTTCAGTTGATGTAGCTGCTACGCTATTTTCTGGTCCGCAAAGTGCTCCAGATCTAGAAGCTGCAGCGCCAGGCTTGGAATACGCAGTAGACTATGGATGGTTAACGGTGATTGCAAAGCCATTATTCTGGCTACTATCAAAAATTCATAGCTTTATCGGTAACTGGGGTGTGGCAATTATCGTATTGACCATCCTATTAAAAGCGGCATTTTTCAAGCTATCCGCAACAAGCTATCGTAGTATGGCTCACATGCGTGAGATGGCTCCACGTATGCAAGCAATGAAAGAAAAGTTTGGCGATGACAAACAGGCATTGCAGCAAGCAATGATGGAAATGTATCGCAAAGAAAAAATTAATCCATTAAGTGGTTGTTTACCAATTTTGGTTCAAATCCCTGTTTTCATTGCACTTTATTGGGTGTTGTTGGGTTCAGTTGAGTTGCGCCACGCACCATTCTTTGGCTGGATAACAGATTTATCAGCAAAAGATCCATACTATATTTTGCCTATATTAATGGGTGCATCTATGATTATCCAAACTTATTTAAACCCTGCACCGGCAGATCCGATACAGGCTAAAGTCATGAAAATCATGCCTGTAGTCTTTAGTATTTTCTTCTTTTTCTTTCCAGCTGGTTTGGTCTTATATTGGTTGGTCAACAATATTTTATCCATCGCACAGCAATGGTATATCAACAAGACCATTCACGCGGAAACGATAGCCAAAAAAGGTGCTAAGCGCTAGTACAAACGATACGATTGCCGCTATCGCTACAGCAAGTGGCGCTGGCGGGATCGGCATTGTTCGCGTTTCTGGTCCACTAAGCAAACAAATTGCAGCGCAAATTCTAGGTAGTTGCCCACCTCCGCGTTATGCTGCGTATTTAGATTTCAAGCAAGCAGATAATGAGTTAATCGATCGTGGTATTGCAATTTACTATCAGTCACCGCACTCCTACACAGGTGAAGATGTATTAGAGTTACAAGGTCACGGTGGCACAGCGCTCATGCAGATTTTATTGGCCAGATGTATCGAGTTAGGTGCTCGCCAAGCAACACCAGGTGAGTTTACACACCGTGCCTATTTAAATGACAAGTTAGATTTAGCACAGGCAGAAGCCGTAGCTGATGTGGTTAATGCAGCTACTACCGAAGCGGCAAAAAGCGCAGTACGTTCTCTAAGTGGCGAATTTTCTACGGCAATTAATGCATTACTTGCGGAGCTCATCAACTTAAGGATGTACGTTGAAGCTTGTTTGGATTTTCCCGAAGAGGAAATAGACTTTATTACTCAAGGGCGTGTTGCAGAGAAGTTAGCAGCAAATCAATCAGCTTTAGATAATATTTTTAATAAAGCGAAGCAAGGTGTCTTGTTGCGCGATGGTATTAATGTTGTTCTGATTGGGCAACCTAATGTTGGTAAGTCCAGCTTGATGAATGCGCTTTCTGGTGAAGAGCTTGCTATCGTAACGCCTATTGCTGGCACAACGCGGGATTCAATAAAAAGTGAAATTCAAATTAATGGGGTTCCGCTGCACGTAATTGATACTGCAGGCTTACGAGATACTGAGGATGAAGTGGAAAAAATAGGCATTGCCCGAGCATATCGAGCCACAGAATCGGCACATGTCGCATTATTATTGATTGATGCAGCTCATGGTATTGGTAATCAAGAGAAGTCAATCCTACAGCGCTTGCCTGATGAAATCGTCAAAATTTGGGTTCACAATAAAATAGATGTCTCTAAAGAAGAGCCCAAAATTATCGAAAAGGATAATGACGTTCATGTTTACTTATCTGCTAAAACAGGAGCTGGTCTGACACTGCTTAAAGATCATTTGCTTAAACTTGTTGGTTATCAACAAAATTCAGAGGGCGTATTTATGGCACGAGCACGGCACCTATCAGCATTAGATAATGTGAAGGTGCATTTGGATAACGCGAAACAACAATTGAACATGCCAGAGCTAGTTGCTGAGGAGTTGCGCTTGGCACAGTTAGCTTTGAGTTCTATTACAGGTGAATTTACACCAGATGATTTACTTGGTGAAATCTTTTCCAAATTTTGCATTGGTAAATAAGAAAGGCGCATTGCGCCTTTTAATATTAGCTTTAATCATTAATGATGGTTCTCTACCACTTTTTCCTTAATTCTTAATTCATGTTTTGGCTGTAATGGCTGACGCTTTTGTTTAGGTTTAATTTTGCACACCCGTTTGCATCCAGTAATCATTGCTAGAATTAAGTTGTCTCGATGTAAAATGCTTTCCGTAATGACACCGATGACATGTAAAACGACTAAAAAAAGCCATCCCCACGTCGCATAATGATGGATGCTTTTATATGTGCTTGTGTACGCATCAGATAATATCCATCCATCCTCAAACACTAAAATGCCTGAGCCTACTGCGGTTAAACCAATAATCAGCATGGCATATATAACAATTGCACCAGTTGGGTTATGACCAACATAGTGTTTTGCATTTCCTTTTATTAGCTTATATAAATATTTAGCGGCCCAGACGAAGTTGGGTGGGAAAGTTTTAAAGTTTGCGTAACCAGTCGCTAAGGTACCCCAAATAATACGAAATACAATCAATGCACCGGCGATATAACCAGCTTGCACATGCAGCATTCTATCCCACTCAGATGCGTGATAATAGAATGCTACCGCAAATGCAATTGCTAAGGACCAATGAAAAATCCGAACAAATGGATCCCAGATATAACGTTGCATTATTTAGCTAGGCGTTTTTTCTGAGAACAGATATTTAATAAAGTTGGCTTTTTCTTGCGCGCTACAATCAGAGCCAAGAATATCATTACAATGCTCAGTAAATTTGTCCTCTACTTTTGAAATATCAGTGAAACGTTTTGGATTGACCATTGGTGACAATGGCTTAATTTGTTTGTTGGTTACCATGTGTTTACCATAATTGGCAGGATTCTGTGTATGGCAGGATGCACATGCAGCTTCATGCCCGTCATTTTTAAATGTACGGTTAAAGAACAACTTACCCTCGATTGCAGAGGGCTCAAAGTCTTTATTTACCAATTTTGCAGAGGCGGTATATTTATCCATTAGTGTTTGTGCATTGACTACATCTGCTTGTGCAGTGGTAACAGATAGACCTAGTACCGTGGCGATAATTAATGCTGTTTTTGTCATTCTCAATTTCTCCTATTAATATAATTCATCATTTATTGCATGTATTCAAACATCATTCATAATTAGTTAAAGTAAATTCTAATCTAGTTGTGTTAAGCATTTATTTCTAAACTGTTAGGTTGTTGTTTCAGTTTTTACAAATATGTAACATTTCAGCTTCAGCGTTTTTAATGAAAACTAGTTCCTAACGTATTTTATTAATGGCTGAATAAACAGTCTTTGATATACAACAATAAAACTCAAGATGAGAATTGTGATTTTGACGCAATATTGGTTTTGGGCGTGGTGTTTAAATAGAAAAGCCCTAGGTGATACCAAGGGCTAAATCTATCAAACTTCACATGGCATAATACATGTGAGCAGCAATGTCTAATATGATTATACTTAAGCAAATAAACTTAACTTATTGAATTTTTCTGCCAGTAGATAATAGAATACTAGACGGTTTTTCATGCGATCTTCTTTCATTGTTACACACACCGCTTCAATTGCGCTGTCTAAATCTGCATCGGAATCGCTAAGACCTAGTTTCTTTTTCAGGAAGTTTTCGCGGACCGTATCTTTTTCACTTGCGTCACCACATGATACAAACTTAGCATCCTTATTAGACATCACTAATGCATAGGTTGATGCCATTTTATCCAGTGCTGCATTATTAATGTTTGAGGTATATTTTGCGAGGGATTCTTTGAGTTCACTAGTATCAGCCATTTTCTTCTCCTTGATTGTTTTGAATAATAATTGTTAGTACTGCATTCCCAACGTGAGCATAAATCTAATATTCATATTGGCTTATAGTGCTGAACCAAACCTTATGCGTAGCGTTGAGAAACTATAGGTGTGAAGCTGGCTTTTCGTCAATAATTGCTTTGATTAAAACCAATAAAATTAACAATATTTAACGGATGGGTTTATTTTTTTAACCTTAAGGCAGTCATTGGTCCCTCAATAAGAAGGCGTGACCTAATAGTGTTTGTCTTCAGGGAGATGCTAGACGAGATATCACCAGAAACATGCTGGTCAGGTGAAATGTTAACTCGGCCAGAAGCTGTTAATTGATTGTCTTTTAATAATAACTTGTTTATTCTATATGTCTGATTATTAAGGTTTATTTCTCCGGATAGGGTTGAAAAATCTGTCACGCCACTCAAGTTTCCGCTGCGCATGGCTTCGGCAATATTTACTTTTCTTAGCTGACCATTTCTAATTTCAAATTTAGCATCCAGAGACGTCATTTCAATCTTATTCTGAGGTTTATTGATAGTAAAGCCGTATTGACCATTGATATTCAATTTACCGTCCACAGGCATATCAAGTTGCAGTTCTTTAGCCATGTCACCGATGTAGAAATTATCAATGTCAAAATTGCCTTTACTTGCCAAGTCAACGGAGCTTAATTGCATTTCAAGTTGGCCTGTCATGCTTCCATTATATAAATCACTCGTAATAGAGTTTAGTTTTAGAATATCGTCATCAATATACCCTTTTGCCTGCAACTTCGTCAGTATTGGATGCGGTGACATTGGCGAGCGCCATCTAATACCCTCAATATTCAATAAATATTGATTGTTTGACTTATCAACAGTGATGTTAAGATTTTTCTTATCATTACTTAATTTAACTTGTTTTAATAAACCAGCGTCATCTAAGGTAACTGCACCATCAAAATAAGGTAATTGAATTACATTCAGGTTTATAGACAGTTTAGACAAAGTTAGTTTTTTAATTTTCAGTAGCTGGTTTCTGGATGAGGCACCTGCCCATGAAACAATTCGTGGTATATCTTTTTGTGCGATATTGAAGCCATCTAAATCAATAGACTCAATAGAGTACGGCGTACTAGACTTATTAAATAATTTGTCTTTTAAACTTAGTAAATCAGGATAAACCCTTACTTTTTTTGCATTGATTGTTTTTGAGTCAGCAATAGTAATATCACCTAATAGAAAATGCGGTCTAGGAAATAATGAGACATTAACTGATTTGATGTTTACTTCATCCTGAATATTCTTAGACGCTAATTCTTCAATTGGATTGATCAAGAAGCGCATATTGATGAACTGGGCAGCGATAATTAATAAAAATAATACCGCTAATGCAAATAACGATATGGGTTTTATATTTTTAGCAATATTGATTAACTTCTGCTTGCTGGGGATAAAAGAGAACAGTTTGCTAAATAACCGTTGGCGTTTAATTTGAGCTTTTGCTTTTAATTCAGCTTTTAATTGTGCTTTTTCCTCTTTCCTAG
>JBNLAC010000053.1:0-13801 GCA_050301935.1 Methylophilaceae bacterium | reverse complement strand
CTAGTGCTTTTTGGCATTCTCTACAGTGGCACACTCTCTGGTTCAATGGATCAGCAGTTGTTTCGTAACGAACAGCTCTGCATATGCACCCGCCGCTAAATTTTTTCATTTGGCAATCCTCCTATAATACCTACCTAACAGGCTGTTTATACAAAACTACATCCCAAACAACATTTTAGATGTAATCCCTCACTAATTAAATCTATTTTGTTGAACATAGAGGCAATATCTATTGCTTTGGCACAAGCTGAATAAGTCTATAATATGCAGCATGATTCCTATCATTCCTGCATCTGATGTAAACAAGATTAACCAAGAAGCGCCCACCACAGGCAGCCATACCAAATCTGGGTTAAAAAACTCACCTCCACTATCGTTGTATATTCATATCCCTTGGTGTGTGAAAAAGTGCCCTTACTGCGATTTTAATTCACATGAGAATCGCAGCGAGATTCCTGAACAGCGCTACGTTGCTGCGCTGATTGCAGACTTAGAGCAATCGGTACCACGTGTTTACGGCAGAAAAATCAGGAGTGTATTTTTTGGCGGGGGTACGCCCAGCTTGTTTAGCCCAGAATCTATTGATGAGATACTCACTGCCGTGAATATGCTCACGCCAATGGAGTATGATGCAGAAGTGACCCTAGAAGCTAACCCTGGCACTGTCGATACGGCACATTTTAAAGGGTATAAAGCAGCGGGCGTGAATCGCGTTTCTTTAGGCATACAGAGTTTTAATGCAGATTATTTACAAGCCTTGGGTAGGATTCATAATGATAAGCAGGCATTAGCTGCTGCTGAATTGGCATTAAGCACTTTTGACCGTGTTAATTTGGATGTGATGTATGGATTACCCAATCAAAGCTTGGAAGATGCACTAGCGGATGCGCAAAATGCGGTGAACTTGAGCCCTGACCATTTATCGTTTTACCATCTAACACTTGAGCCGAATACGCCTTTTTACCGCACACCGCCTAGTTTGCCTAACGATGATATCAGCGCTGATATGCAGGAGAAGATAGAAGGCTTGCTGGCTGACCATGGTTATGTGCACTATGAAACATCTGCTTTTTGCAAACCCAAAAGCCAGGCGCGGCATAATTTGAATTATTGGTCATTTGGTGATTATTTAGGTATTGGTGCAGGCGCCCATAGCAAGCTGAGTTACCACGATAAAATCACCCGTGAAACACGCCATAAACACCCAAAAGCATTTATGGAACATGCAGAGGCAGGCAATGCAGTAGACAATACATGGGAGATTGCACAATCTGACTTAGGCTTTGAGTTTATGATGAACGCGCTCCGCTTGACCGACGGCTTTCACGTAGATTTATTCCAAGAGCGGACAGGGCTACCATTGATCACGCTACAAAATGCAATAAAGCAGGCTGTAAACAAGGGGTTGCTGACACAGGAATTACAAATGATTAAGCCTACGCTAAAAGGCCAACGCTATCTCAATGATTTGTTAGCACTGTTTTTAGATTAATTAAGAATAGTTGGATTAAAGATATTGACGTGCTTTTAACACAACGATTAGCAACAAAATTTCTTCAATAACGGCTTGAGAAAAGCCGGAACGCTCACCACCACGATTATCTTGAATCAGTTTTTCTAAATATGGGATTATTTTTTCATTAGGCCACTTTGTCGTTAAAAACTTAACGATATATGGGAAGTCCTCTAAACTCTGCGCCACCACTATCGGCACAGTGCGTTGCTCCCATAAAGGCGTCATCACATTAAAGTTTTGGTGCATTTCAAAAGCAAACTTTTCAAAGTCGAGTTTTAAATTCTGCTGCCTAAGTATCTCTAATAAATACAGCCAGACATTAATTCCTACTTTTGATTTTGCTCTAATTGCCCATTTGAGATGCTCCATAGCGTCTTCAGTCGAGCCTTGCGCCATCAGCATTTTAGCTTCACGTAAAATAGAGTCACTGTCATGCTCTTCTACCTGCGTGTCTTTATTCAGTGTTGTTGAAGTAAGTATACCCTCTTGATAGCCTTCATCAGCTTCACCAATGCTGAACGTTCTGACCTGATTCTGTTGGCTAATTGAATTAACTAATTGATTATATTTTTTTTCTTGATATTTTTTATAGAAATAAGAAATTACCATTAATAACAAAGCAATAATTATTAACGCCAGCCATAACAACTGATTATGGTAATCAAAAAAGCCTATTGGTTCTGGTGTTATTTCTATGGATTGATCTACAGATGCTTTTGTCGCTGCGGGTTGTTTATTAGGTTCTGTTTTGTTTGCAGCATCTAGATTTTTCAAAGGTTTAGGCGCAGCAGGTAACGTTAATGTTTTATCCAGAATCAGCTTTAATTCACCTAGCTTGCTCTCTAAAAAAACAATCCTTTTATTCAGCTTTTCTAGCTCTTCTTTCAAAAAGGCATTGCGTTCCAGTAACGCTTCATACTCCTGAATTAACTGCGCTGGAATATGTAAAAGAATATCTTTTGCTTTTTCATTGTTTGATTTGATGTTGTAGCTTAGTTGCAATGATTGGTCATCGACTTTTTCTTGTGATCGTTTGACGGTACCTGCCACAGCAGATAGTGATTCTAAATTAGGAATTTTTATAGCTTCTATATTAGAAAGCTTTGTTCCTGCACCATTTATATGTGTATTGTCTTTGTTTAGCTGTAAAGTCTTAGCAATAAACTTTTGCTGCATGGCTGGATTATTGGGATAAAACTTGACTGCCAACTGCCTTACACTCTCGTTAGGCAGCAATGGCCACACCATACTCTTTTCTGTATCACCCTGGTGATGAAATAGGTTTAAATCATCTAAATCGGCATGTGCGAAGCTAATCAGTAACAAACTGATACCTAGCAGAAGTGTGAATTTGTATGTAAACTTCATGGCAGACTAAGTCTTTATTGTATGCCTCGCACGATTAACTGCCGCTAATACTTGCTCAGGTGCAGTGCCGCCGATGTGGTTTCTACTTGCGACAGAACCATCCAGTGTTAACACTGAAAAGACATCTTCTGTGATACTGTTGCTATAAGCCTGTAACTCCTGCAGACTTAGTTCAGATAAGTCACAACCCTTTTCTACTGCATGCTTTACTGCCAACGCAACAACTTCATGTGCATCTCTAAATGGCATCCCTTTTTTCACCAGATAATCTGCCAGATCAGTTGCCGTGGCATAGCCTTCAAAAGCAGCTTGGCGCATATTCGCTTTATTCACAGTAATACCACGCAACATATCTGCATAGATTTCCAGTGTGACCAATAGAGTATCCGCTGTATCAAATAGCGGCTCTTTATCCTCTTGGTTGTCTTTATTGTAGGCGAGTGGCTGGCCTTTCATTAATGTAAGCAAAGCAATCAAATGACCATTAACACGACCAGTTTTACCTCGCACTAATTCTGGGACATCTGGATTTTTCTTTTGCGGCATAATGCTGGAGCCAGTGCAAAACCGGTCAGCAATCTCAATAAAGCCAAAGCGCGGCGACATCCACAAGATAAGTTCTTCTGAGAATCGAGATAAATGCGTCATTACCAATGCGCTTGTAGCTGTAAACTCGATGGCAAAGTCTCTGTCTGATACAGCATCTAAAGAATTTTCACAGACACCATCAAACCCGAGTAGCTCTGCTACCATAGGCCGATTAACAGGGTAACCTGTTCCTGCCAGCGCCGCTGCACCCAAAGGTAATTGATTAATCCGCTTCCTGCAGTCGGCTAGGCGGTACACATCCCGTTTTAGCATTTCGTAATAAGCCAGCAGATGATGTCCAAACGTGACTGGCTGCGCCACTTGCAAATGGGTAAAACCGGGCATGATGGTATCTGTGTGCTGCTCTGCCAAATCTAAAATGCTCAATTGCAATTGTTGGATTTTAGCAATGGCATCATCGCAAATTGCCCTTAACCAGAGCCTGATATCAGTAGCAACTTGGTCATTGCGACTTCTACCTGTGTGCAAGCGTTTACCTGCATCGCCAATTTTATCAGTTAAACGTTTTTCTATATTGAGATGTACATCTTCCAAATCCAGTAGCCACTCGAACTCTCCAGACCGAATCTCCTCAGCAACTTCGGCTAGGCCTTTTTCTATGGCAGTAAAATCTTCTTTTGAAATAATTGATTGCGCTGCCAACATCTTAGCGTGCGCCAAAGACCCTTGTATATCATATTCAGCCAATCGTTTATCAAAGTCGACTGAGGCGGTATAACGCTTAACAAGCTCGGCTACTGGTTCATTAAATCGTCCAGACCAAGCTTCGCTTTTTGCATTGAGAGATGAGCTAGTTTGTTTGTTTTTGGATGTCACTGTACTGTTAGCTTTAATTTGATTAAGGTAAATTTGAAAAACTGTTTAATAATAATACACTTAGATGTAATATTCATAGATATTTTAACTTAGAAGCTATTGTGCGTAAAAATAGTCGTTTACCCAATCTAAAAAATCTAGGTGTTGTACTTCGCATTTTGGTCATTGTTAACTTGCTTGGTTTGTTGGCGGCCATGCTACTGAGTGCGAATATTGGTGACTTACCATCTTTAATTGCAGAGCTTTCTATGCAGATCCAGCCTATCTTATTAATGAGCATCCTGACACTGTATCTGCTATATCCTCTATTAACAAAACTAAACTATTGGCAAGGCATTGCTGTCATTATATTGGTTGTCATCAGCATTACAACAGCCATCGTAATGTTATTTACTGCATACGTGACCTTTGATGCAGTCACTATCCCTTTTCGCAGTATCAGCTTATCCACCATTACTGCCGTAATTGTCATTTATTACTTCAATTTACAACAGCGTGCTTACTCCCCTGCCATCGCTGAAGCGCGCTTGCAAGCTTTGCAGGCACGCATAAGACCGCATTTTTTATTCAACAGCATTAACGCCGTACTTTCAATGATACGCAGCCAACCAAAAACTGCGGAGACAGCACTAGAGGATATGGCGGATTTATTCCGCGTTTTGATGGCAGAAAATAGAGAGCTTGTACCGCTGGAAAATGAAATTGCACTCTGTAAACAATATCTCAGCATTGAGAGCTTACGCATGGAAGAGCGTCTGGTCTTGAATTGGCAAATAGATAATGCCCCAATGGATGCATTAATTCCACCACTCGTCTTGCAACCTTTGCTTGAAAATGCAGTGTATCACGGCATTGAACCCATCCCTGAAGGTGGCGAAATAACTATTCTGATCGAACAAAAACATAATGAGTTAATCATTAAAATAAGTAACCCTTGCAACGCCAAGAATAATGATCACGACGGTAATAAAATGGCACTCAAAAACATCAAAGAACGGTTGACGCTGCATTTTGATTTGGAAGCCTCGATCAAACACAGGACGATTAACCACCAGTATACTGTAACCCTGCGGTTACCATACGAGAAAAGCTAATGTCTGAGAAGCTAAAAATTCTAATTGCAGACGATGAAACGCCAGCAAGAAATCGGTTAAAAGACCTGATTTCTGAGCTTGCTGACGTGGTGGTCGTGGCTGAAGCTAAGAACGGCAAGCAAGCAATTGATTTAGCTGCTATTGAACAACCAGATTTATTGCTGTTGGATATTCGCATGCCACTCATGGATGGACTCGAAGCGGCGGAACATGCGCAAAAACTAGAGCCAAAGCCATATGTAATATTTACGACAGCTTATGATAATTATGCGATTAAAGCATTTGATGTTAACGCTATTGATTATTTACTGAAGCCAATTCGTTCAGAACGATTGTTAGCAGCCATAGATAAAGTACGCGCTTTACAACCACTATCGACAGCAGTGCAAATGGAAGCTATAAAATCTTTACAGCAAAATGCACGCAGCCATCTAAGCATCCATGAGCGAGGGCGTATTATTTTGGTGCCAGTTGATGAAATTTTGTATTGCCGAGCTGAATTAAAATATATTACTGTTCGCACAATTGAGCGCGAATATTTACTCGAAGAATCCTTAACAAACTTAGAAGCAGAATTTGATGCAATATTTATACGCTTGCATCGAAACTGTTTAGTTGCCAAGCAACATATCAGCGGCTATGAAAAACGGCCTGATGAGAAAGGTGATTTGCATTGGCACGCCTTGCTAAAAGGCGTGCCAGATACAATTGCAGTGAGCCGTCGGCAACAACATTTAATCCGTAAGACTTAGTTTAAAGCCTAAAGACTAATCTTGTTTTTTATTAGGCTTTTTGCTTAAGTCTTCAATCACTTTGGCCGCCCAATCACGACCACCCAAACCGAATGCTAGTGCTAATGCAAAGAAAATAGCGCCAAATACAATCACAAAAAGTGAGTGAATCAATTGCACGCCAATGCCCAATTGCTCTAGCGCAACGAATAAAGCTAGAATTTGGATACCATACTCAGCTGATGTGCTCACCACTAAAGCACGCTCAAATTTGATGCTATGCAACCAAGCAAATACCAAGCGATTGATAAACCGTGCTAGCAAGGTACCAAAAATCATCACTAAAATTGCTAATATGATACGTGGCAAATAGGATGCTAGGTCATGCAGTAGATTAGCTACCTCGTTCAAACCTAGGGTATTAGCACCTGTAATGACGAACATAATAATGACTAGCCAATACATTACCTGGCTGATAATACCGCTTAGCGTAACATTGTTGCTGCCACTGCTAATAAACGCTTCCAGACCAGATTTCTGCGCAAAATTATCAAATTGAATCAGCTCTAAAATACGTTTGATACCAGTCCTAACTAATTTAGCTGCCAGCCAGCCTAAGAACAATATGACGACAACGGCCAATAACTTCGGCACAAAATTCACTAATTGAAGCCAAAACTGATTTAGCGATGTAAGAAAAACATCTAATTGATATTGCATAAAAAACCTCCCAAAATAAATAAAGTGTATTCACTAAAGCAAATCACTTTTTAATAGCGCGCTACTAAATATGACTATAGCGTAGCAATGCGTTAGCTTAACCTAAAATTCACCTATTTTAATAGCACTTTATATATAGCAGGCTATGCTAAAATCTCGGGCATGAACCACACAGCAAATAAAATAATACCCGAAAAACTAGTCATCGCCTCTCGTGAAAGCCTACTTGCCATGTGGCAAGCCAAGCATATTCAAGCACGTTTAAAAGGGCTTTACCCTGAATGCGATGTGCAGATTTTAGGCATGACCACCACAGGTGATCAAATTCTAGATAAGCCACTAGCAACCATAGGTGGCAAGGGTCTTTTCATTAAAGAGCTGGAAAATGCGCTACTAGATGGTCGTGCTGACATCGCCGTGCACAGCATGAAAGATGTGCCGATGAATATGCCTGAAGGCTTTGCATTGGTCGCAACATGTGATCGTGAAAATCCATTAGATGCATTTGTATCAAACGATTACGACTCTCTAGCTGCGTTACCACATGGCAGTATTGTCGGCACATCCAGCCTACGCCGCCAAAGTCAAATTCAAGCACGATTCCCTCACTTAAAAATAGAATCACTTCGCGGTAATGTGCAAACACGTTTACGTAAGCTAGACGAAGGACAATATGCCGCTATTATTCTGGCAGCTGCTGGTTTAATACGTTTAGAATTAGGCGATCGCATTCGTGGCTTTATTCCTCCCGAGGACAGCATCCCAGCAGTCGGACAAGGTGCCTTGGGCATTGAAATCAAAGCAGATAGAACTGACTTGATTGAAGTACTCGCCCCTCTTAACCACCACGATACCGCACAATGCGTAGAGGCAGAACGAGGCTTTAGCCGCACATTGGCAGGTAGTTGTACCGTGCCACTGGGGGCACATGCGACCAAGCAAAACAACACCATAACGCTGATTGGTTTTGTTGCTAGTGTCGATGGTAAGAAAATGCTAAGAGAGCGCATATCAGGAGATGCCAATGATGCAGAAAATATCGGCAAAGCTCTAGCCGCTAAATTAATCAGCTTAGGCGCAGACAAAATTTTGGCTGAATTGGATGGCGTCAAATAATGGAAGAAAGTACCGATAAGCCACTGTGCAATATCGGCGTAGCGATAACAAGACCAGTTGGACAGGCAAGTAAACTCTCGCAATTAATCCAAAAAGCTGGTGGACATGTCATCTCTTTCCCACTCATCGACATAGCACCTTTAAATGATTACGCACAATTTGAAGCAGTTATCTCAAATATTGCAGCCTACGACTGGATACTCTTTATCAGTAGCAATGCTGTTCAAAACAGTTTGCCGCGTCTGCTAGCACACGGCATTCCTAGCCACCTAAAGTTTGCAGCCATAGGCCCAACAACAGCACAAACGCTAAATGATTATGGCATTCCTGATGTCTTAATACCTAGCGGAAACCGCTTTGATAGTGAGTCATTACTATCGCTACCTGAAATGCTGGATATGAAAGGCAAAAAAGTCTTACTAGTCCGTGGCGTTGGTGGTCGTGATGTATTAGCCAACACACTAACGGAGCGTGGTGCAAAGGTTACTTTTGCTGAATGCTATCAACGTGTTAACCCTCAAACAAACTGCGATGTGCTAGCGCAAGCCTATCGTGATGGTCAATTACATGCGCTTGTCGTTACTAGCTCTGAGGCAATGCGCAATTTACTATCGATGGCTAGTAAAGCCGAATGGATTAAGCATGTAACGCTCTATGTAAACCACGCAAGAGTTGCAGAAGAAGCAATCAAAGCTGGCTTAACTGTCAAAGTAGCGGATGCACCAGGCAATGAAGCGATGCTCGCGGCCCTTAATGAACTAAAATAACTAAGCAGTGGACAAATTCAGCGCGGTGCGAAAGTAAACGCATCGCTAAAAAAAGCATCTTGGGGTAGACCATGGGCAGCAAACTGCTTTTGCGCATCATCCACCATATTGGGCAAACCACACACGTAAGCTTCATAGCCGCTTAAATCGGGGATATCTTCTGTAATGGCCTGCTGCACGTAACCAGTCCGCCCTTCCCAGTCAGGCTCTGGCTTAGATAGTACTGGAATATAAGAAAACGTTGGCACATGTTGCGCCCAACGTTTGCATAAATCGTCCATGTATAAATCTTTTGGTTTGCGGCCACCCCAATACAAGGTCATCGGCCTTTGATTATCATTGTAGAGCATATGCTCAATAATTGCTTTGATAGGTGCAAAACCTGTCCCCGTTGCTGCAAAAACAATCGGTTTACTAGAGTCTTCTTTTAAGTGAAAGCTGCCAAAAGGTGCTTCGATACGCATAATAGCTTTTTCTTGCAACTCATTAAACACATGCTCGGTAAACTCACCGCCTTTAACTAACCGCAAATGTAACTCTAAGCCAAAGTCAGCGTGTGGTGCATTCGCAATAGAAAAAGCACGACGTTTACCATTTCTGAGTATGAATTCTATATATTGACCAGCCATGTAGGCAATGTGCTCGCTTGCTGGTAATTGTAAGTGAAGCATCAACACATCGTCGCTGAGAAGCACTTTTTTTGCGACTCTGGCAGGCAATATACGCGGTTTAATGCCAGCCAGGCCTGAGACCTCTCTGCAATCAATGACTAAATCTTCAAGAGGCCTTGCGCAACAAAAAAGAGCTGCGCCAGCTGCTAATTCATCCTGACTCATTGCGCTCTCTTGGTAGTCGTCATGCATCACACTGCCTGATATGATCTTGCCCTTACATGAACCGCAAGAACCGTAACGACAACCATAAGGAATGGTTATCCCAGCATCGATAGCAGCTTCTAAAACTGTTTGGCTAGGACGCACTTCAAACGAGTGCCCGCTAGTTTGAATTGTGACTTTTGTCATTTCCACTTTCCTCAGCTTTTATTGTTACCGCCGTTATCGATGTGGGTGATATTGTCATCAGCATCTTTTACTTCTTCATACTCACCTTCAATCACATCATCATTTGCAGGATGATTTCCAGATTGCCTGTAACGACCTTCATATCCCGAGCCATCCGTTTGATAACTTTCGCTATATTGGTCAACTTCTGGTTGCTTGAATGGGATGAGCAATAATATGACCGCAATAATATCTGTCAGTACCCCAGGAATCATGAGTAGAATGCCTGCCATAAAATTTCGCGCACTACCCATCATTGTTTTCAAGGGGTTACCGCCAGCCTGCACACTTTGCATCATTTTGGCAGACATCATTTGCTTTTCACCACGAATTAGTTGTAAGCCAAGATAACCTACCAAGACTAAGTATAATAGCAGCCAAATACCATAACGTTCACCAAGAACAATGAGTAGATATATTTCTGAAAAGATAAAACCAAGTACAATAATTGGAAAAAATAAACGCATAAGCTCCTTTAATGCTTTAGCTATTCAAATAACTAGGACGAATATTATTAATGCCTAAAAACGATATTATAGTCGTGTTGACCCATGTGCCAGACCTAATTAGTGCTGAGAACATTGCAAAAGCATTAATAAAGTCTAAACTGGCTGCCTGTGTAAATATAGGTAGCACCTGTCAATCACACTATGAATGGAATAATCAGCTTGAAGTTCAAACAGAAATTCCAATACATATTAAAACAAGTCAACGATGCTACAGCGAAGTGGAAGCACTCATTTTAAAGATGCATCCTTACGAACTTCCTGACATCATCGCACTCAATGTAGATGGTGGTTTAAACCAGTATTTACAATGGGTAAACGACCAAACTTTAAACTTAGGATAGCAATGGCAACAAGATTATCAACATTAGCCTACTGTTTTATAACGCTTTTTTTGCTGATTTTACAGCTTGCGTTTAGCCCATCTATTTTTGCCGCCAACAACACTGGCTTCAATGCTTTTACCGACGATGAAGCATTTTTACACCCAGATGAAGCGTTTAAGCTTGATATAGTTTCTCAGGACAGTAATACATTGGAAGCCATTTTCACCATTGCACCAGGCTACTATTTATACAAAGAGCGGATTAAGTTTGATATTAAAGAAGTGTCCCAAGGCAGTATTCAATCTGTAAATTTGCCAAGAGGCGATATGAAAGACGACCCTAATTTCGGTCGACAAGAAGTTTATCATCATGATTTTGCTGCCTCGATTTTTGTTGCTAACGCTGCAAAAAATATCGAGGTGCAAGCCAGATTCCAAGGCTGTAGCGAAAAAGGATTATGTTATGCACCGCAAATCAAAACATATAGCATAACAATGCTTGAAGCAGGCCAAGTTAGTCAAAATAATAACAATAACATTGCCAACAACACGGTCAGTTCGGATGAAGATGAAGCTACTAGCTTATTAAAAAGTGGTCAGTTATGGTTGATTGCAGCAGGGTTCTTTGGCTTTGGCTTGTTACTTTCACTTACACCTTGCGTCCTACCGATGATTCCAATTCTATCTGGGATTATCGTTGGTGATAAAAAAGCCCATCATCATACGACCAGTCGATTACACAGTTTTAACCTATCATTGGCTTACGTGCTGGGTATTGCTTTAAGTTATACAATCGCAGGCATCGCGGCTGGTTTGTCAGGTCAATTGTTAAGTAATGCATTGCAAAGCCCTAGTATGTTGGCAGCAACTGCTTTGATTTTTGTTGTTCTGTCATTCTCAATGTTTGGTTTTTATGAGCTCAGATTACCGCAAGCGATTGAAAATCGGATGGTCAATACAACGAATAAACTAAAAGGTGGCCAATTCCTGGGTGTATTTGCCATGGGTGTTATTTCTGCTCTCATTGTCAGCCCTTGTGTTGCTGCGCCACTTGCAGGAACACTTTTGTATATTAGCCAAACGCGTGATGTTGTACTTGGTGGTGTAGCCTTATTTGCGCTCTCAATCGGTATGGGAATGCCGTTGTTGCTTATTGGCGCTTCTGCAGGTCATGTACTACCTAAAGCGGGTATTTGGATGACGGCAGTGCGTAATTTCTTTGGTATTTTAATGTTAGCTGTTGCCATCTACATTATCTCCCCTATTATCCCTACCAGCCTACAAATGATCTTATGGTCAGCGCTCTTGATTATCCCTGCTATCTATTTACATGCGCTTGATAATTTACCGCTCGATAGTGCTACTGGCCGCTCACATCCATGGATGCGATTTTGGAAAGGGATAGGCATTATGTTGCTAATCCTGGGCATTGCTATGTTAATAGGTGCAATCTCTGGTGCAAAATCACCGCTAGAACCATTGTCTGGTTTACGTCTAGCAAGCACAACAAAACATGAAAGCCATTTACCATTTATTCGGGTCAAAAACACTGCAGAATTAGATGCAAGAATTGATGAAGCAAAAGGCAAAGTTGTGATGCTCGACTTCTACGCAGATTGGTGTACTTCTTGTAAAGAAATGGAACTATTTACCTTTAGCGATAAAGCGGTGCAACAAGCACTAAAAGATGTCGTCGTATTGCAAGCTGACGTTACCGCCAATACCCCTGAGGATCTAGCTTTATTGCAGCGCTTTAACTTATTTGGTCCGCCAGGCATCATATTTTTCAATCGTAATGGTCAGGAAATAAAACCTATCAGAGTGATTGGCTATGAGGATGCAACTAAATTCTTAGCTACAGTTAATCGCGTCAACGCATTAAAACCAGATGAATGCAATCCTCTAGTTACTTGTTAGCCTTAAATTCTACTATTAGGTCATTTTATGTTTAAAAAACTCGTCTTCCCCATCAGCGCAATCATGTTATTTATTAGTGTAGCAGCGGTGACTGTTTATTTCGTATCTGGGCAAACCGCAGAAAATGATGAGAATAGTTCATCCACTGCAGAATTGTTTTCAATGACATTACCAGATGAAAATGGTCAGCAACAAGCGATTAGCCAATGGAAAGGTAAAGTTATTGTACTGAACTTCTGGGCGACTTGGTGTCCTCCATGTCGGGAAGAAATGCCAGAGCTTTCGGCTTTAAACACAGAGTGGCAAGATAAAAATATAATCGTGCTTGGTATTGCGCTTGATGAGATTAGTTTGATTAAGGAGTTTGATGAGGAAAATAATATCAGCTACCCATTACTGGCAGCTGAGGAAGAAGGAGCAAACCTCGCATTCAATTTAGGCAATAACAAAAGCGCACTACCATTTACGGTCATTATCAAACCAGATGGAACAATTGCGAACACCTATTTTGGTCGTATTTCTAAGGCACTTTTGGAAGAAACACTGGTTAAATTAACCCCTTAGAAATTCGCCATTCTATTCAACTGCTTAAGCGAATACGGATATATAACTTCGCTGAAATGATATAAAACTGCTGGACAAAATGGCTTATCTTCGGCAAACTTGCGCAGTATGAATATAACCAAAATCGTTAAAAGTCGATAAAATGAAGGCACAAAAGTCTGTTCTAGTGCTGCATGGTCCTAATTTAAACCTATTAGGTATTCGTGAACCAGCGCATTATGGTTACGCAACATTGGATAGCATCAACAGTCACTTGAATACTGTAGCGGATGCTGCTGGTGTTCATTTTGAGGCCTATCAAAGTAATGCAGAAGCAGATATTGTTGCCAAAATTCAAACATTGGCAACCAACAAAGTCGACTTTATGATTATCAACCCAGCTGCTTTTACGCATACTTCAGTTGCAATCAGAGATGCCATTTCAGCGGTTAGCATCCCTTTTATTGAAGTGCATCTTTCAAATGTATTCGCACGTGAAAGCTTTAGACATCACTCTTATTTCAGTGATATTGCCGTCGGCGTTATTAGTGGCTTGGGAGCAGATGGATATGAAGCAGCATTACGTTTTGCTATTAATCAACTTAATAAATAATTATAAAATTTGGCTTAATTTGAGGAGTCACCATGGATTTACGTAAATTAAAAAAGTTAATTGACTTAGTCGAGGAGTCAGGCATCTCCGAATTGGAGT
>JBNLAC010000052.1:0-14225 GCA_050301935.1 Methylophilaceae bacterium | reverse complement strand
GCCTGAACACCCTTGTTCTTAAATGCAGAACCACACATCATCGGTACAATTTCCGATGCAATCGTACGAATGCGCAAACCTTTAATGATATCCTCTTCAGACAAATCACCTTCTTCAAGGTATCTATCCATTAACTCTTCGTTAGCCTCAGCCGCAATTTCAACCATTTCTGAGCGCCATTTATCGCAGTCAGCCTTCAATTCCGCTGGCACATCACGATAATCAAACGTCATCCCTTGAGACGCTTCATCCCAGTAGATTGCCTTCATCTTGATTAAGTCAACAACACCCTCAAACGTCTCAGCTGCGCCAATTGGCACTTGAAGCGGCACAGGGTTTGCTTTTAAGCGTGCACGCATTTGCTCGTAAACTTTAAAGAAGTCCGCGCCAGCGCGATCCATCTTGTTAACAAACGCAATACGTGGCACATGATATTTATTAGCTTGACGCCAAACCGTCTCTGATTGCGGCTGAACACCACCAACCGCACAATAGACCATACACGCACCATCAAGCACACGCATTGAGCGCTCAACTTCAATAGTAAAGTCAACGTGACCCGGTGTATCAATAATATTGATGCGGTGCTTGTCGAATTGATTAGCCATACCTGCCCAGAAACAGGTGGTAGCGGCCGAAGTAATGGTAATACCGCGCTCTTGCTCTTGCTCCATCCAGTCCATCGTAGCAGCACCATCATGAACTTCACCAATCTTATGACTGACACCAGTGTAAAACAGAATACGCTCTGTTGTTGTTGTTTTACCTGCATCAATATGTGCAGAAATACCAATATTACGGTACAGATTTATAGGGGTTTTACGAGCCACAGTGATTACCTTTACTTAAATTCTTAAAGAGCAAATTACAATTAATTACTAAAATCTAAAGTGAGAGAACGCTTTGTTAGCCTCAGCCATACGATGCACTTCTTCACGTTTCTTCATCGCAGATCCTCTACCTTCAGCCGCTTCCATCAACTCAGCTGCCAAGCGCAAACCCATAGACTTCTCACCACGCTTACGTGAAGCGTCACGCAACCAACGCATTGCTAAAGCGCTACGACGGCTTGGGCGCACCTCAACAGGCACTTGGTAGTTAGCACCACCGACACGTCGAGATTTCACCTCAACAACTGGACGCAAATTAGTCAGTGCAGTTGTAAACACCTCTAGGGCATCCTTACCACTTTTGGCAGTTACCTGATCAAAAGCACCATATAATATTCTTTCAGCAACAGACTTTTTACCACCTGTCATCAGCACATTAACAAATTTAGAAACCTCTTCACTACCAAACTTTGGATCAGGAAGAATTTCACGTTTAGGGACTTCTCTACGTCTAGGCATACTATTCTCTATTCTCTTAATTTAATTTTGCTAGCAACTACATTAGCAAGGCATTTCAGCCGCTGTTAATAATTCTAAAAACTTACTTACCTGCTTTAGGGCGTTTTGCACCATATTTAGAACGCGCTTGTTTACGGTCCTTAACACCAGCCGTATCCAAGCTACCACGCACCATGTGATAACGCACACCAGGCAAATCTTTTACACGGCCACCACGCAATAAAACTACGCTATGCTCTTGTAGGTTATGACCTTCACCGCCAATGTAGCTAATCACTTCGTAGCCGTTTGTTAAACGCACTTTAGCTACCTTCCGTAACGCTGAGTTAGGTTTTTTAGGTGTTGTCGTATAGACACGCGTACATACACCACGTTTTTGTGGGCAAGCTTCTAAAGCTGGCACCTTGCTTTTTACAACCACTTTAGCGCGTGGCTTACGTATTAATTGATTAATGGTTGGCATTGCATACCCTTTAAAAATTCTTTAAAACATCGATTTAAAACACTAAATTAGTACTATAGGCTAACTGCAAGCAATTAGCCTATTCTGGAAAGCCGAACATTGTATGAGTCGCTTCTATTTGTGTCAAGTTAAAAGTGTCTTAGTAACTAACTAAGACACTTTATTGCTTAACCTTCATGAAAGTATTAACTACTCTGCAGGCGTTTCCATATTCGGTGATGCACCTTCAACCGCCTCACCCTCAGCAGCTTCCGCTACATTATTATCTGTTGCAAAAAACTCTTCTGCAGCTGCAACTGCTGGTGAATCACTGACACTTGACGCCTTACTTTTACGCGATTCATGATAGGCCAATCCCGTACCAGCTGGAATCAAACGACCAACAATCACGTTTTCTTTGAGTCCTCGCAAGTCATCACGTTTGCCCAATATTGCAGCTTCCGTTAACACACGTGTTGTTTCTTGGAATGACGCAGCAGATATAAATGAATCTGTCGATAGCGATGCTTTTGTAATACCTAGCAATACATATTCGTATGTTGCAGGACGTTTATTTTCAGCGATGACTAATTCATTTTCCGTTAAGACATCTGCACGCTCGACTTGCTCACCTTGAATGAAGCTTGTATCACCTGCATCCGTAATACGAACACGACGTAGCATTTGACGCACAATCACTTCAATATGCTTATCGTTAATTTTCACACCTTGCAAACGATACACATCTTGCACTTCATCAATTACATACCTTGCCAACGCTTCACGTCCACGTAAACGTAAAATATCTTGCGGATCTGCAGGACCGTCAACAATGCTCTCACCCTTGGTCACTACTTGGCCATCATGTACAGTTACGTGCTTGTCTTTAGCAATCAAAAACTCACTTGCAACGCCATCAACATCCGTAATCACCAAACGCTGTTTACCTTTTGTATCCTTACCAAAGGAAACACTACCAGTCACCTCTGCTAACATGCCAGCATCTTTAGGCGAACGTGCCTCGAATAATTCTGCCACGCGTGGAAGACCACCAGTAATATCACGGTTTTTAGAAGATTCTTGTGGGATGCTTGCAATAACCTCACCCACACCTACATCCTGACCATCTTTGACTGTAATAATACAGCCAAGTTGGAACGTGACGTTCACTGGTACATCACTTCCTGCGACTTTCACCTCATTGCCATCTGCATCAAGCAATTTGATCAAAGGACGCAAACCTTTTGTCTGACCAGCGCGCTGCTTAGGATCGATAACCACCAAGGTAGATAAGCCAGTTACTTCATCCACTTGCTTAGCAACAGTGACACCTTCCTCCACGTTTTCAAATTTCACTTTACCAGCGTACTCAATAATAATTGGGCGCGTATGCGGATCCCATGAGGCCAAAGCCTGTCCTGCTTTGACTGTCTTGCCATCATTCACTAGCAATGTTGCACCGTAAGGTACTTTATGACGCTCACGCTCACGGCCTGTATTATCATCCGTTATGATGACTTCACCGTTACGCGAAATTACAACTTGCTCATCACGTGCATTGGTTACATAGCGCATATTCGAAGTGAAGGTTAAAGTACCATTCGATTTACTTTCAACTTGGCTTATCGTTGCGGCACGAGATACCGCACCACCAATATGGAAGGTACGCATCGTAAGTTGCGTGCCTGGCTCACCAATTGACTGTGCTGCAATCACACCGACTGCTTCACCCTGGCTAATTAACTTACCACGACCTAAGTCACGACCATAACATGTTGAACAGATTCCATAGCGCGTATCACAAGTCAGCGCAGTACGCACCTTAACCTCATCAATACCTAACGCATCAATTTTTTCAACTTCATCCTCACCTAACAAGGTGCCAGCTGGATATACAACCTCTTGTGTTTCTGGGTGAATAACATCAAGCGCAGCAGTTCGACCTAAAATACGGTCATGTAAAGGCTCGACAATCTCGCCGCCTTTTACCAGTGCTTTTGTTACCAATCCTTCTGAAGTACCGCAATCTAGTTCAGTCACAACCAAATCCTGAGTTACATCAACCAAACGACGAGTCAAGTAACCTGAGTTAGCTGTTTTTAAAGCTGTATCAGCAAGACCTTTACGCGCACCGTGCGTAGAAATAAAGTATTGCAATACGTTTAGACCTTCGCGGAAGTTCGCTTTAATAGGCGTTTCAATAATTGAACCATCTGGTTTTGCCATCAAACCACGCATACCAGACAACTGTCTTACTTGCGCTGCGGAACCACGTGCGCCAGAGTCAGCCATCATGTAAATCGCATTAAACGATTCTTGCGTCATGGCTTTACCACTCTCATCCTTAGCTTGTTTACCTTCTGTATCAAGCACTTTTTCTTCACGCAACTGTTTCATCATGGCATCAGCCACTTTATCTCCAGTACGACCCCAGATGTCGACAACCTTATTGTATCGTTCACCTTGGGTCACCAATCCTGAAACATACTGCTCTTGAATCTCACGCACTTCAGCATCCGCTGCAGCAATTAAGCTTTCTTTTTCAGAAGGCACAAGCATGTCATTAACAGAAATTGAAATACCAGCTTTTGTTGCATAGGTGTAACCTGTGTACATCAATTTATCTGCAAATATCACTGTCTCACGAATACCAACCTTACGGAATGATGCGTTTATTAACCTTGATATTTCTTTTTTCTTTAATGCCTTATCGACATTACTGAATGCCAGTCCTGGCGGGATAATTTGTGACAACAAAGCACGTCCGACAGTAGTTTCGTAACGGTTTAATTTCTCTGTTTTATTACCCTCAACATCTAGCTCGTACTCTTTAATACGTACGGTCACTCTGGCATGCAAATCGATCAAACCCTGATCGTATACGCGCTGCACTTCATTTACATCACTGAAAATCATGCCCTCGCCGCGTGCTGCAATTTTTTCACGCGTCATGTAGTAAAGACCTAAGACGATATCCTGTGAAGGCACAATAATAGGCTCACCGTTCGCAGGAGATAGCACATTGTTAGAAGCCAGCATTAACGTACGCGCCTCCATTTGTGCCTCTAAGCTCAATGGCACATGAACAGCCATTTGGTCACCATCGAAGTCAGCGTTAAATGCCGCACAGACTAATGGGTGCAATTGAATAGCTTTGCCCTCAATCAACACAGGCTCAAATGCTTGAATACCTAGACGGTGCAATGTTGGCGCACGGTTTAACATCACTGGATGCTCGCGAATCACATCATCCAAGATATCCCATACCTCTGGACCTTCTTCTTCCACTTTTTTCTTAGCAGCTTTAATAGTGGTCGCCAAGCCTAGTACTTCCAATTTATGGAAAATAAAAGGCTTAAACAACTCAAGCGCCATTTTTTTAGGTAAACCACATTGGTGTAGCTTTAATTGAGGACCAACCACAATCACTGAACGACCTGAGTAGTCGACACGTTTACCCAACAGGTTCTGACGGAAGCGACCGCCCTTACCTTTAATCATGTCGGCCAAAGATTTGAGTGGTCGTTTATTAGCACCAGTCATGACCTTGCCACGACGACCATTATCAAGCAATGAGTCTACAGCTTCTTGCAGCATACGCTTTTCATTGCGGCAGATAATTTCAGGTGCACGCAATTCAAGCAATCTTCTTAATCGATTGTTACGATTAATGACGCGACGATATAAGTCATTTAGATCTGATGTCGCGAAACGACCTCCATCGAGAGGTACTAATGGACGTAGTTCTGGTGGCAATACTGGCAAGATTTCTAAAATCATCCATTCTGGTTTGATACCAGACTTCTGGAAGGCTTCCAACACTTTTAATCGTTTAGCAATTTTTTTAATCTTTGCTTCTGAACCAGTGTCGGACAAATCTTTACGCAAAGTTTCAATTTCTTGATGAATATCGAGTGTCCGCAATAGTTCACGTACCGCCTCTGCACCCATCACAGCACTGAATTCATCACCGTACTCTTCAACTTTTGATAGATAATCATCTTCTGTTAGCAATTGACCTCGCACCAACGGTGTCATTCCAGGATCTACAACGATGAATGCTTCAAAATAAAGTACGCGTTCAATGTCACGTAAAGCAATGTCTAACACCATACCTAAACGGCTTGGTAGGGATTTTAGGAACCAAATATGCGCTACTGGCGACGCTAGTTCGATATGCCCCATACGCTCGCGACGTACTTTTGATAATGTTACTTCAACGCCACATTTTTCACATATCACACCACGGTGCTTTAAGCGTTTATATTTACCGCATAAACATTCATAATCTTTGGTAGGCCCAAAGATTTTTGCGCAGAACAATCCATCACGTTCCGGTTTAAACGTACGATAGTTGATCGTTTCTGGCTTCTTAACTTCACCATATGACCAGGAACGAATTTTTTCAGGTGATGCCAATGCGACTTTAATCGCGTCAAACTCTTCTTCCTGCGTTACCTGTTTAAATAAGTCTAATAGAGCTTTCATTTGAATTCTCCTCTATGCGCTACAACGCATGAAATAAAATTAGTTGCGATCTAAATCGATGTCGATAGCTAGTGAACGGATTTCTTTCACCAACACATTAAAGGACTCTGGCATGCCAGCTTCGATTTTGTGCTCGCCTTTTACAATATTCTCATATACTTTGGTTCGACCATTTACATCATCTGACTTGACAGTCAACATCTCTTGTAGAGTGTAAGCGGCACCATAAGCTTCAAGCGCCCAGACCTCCATCTCACCAAAACGTTGTCCACCAAACTGTGCTTTACCACCCAGTGGTTGTTGTGTTACCAAGCTGTATGGGCCAGTTGAACGTGCATGCATCTTGTCATCAACCAAGTGATGCAGTTTTAAGACGTGCATATAACCAACTGTCACTGGACGTTCAAACGCATCTCCAGTACGTCCATCAAATAAAGTTACTTGTGTTTTACCTGCATGGAACTGTAATTGCTTAGTACGTGCATCATCATCAGGGAAAGCTAAATCCAGCATGTCTTTAATATCCGCTTCTGCAGCGCCATCAAACACTGGTGTTGCAAAAGGAACGCCACGTTTAAGGTTCTCTGCTAGCTCTAGCACTTCGCTGTCTGACAGCGATGCAATATCTTCTTTTTTACCGCGGGTGTCGTTGTATACTTTTTCTAAGAATTGTCGAATTTCAGCTACTTTAGCCTCTGCTTCTAGCATCTCTGAGATTCGCATGCCCAAACCTTTAGCTGCCCAGCCAAGATGGACTTCCAGAATTTGACCAATATTCATACGTGAAGGCACCCCTAATGGGTTCAACACGATATCAACTGGTGTACCGTCAGCCATGTGTGGCATATCCTCAACTGGCGCAATTTTAGAAATAACCCCTTTATTACCATGACGCCCAGCCATTTTATCACCTGGCTGAATCCGACGCTTCACAGCCAAGTAGACCTTGACCATTTTCTGAACACCAGGTGGCAACTCATCACCTTGCGTTAATTTGCGCTTCTTCTCTTCGTACTTATTATCAAAATCAACACGTGCCGCAGTTAAGCCGTCTTTTAAGCGCTCCAATTGACGAGCAGCCTCTTCATCAGCTAAGCGGATATCAAACCAATCATAGCGACCTACTTCATCTAAATAAGCCGATGTTACCTTATCGCCTTTTTTCAGTTTGTTAGGGCCTCCAGTAGCTACCTGACCTTCGATTAAACGACGAATACGTCCAAATGCATCATTCTCAACAATACGCATTTGGTCTGCGAGGTCTTTCTTGTAGTGACCTAACTGATCATCAATAATTTGTTGCGCACGCGCATCACGCTCAATACCTTCTCTTGTAAAGACCTGTACATCAATCACAGTCCCCGTCATTCCAGAAGGCACACGTAAGCTAGTGTCTTTAACATCAGAGGCTTTTTCGCCGAAAATTGCGCGGAGCAATTTTTCTTCTGGTGTTAACTGCGTCTCTCCTTTAGGAGTCACTTTACCAACCAACACATCACCAGCTTCAACTTCGGCACCGATGTAGATAATACCTGACTCATCAAGACGGCTCAGCATACGCTCTGACAGATTGGAAATGTCTTGAGTAATTTCCTCTGCGCCAAGCTTTGTATCTCGCGCTACAACAGACAACTCTTCAATATGAATTGACGTGTATCGATCATCAGCAACAACGCGCTCGGAAATTAAGATCGAATCTTCAAAGTTATATCCATTCCACGGCATAAAACCTACTAACATGTTTTGACCAAGTGCCAACTCACCCATATCAGTAGAAGCGCCATCAGCGATAACATCACCTCGATTCAACGTATCGCCAACCTTAACCAATGGTCGCTGATTGATATTAGTATTTTGGTTTGAGCGGGTATATTTCGTTAGATTATAAATATCAACACCAACCTCGCCCGCAACGGCTTCATCATCATTAACACGTACAACGATTCGACTTGAGTCAACATAGTCCACCACACCGCCACGACGTGCTTGCACAATCGTACCTGAATCCATTGCTACAGTACGTTCGATACCAGTACCTACTACCGCTTTCTCTGCACGTAGACAAGGGACCGCCTGACGTTGCATGTTCGCGCCCATCAACGCACGGTTCGCATCATCATGCTCTAAGAATGGAATCAAAGAAGCAGCAACAGATACGATTTGTCCTGGTGCGACATCCATATACTGTACACTATCAGGTTGTGCCATTGTGAATTCGTTTTGATAACGTGAAGAAACAATCTCTTCTTTGAATGCGCCCTTAGCATCAAGCTCAGTATTTGCCTGCGCAATCATGAACTCACTTTCTTCAATAGCAGAAAGATAGTCAATGTCTTTTGTTACTTTGTTTTCTTTAACGCGACGGTAAGGCGTTTCCAAGAAACCATACTCGTTAGTGCGCGCATACAACGCCAGAGAGTTAATCAAACCAATATTTGGACCCTCTGGTGTTTCAATTGGACAAACGCGGCCATAGTGTGTTGTGTGTACATCGCGCACTTCAAAGCCAGCACGTTCACGCGTCAAGCCACCTGGGCCCAATGCAGAAATACGGCGTTTATGGGTAATCTCAGATAATGGATTCGTTTGATCCATAAACTGTGACAGCTGACTTGAGCCAAAAAACTCACGAATGGCGCTTGAAACAGGTTTAGCGTTGATCAAATCGTGTGGCATCAAATTATCTGACTCCGCCTGACTTAAGCGCTCTTTAACAGCACGCTCTACTCTTACTAGACCAGCACGGAACTGATTCTCTGCAAGCTCACCAACAGAACGGATACGGCGGTTACCCAGATGATCAATATCATCAATTTCACCATGTCCGTTGCGTAACTCAAGCAAAACGCCAATGACAGCAAGAATATCATCTGTCGACAGAACACTGTCACCAGTATCTCCCTTTTCGCCCACTCGCTCATAGAATCGTTTCATCCAGTTGGCAGTACGATCCTCTAATTTGCTTGGATAAGCACGGCGATTAAATTTCATACGCCCCACTTCTGATAAATCATAGCGATCTTCGTTGAAGAATAAGCCTTGGAACAATGCCTCCACTGAGTCTTCAGTCGGTGGCTCTCCAGGACGCATCATTCTATAAATTGCAGTACGCGCTGAATACTGATCTGGCACCTCATCAATACGTAAAGTTTGAGAGATAAAATCACCATGATCAAGATCGTTCGAGTAGAGAGTATCAATAGAGCCAATTTTCGCTTCTACAAGCTTATCTAGAAGTTCAGCCGTGATCTCGTCATTTGCATTTGCAATTACCTCACCAGTTTCTTGATCGATGATATTTTTGACTATGACACGTCCAATGACAAACTCTGTCGGTACCACTATTTTGTTGATTCCAGCCTTCTCAATTTCACGGATATGCTTAACTGTGATGCGCTTATCTTTTGCCACAATAATATTGCCGTCTTTATCGGCAATATCAAACTTAGCAACCTCTCCACGTAAGCGTTCAGGCACCAATGTGAACTCAACACCTTTTGGACTAAAATTGAAAGTATCTGTATCACCGAACATCTCCAGAATCTGCTCTGGGTTAAAACCCAATGCTTTCAGCAGTATAGTGACTGGCATCTTACGTCGACGGTCAACACGGAAATACAAGTAATCTTTAGGGTCAAACTCAAAATCCAACCAAGAGCCGCGATACGGAATCACTCTGGCAGAAAATAGCAATTTACCAGAGCTGTGCGTTTTACCTCTGTCGTGTTCAAAGAACACACCTGGACTGCGGTGTAACTGTGAAACAATAACCCGCTCTGTACCATTAATAACAAATGAGCCATTCTCTGTCATCAAAGGCAATTCGCCCATATATACTTCTTGCTCTTTTACTTCCTTTACCGTCGGTTTCGAAGATTCTTTATCCATGATGGTCAAACGCACTTTTACGCGAATCGGCGCAGCATAGGTTAAACCACGTTGCTGACATTCTTTCACATCAAAGGGCTCAGCCCCTAACTGATAACTCACGTAATCTAAACGGGCATTCCCAGAGTGGCTTTCGATTGGGAAGACCGAACTAAAAGCTGATTCTAGGCCCGTATTTTTACGCTCGTCCGGTTTGGCGTCCGCCTGCAAAAAGGCTTTATATGACTCCAATTGCATCGCAAGTAAGTAAGGTACTTCTTGCACACTTTCTCTTTTAGCGAAACTTTTACGAATCCGTTTTTTTTCGGTAAAGGAATAGCTCATAGCGTCTCCAGATAATGATGAGGTTAGAAAGCAAAACACTAAGAATTTAATGTATTGATTTATAACATCATTTAAAAATTATTACTTCCCAAATGCGTCTATTCTTTTTGCTGTCTATAAACAGCCAAGGCTGACGGTTTCCCGTCAGCCTAGCTTGCGTCACTTAAAATAATTATTTAAGTTCGCCAGTAGCACCAGCTTCAATCAATTTCTTCAATGCTTCTTCAGCATCAGCTTTTGCTAAACCTTCTTTAATTGTTTTTGGTGCGCCGTCAACTAAATCTTTAGCTTCTTTCAAACCAAGACCTGTCAACTCACGTACAGCTTTAATAACGCTTACTTTTTGCTCGCCAGCTGCAGTTAGAACCACGTCAAACTCTGACTTATCAGCTGCTGCGGCACCTGCGTCACCACCAGCTGCTGCTGGTGCAGCAACTGCAACTGCAGCTGCAGCTGCTGATACGCCAAACTTCTCTTCCATCTCTTTAATTAATTCAGATAAATCTAAAACTGACATTGAACTAATTGCTTCTAAAATATCTTCTTTTGAAACTGCCATTTGTAAAACTCCTAAATTTTTGAATGTATAAGTTAGCTATGATTAAGCTGCTTCTTTTTGGTCTCGTACCGCTGCAAGGCCACGCACAAATTTTGTAGGCACTTCGTTAAGTGTCTGTACAAATTTTGCAATTGGCGCTTGCATTGTGCCGAGAAGCTTAGCAAGCAACTCTTCACGACTAGGCATAGTTGCCAATGCTTTAATCCCTGCTGGATCTAGGACTGCATTTGGCATTGCGCCCGCTTTAATCACGAACTTATCGTTATCTTTTGCAAAATTGTTCATCACTTTGGCTGCAGCCACTGGATCGGCTGAAATACCGAACATCAATGGACCAACCATATCGTCTGTTAAACCTGAAAACGGCGTACCTTCAACTGCACGGCGTACAAGTGTGTTTTTCAACACACGCAAATACACATCCGATTTTCTGGCTTCTGCTCTTAGTGTCGTGATTTCTGACACTGTAAGCCCACGATACTCAGCTAGAACAATTGCTTGCGCCGATGCGACTTTTTCGCTGACTTCAGCAACTACTGCTTTTTTCTCTGCTAGATTAAGACTCAAGGTCTATTCTCCTTCCGTTAATGTTAAGTGCAATACCTAAATACCGCACCACTTACGGCGTCCTTGATTCAGGGTCTACAAATCCTGCATCGGGTTCGCCATCTACGCTGGAATCTACTGGATATAACAGAGGATATTAATCACCCATTATCGCCAATTTTCAATTAAACCCTTTCGGGTACCAGCGGTCTTTGATGCTCTTGTTACCTTAAATTACAAGCAACAAGCCCAAAGTTCTTACCATCCAAGCATCATGCCTGGGAAAATTCTTATACAACTGTGGTCTGGTCAACACGTATACCAGGCCCCATGGTGCTAGAAACTGACAGCTTCCGTAAATACACACCTTTAGACGAAGCTGGTTTTGCTTTGTTAATTGCATCCACTAACGCAGCTACGTTTCCTGACAATTGCTCAACAGTAAATGACGCACGACCCACTGTACAGTGAATAATACCGCCCTTATCTGTACGGTACTGAACTTGACCCGCTTTTGCATTTTTAACAGCAGTCGCAGCATCAGGCGTTACCGTACCCACTTTTGGGTTAGGCATTAAGCCACGCGGACCCAACACTTGACCTAAAGTACCAACAATCCTCATAGCATCCGGCGTTGCAATAACAACATCAAAATCCATCATGCCGCCTTTGATTTGTTCTGCCAAGTCTTCAAATCCAACGATGTCTGCACCAGCAGCTTTAGCTGCATCTGCCTGCGCTCCTTGAGCAAACACTGCCACACGAGTGGTTTTACCAATACCGTTTGGCAACACAATAGAACCACGTACTAATTGATCTGATTTTTTTGCATCAATACCTAAATTAATGGAAATATCGATCGACTCATCAAATTTAACCTTTGCTGTTTCTTTGGCAAGTGCTAGCGCATCTTGAATTGGATACACTTTATTGCGGTCAACCATTGCACGTAATGCGTTTATTCTTTTAGCCATCTTATTCACCCTCCACAACAATACCCATACTGCGAGCACTACCTGCAATCGTTCTAACTGCAGCATCCATATCAGCCGCCGTCAAATCTGGCATCTTAGTTGTAGCGATTTCTTCAGCTTGTTTTCGAGTAATGGTTGCCACTTTATCAACATGCGGGCGAGCTGAGCCACTCTTAATTTTTGCTGCCTTCTTCAATAAAATTGATGCAGGCGGCGTTTTCATTATAAAAGTGAAACTTTTGTCCGCAAAAGCTGTAATCACAACTGGGATAGGCAAACCCGGCTCAACACTCTGTGTTGCAGCGTTAAATGCCTTACAAAACTCCATAATATTTAAACCACGCTGACCCAAAGCTGGGCCCACTGGTGGACTTGGGTTGGCTTTCCCTGCAGGAATTTGCAGTTTGATATAACCGATGACTTTCTTTGCCATTGTCTACTCCTTATGTGGGTACAAGCGCTTTAATAAAAGCTCCCCGTTAAAAAACTATTTTTTCTGTTGAAGTTAAACTTCTTTTTCCACCTGACCAAAGTCAAGCTCTACCGGTGTAGCGCGCCCAAAAATAGAAACTGACACACGCACCTTGCTTTTCTCGTAATTAACTTCCTCGATATTGCCTGAGAAATCTTTAAATGGGCCATCTACAACACGCACAGCCTCACCTTTTTCAAACACCATTTTTTGCGCTGGATTAGATTTACTGTCATCCATACGCTGCAATATAATTTCGACTTCTTTGTCTTTAATCGGTGTAGGCTTCTGCGCACTACCTCCAATAAAAGCCGTTACACGTGGTGTATTTTTAATCAGATGCCAACTCGCATCTGTCATTGCCATCTGAACCAATACATACCCAGGGTACAATCTACGCTCTGAGATTTTTTTAACACCTGATTTCATTTCAACCACTTCTTCGATAGGAACCAAGATGTCGCCAAAATGGTCTTGAATATCAGATCGAGCAATACGCTCCTCTAAAGCGGCTTTAACTGATTTTTCCATACTCGAAAAGACCTGAACTGCATACCAATGCATTTCCATTAAGCACTCCGTCCTAGTATCCATTGAATCATATGCGAAAAACCAATATCGACAACCGCTAAGAATGCGGCCATAACCACCACCAGCACAAACACAACCAATGTTGTTTGCACCGTCTCCTTACGAGTAGGCCAAACAACACGTTTTGCTTCAGCAATCGAGTCGCCAAAAAAGCCGAAGGATTTTTGGCCCATAGCTGTCGTTCTAAATACCACAGCACCAGCCACCACGCCCGCAATCACAGCAAGAATGCGCAAAACCAAGGCCTTTTCTGCCAAAAGATAAAAGCCAGCAATGCCAGCTGCTACTAGCAGCAAAGCCAAAACCAGCTTAATTTTATCTACCATAGTTAATCACTTAATTCACTTATTGAGCAACGCACATTGTGCGCAACTCTGTTATTTGGCAGGCCAAGAGGGCTTCGAACCCCCAACCCTCGGTTTTGGAGACCGATACTCTACCAATTGAGCTATTGGCCTGTAAACACTACAAACATCAAAAGCTACGCTGGTAAAGCGTAGCTTCTTTCGCTAAAAACTTATTCAATAATTTTAGCGACGACACCAGCACCTACAGTGCGACCACCTTCACGAATAGCGAAGCGTAAACCTTC
>JBNLAC010000051.1:0-15245 GCA_050301935.1 Methylophilaceae bacterium | reverse complement strand
GTAGCTGTTTCGATCACTATTTTTTCTGTAGTATCGGCATCGGAATAGACTGGAGCGGTACAAGTAATGTCGCCCACAGTTCTAAAGCGTACTTGCTTATTAACAATTTCTTCGCCTGCTTTTGGTTTATTGATAATTTCACCGTTAGCAAGCGGCACGTTGGCTGGAATAATTGCATCACCTCTCAAGATAACATCTCGCTGATGCGCATAGTAAATGCTTGGAAGCTCAAGTTTTTCGCGTTCAATATACTGCCATACATCCATCTCAGTCCAGTTGGAAATAGGGAAGGCGCGGATATTTTCACCTTTGTGGGTGCGTGCGTTGTAGAGATTCCATAACTCAGGCCGTTGATTTTTTGGATCCCACTGACCAAATTCATCACGGAAACTCATGATGCGCTCTTTTGCACGGGCTTTTTCTTCGTCGCGTCTTGCGCCACCAATACAACAATCAAAACCAAACTCTTCAATCGCTTCTAAAAGTGTTACTGATTGATGTTTATTACGTGGTTCATCTGGATGTTTGAGTACTATCGTACCGCGGGCCATTGAATCTTCTAGCGACCTTACAATGAGGCGCTCACCAATTTCTTCTGCACGGCGATCACGAAACTCAATTACCTCTTGGTAGTTATGCCCTGTATCAATGTGCATCAATGGAAAGGGGAAGCGGCCTGGTCTAAAAGCTTTTTCAGCAAGACGTACGATACATAATGAGTCTTTTCCACCAGAGAATAAAAGGACAGGGTTGCTACATTGGCCTGCTACTTCACGTAAAATGTGAATCGCTTCTGCTTCTAGCCAGTCCAAATGCGATAAAGTTTTTTTAGTCATAATTTTCAATTAGTTAATATATATTATTAATTCTTTACATGAAGTCCGCACTCTTTGTTTTGAGGGTCTTCCCACCACCAACGTCCAGCACGAACATCCTCTCCCATTGCAACAGCACGTGTGCAAGGAGCGCAGCCAATACTTGGGTAGAATTGGTCATGCAATGCGTTGTATGGCACGTTGTACATTCTGATGTATGCCCAAACTTCTTTTTCTGTCCAATCACTTAGCGGATTAAATTTTTCTAGTTGATTGCTTTCATCGAATTCTTGTGTAGGCAGGCTTGCACGGGTAGATGCTTGTTCTGCGCGCATGCCAGTCACCCACGCCTGTTTATCTTTCAGAGCACGTTTTAGAGGCTCTACTTTGCGCATATGGCAACACGCTTTTCTAAGCTCAATGCTTTCATAAAATGCATTAATACCATTAGTACGCACATAGTCCTCGACGGTTTCATGTTTTGGGAAGAAGATAACAGGCTTCGTTGCATATTGTTTTTCGACTTCACCCATAAGAGTGTAGGTTTCAGCAGGCAGCCGACCAGTGTCTAAAGAAAATATCTCAATAGGGAGTTCTGCCTTGTTAATGATGTCCGTTAACACCATATCTTCAGCACCAAAGCTATTTGCGAAGGTAATAGCAGGATATGTATTAGCTGCCAACTTCAATAAATCAATCACTTGCGCTCGTTTTTTATCCACACTTGAAGTCAGCGCTTCAGTCAAATCTGGCGAGGTAGCTGGATTACTCGCAGCAGGTTTAATCATGCTAACGCCGAAACTCATGGCTTGCTCACTGTATAGATTATTACACACCTGTTCATAGTTGGCTCCGGTCTATGCGGCGCCATACAGGTACATCATTCACAGCACCCTGATATGGTTGCGTAAAGTCATTTAAGCTTGCGATTGCTTCCTGCGCATTTCGACCTTCTTTGATCTCGTAACTATCAAAGCCAGAACGCTTTAGGAAGTACAATTGATCACGCATCACATCTCCAATGGCGCGTAATTCATTTTTAAAGCCATATCGGGTGCGGAGCAGGTTGCCTAATGTAAAGTTACGCCCATCAGCAAATATTTCCACGTAAATAGCGATAACTGGTATTTGATTTAAGTCGTCAAATGCGTTGACCAGGCTTTCAATTGGCTCATGGGTTTGTAAGATAATCCCAACTTCACCAGCCTCCATACGTGTGATTAGCTCTGATTTTTTTGCTAACCAGACCGTTAGTGGTATCAGCACTTTTCCACTTTCTGGAATTTCTGTCGCATCGATTTGTTTTTGCGTGAATGTTTCTTCACCATACAATTTAAACATGACGACTTTACCTGCTTGTTTACGCACTGGTTCATCACCGAACTTAGGTGGTGATACGCGTACCCACTCGTTTGTTACGATACTATTGTTTTTAATGAGTTGGCTCATGCAACCTCCTGTTCAGCATAAACATGAGCTTTAAAAGGCTCCATTCCAATACGGCGTACAGTGTCAATAAAGCGTTCTTCAGTAGTACGTTCTTTTATATAGACTTCTACCAGTCTTTGTATCACTTCTGGCATTTCTTCTGCTGCAAAGGCACGACCAATCACTTTACCAAGACTTGCATCGTTGCCTTGTTTGCCGCCAATAGAGACTTGATACCACTCTTCGTTATCCTTATCCACGCCCAAGACACCAATATGGCCAACATGATGATGACCACATGCATTCATGCAGCCTGAGATATTTAATTCGATATCACCAATATCATGCAAATAGTCAAGGTCATCAAATTTTGCCTGTATTGCCTGTGCAATTGGGATGCTTTTTGCATTAGCTAAGCTACAGAAATCACCGCCAGGGCAGCAAATAATATCAGTGAGCAGGCCTATATTAGGGCTAGCAAGGTCATGCTGGCGCGCTTTCTCCCAGACATCATATAAATCAGCTAATTCGACATCAGCTAAAATTAGGTTTTGTTCGTGCGAAACGCGTAATTCACCAAAACTATAGGCATCAGCAAGGTCAGCAACAACATGCATTTGTTCACTCGTTGCGTCGCCTGGCGCCTGACCATGTTTTTTAAGCGATAGTGTGACTGCACGGTAGCCTGGCATTTTATGCGGGTGAGTACAACGTTTTACCCATGCTGAAAAAGCAGGGTTAGTTGCTAACGCTGTGTCATATCCAGCGTCGTGTGGATCCAGTTCCTCATAGGGCATCGGTTCAAAGTGTTTTGAAACACGATCAAATTCAGCTTGCGTAATAGTTAAAGGGCCATCTTTAAGATGTGACCATTCTTTTTCAACTTGTTCCTTGAATGCATCAATACCCAAAGCCTTTACTAAAATTTTAATTCTAGCTTTATAGGAATTATCACGGCGGCCATGAATATTGTATGTACGTATGATTGCCTCGCAATAGCTTAGTGCGTGTTGCCATTCTAGATGTTCTCTAATCACAGAGCCTAAGATAGGTGTGCGTCCTAAACCACCACCGACCCACACTTTAATCGCCAATTGATCATTATTGTCTTTGTAGAACTCCATACCGATGTCGTGCATTTGCACAACAGAGCGATCTTCTATGGTGCCTGAGACTGCAATTTTGAATTTACGTGGTAGCAATGCAAACTCTGGATGGAACGTACTCCATTGCCTCATTATTTCTGCCATTGCACGTGGATCAACTACCTCATCGGGTGCAACACCAGCAAATTGATCCGTTGTGATGTTGCGGATACAGTTACCTGAAGTTTGAATAGCATGCATTTCCACAGTAGCAAGCTCTGCCAAAATATCTGGCACATCTTCTAGTTTTGGCCAATTGAGTTGCATATTTTGACGCGTACTAAAATGGCCGTAATTTTTATCGTATTTTTTAGCAATGTCCGCAAGTTTACGTAGTTGCTTTGATGATAGCATTCCGTAAGGGACAGCAATACGGAGCATAGGCGCGTGTCGCTGGATGTATAGGCCGTTTTGGAGTCGAATAGGACGAAATTCATCTTCTGTAATTTCGCCGGCTAAGTAACGGCGTGTTTGATCGCGATACTGTGCGACACGTTCATTAACATTTTGCTGGTCAATTTTGTCGTATTTGTACATGTGATTTGCTATTTAAAGTTAGCCCTCTATTTTAATCTAAAATGCCTTATTTATTAAGGTCTTGTTCAAGTTTTTGTGAACTTGACTTGCTTTAACGCTATTATGATTAATAGCACAGTAATGCCAAAGATGGCATTCACTCCTGGAAATGCTAATCTCTGACCCACATAAACTAGAATTAATGCCAGTAATAAGCGAATCCAATGTTCAGCTACTTTTGCACTCAAATGGCTTCCTATCCAAATGCCAGGTATCGAGCCGATTAGCAGTGTTCCTAAGAGTGAGTAATCAACAGTGCCCAAACTAACATGTCCTAAGCCAGCAACAAGCGTAAGCGGTACAGCATGAGCAACATCCGTTCCTACGATTTTAGTGATAGACAGCTTAGGATAAAGTATTAACAAAGCTGTAACGCCCAAAGCCCCAGCACCAACAGAAGTCAGTGTAACCAAAAAGCCTAATATAATTCCGAGTAAGATAGTCAATGCTGGAGCCAATGTAGGTTTGACCCAATGCCCAGTTTTGGAGAACTTTGCCAATTGTGACCTAAAAATAACCGATAAAGCGGTTAGCATTAGTGCAATACCTAACCAAAGTTTGATTGTCGAGACCGCGCTTTCTGACGAAATGTCCATGTAAGCAAGCAATAGCGTGGTGCTAATAGACGCAGGCACACTGCCTAATGCGAGCAAGCCTACGATGCGCCAATCGATGTTGCCAAGTTTGCCATGCGCAAAAATTCCAGCAGATTTTGTGATTGAAGCGTAGAGTAAATCTGTACCAACGGCAACAGCAGCAGGTTGGTGGAAAAACATCAACAATATAGGCGTCATTAATGAGCCGCCGCCAACCCCAGTAAGACCGACTAGAAGACCGACAATAAAACCAGCTAAAATGTGATAAACATCCATATTTTGGGTAGTGCAATTTTGATTTAGGCGCGTAATATAACAGATTCTAATATAAGCATTTAATATTAATTTATTATTTGCATATATTGATCACTTATATAAAATGTACAGTTGTTCAGATAGATATAAATATTGATTCGGAATCATTGCTATGAAACTACACCAGTTAAAGTATGTGCATGAGGTTGCGAGGCAGGGGCTGAATATTTCTGCAGCAGCAGAAGCGCTACACACATCTCAGCCTGGTGTAAGTAAACAAATACAGCTGCTTGAAGAAGAACTCAATCTTCAAATATTCCAACGTAATGGTAAGCGTTTGACTGGCATAACAGAGCCAGGCAAACATATTATTAAGCTAGCTGCTACTGTCATGTTAGAGATGCAGAATATCAAGCGTGTTGGGCATGAGTTTAGCAAAGTTGAGTCAGGTACTTTAACTATTGCAACGACCCACACACAAGCGCGTTACAAGTTACCAAAAGCGATTAAAGCTTTCATGGAGGCTTATCCCCACGTCAAGCTCAACATTCATCAGGGTAATCCAACTCAAGTGACAGAGTGGGTAGCTAAAGGTGAAGCAGATGTTGGAATCGCGACGGAAATGATCAGTCAGGATAATCGCATACTGTGTTTACCTTGCTATGAATGGAATCGTAGCGTTGTGGTCCCTGAAGGGCACCGGTTAATCGATGCAGTACCGCTTACTTTAGCAAAAATTGCCAGCTATCCATTAATTACTTATGACTTTGCTTTCACTGGCAGTACAATTGTATCTAAAGTTTTTCATGATGCTGGCGTCATGCCTAATGTTGTACTAACTGCGATTGATGCTGATGTCATCAAAACGTATGTTGAGCTTGGACTGGGTGTTGGTCTTATTGCTAATATGGCCTATGACGAAGAAAGGGACAAAAAGTTAGTGCGCTTGGACTGTAGCCATCTATTTCCCGCTAGCACAACACACCTAGGGGTTAGAAAAGACACGTTTATGCGTGGCTATCTCTATGGCTTTATTGAACTGTTAGCGCCAAAATATGATCGTAAAGCAGTTGACGACGCCTTTAAAATATCGCGATCTAACTACTAGCAGTCTCAACTCTTTTAGGGAGGTTAAGTGGCTAAATATCTTTTTTTTACATGCTTATCTCTATTGATGATTGGTTGCTCAACGATAAAAGGTGAGCAAGTTCAGAACCAATCATCCAAACACCCAAGTGGTATATATGAAGTCGCAGTGAAAGACGGTGTGACGCATCAGGATGTAATCGACAGTTTAAAAAGTCTTGCGGAAGGCATGAATTTTGTCAATCCTGCCAATTTTCCGATTGGTGAACATATGCAAGAGCGTGGTATCGATTCGCAAGGTATAAAAGAAGTATACTCTTATTGTAATTTGAGCATGGGTACCGAAATTATTTTAGATCACCCTGAGTTTTTAGTGTTTGCACCATGTCGCATTGCAGTGTATGAGAAATTAGATACCGCAAATAATAGAAGGTTGTTCATTGCATTGGCTCGCCCAACAAATGATTTGAGAAACATTAAAAACCCAACCGCGCGCGCGCTAAAATCTGCTCAATTATTAGAGGATTCGCTAATAGAGCTTGTTAATCGAGCTAGTGAAGGAGATTTTTGATTCCATGGCCATAAAAGATAAGCTTAAAAATATTAGTGCATCATTTAATTGGCCTTGGTTATCAAAGCAACTAGTAACTCATAGCGTTGCTGTGGTCAGTTTAATTACTGCAATTGCAGGTTTGAGTTATAACGCTTGGCAAGCTAATCAAAACGAAATGAATCAAAACATGCGCGTTGCTGCCTTTGAAGTTTTGAAAAATTTAGGTGAGTTGCAAACAGTTGTTAACTATGCACATTTTTCCAAAGATAAATCACGCGGTAATCCAATCGATGGTTGGAAGCACGTGTTAATGGTACGTGATTTGAGCCATTTGCTGAGAATATCAGCGCAAAAAGAAAGTCAATTGCTCTATGATAAATGGCAACAGGATTGGGAACAAATCGAGTTGAATCCGACCATAGAAAAACAGATAAGTAATCAAATAACAAAGACAAGGCAGGCTGTTTTAAGTACCATAGATGCCTTAGAGTAACGGAAAGAAAGTGCGCATGGTAAATCCGATCTTAATTGCAAAAAATCTTGAAAATAGCAGCTATCTATTACCCAAAATGGCAAACCGTCATGGCTTAATAGCTGGCGCGACGGGTACAGGAAAGACAGTTACATTGCAGACCCTTGCTGAAGGGTTCTCTAAAATTGGGGTGCCTGTTTTTATGGCGGATGTCAAAGGCGATTTATCTGGCCTATGTCAGCCAGCAGGCGAAAATAAAAAAGTGAGTGAACGAATTGCGATGTTAGGGCTGGATTGGTTTGAGCCAAAATCTTCTCCAGTGACATTTTGGGATGCATTCGGAGATAAAGGACATCCAATTCGAACTACAGTTGCCGAAATGGGCCCATTGCTCTTAGCACGAATGCTAAACTTAAATGATGTCCAAAGTGGCGTACTTAATGCCATATTCAAGATAGCGGATGATGAGGGCTGGCTGTTATTGGATTTGAAGGATTTACGCACCATGTCGCAGCATGCTGCAGAGCATGCTGCGGAATATCAATCCGAGTATGGCAATATTTCATCTGCAAGTGTTGGTGCAATTCAGAGAGGGTTATTGCAATTAGAGACGGAAGGTGGCGATAAGTTATTCGGAGAGCCAGCACTTAACCTAGATGACATGCTGCAAACAGATGCTAAAGGCCGTGGAGTGATTAATATACTAGCCTCTGATAAATTGTTTAATGCGCCGCGTGTTTATGGGACCTTGTTATTATGGATGTTATCTGAACTCTATGAAAATCTTCCTGAAGCTGGTGATTTAGATAAGCCAAAATTAGTTTTCTTTTTTGATGAGGCTCATTTGCTCTTCAGTGATGCTCCTAAAGCATTAATGCAAAAAATTGAGCAAGTGGTAAGGCTTATTCGCTCCAAAGCTGTTGGCATATACTTTGTTAGTCAGAATCCATTGGATATCCCGGATATTGTACTTGGTCAGCTAGGTAATCGTGTACAGCATGCGCTGCGTGCTTATACGCCAAGAGATCAAAAAGCGGTTAAAGCAGCAGCTGAGACTTTTAGAGTTAATCCTAAAGTCGATGTAGCTACGGCAATAACAGAGCTTGGAGTTGGAGAGGCGTTAGTTTCTTTTCTAAACGAGAAAGGTGCACCCAATCCAGTAGAACGCACTTACGTTTGCCCTCCAGAAAGTAGAATTGGGCCAGCATCTGACGATGAGCGAGCAGCCGTTATTCGAAATTCAGTTATCAATGGTGTTTACGAGAAATTTGTTGATCGAAAATCTGCACATGAAATATTGAAAGAGAAAGCCGATCAACTGGCTTTAGCAGCTGAAGAAGCAGAAAAGCAGCAAAAAGATGAAGAAGACAGCTTTGATTGGGGTGGTGTACTTGGTAAAAAGCCTAAGAAAACGCGAGGCAGACCAAAGGATACAGTATTGGAAAGTGCGGCAAAATCATTAGCTAGAGCGGCGGGAACTTCGCTAGGGCGTAGTATTGTGAGAGGTATTTTAGGCACCATATTAGGTAAAAAATAGATGCTACATTCAATACAGAAGCTATTGAAATTAGATGAACTGGACTCTGTACGAGATGATAGCAAAGTGCTGTTTTATGCTTTGTTGGTCATAACTTTTGTCCACGCACTATTTATCCCTTTTTTTTACTTTCTAGGTGTCCCGCAATTATCAATCGTTAATATTTTCAGCTTAGCTATCTATATTTATTGTATTAAGTTATTTTATAGTTCAGTTAAAGCCTCAGACTTTAGCGTGCTTGGTCTGTTGGTGTCGATGGAAGTTATTGTGCATGCTTACATTGCTTGCTTTTACATAGGTGTGCAAAGTGGTTTTCATTATTATATCTTTGGCTTGGCAGCATTCCCGTTTATTGGCTTCAGAACATCATTGCTGACAAATATTTTCAGGATATTATTGTTAATTGCTTTGTTTGTTTTGCTAGAAATTAGTTTAAATGACAAAACGCCACAAGTTGTTTTCAATGATGCGTTTTTGAAAGCTCTCAGATTTATTAATATCACTTTTTTTCTTTTAATTACTGGATCAGTCACATTTGCCTACACGCAAGCGACTAGTGAATACCAGTTAATGCTTGCTGAATTGGCGTCAATTGACAAGCTCACAGGGTTAGATAACAGAAGGAGTCTTATCGCTAAAGCGGAAAAAGAGATTAGCGTTAGTCAAAATACTGGCGAGCCTCTAGCAATGCTCGTCATAGATATTGATCATTTCAAACAAGTTAATGATAAGCATGGACATCTTTGCGGCGACTATATACTTTCAAACGTAGCTAAAGTGATGCAATCAACCCTAAGAAAACAAGATGTTGTTGGTCGGTGGGGAGGGGAGGAGTTCTTGGTCCTGCTGCCAAATGCTGACACAGCAACTCTCAATGACCTTGCAGAGCGGCTGCGACTAGCGGTCGAAAATACAGCTTTTTCCTATGAAGGTAATGATATTTCGATATCGGTTACTATCGGCGCTGCATCCTTAATCAGTGACGATTCATTTGATTCTTTAGCATCACGCGCGGATCGTGCTTTATATGTAGGTAAGGAAAACGGGCGTAATCGTTATCAATATGGATCTGCTTAGCTATTATTATTTTATAGGTTGCTTCACAGTGCAAGTTCATCGTAGTATTGTTTTATGCCATCAATAAAAAAGGTTTTAGAGAAAGATGTTAAGCGATATTGAAATAGCACAAGCAGCCCATCTAAAGCCTATTCAAGATGTTGCTAAGAAGATCAACCTCTCAGACAATGACTTAATCCCATATGGCCGACATATTGCCAAGATAAGCTATACCGCAATTGATGCACTGCGTGAAAAGCCTGATGGCAAACTTATTCTAGTCACAGCAATTAGTCCAACACCAGCTGGTGAGGGAAAAACTACTACTACGGTTGGGCTCACTGATGCACTCAATAAAATAGGCAAACATGCACTGGTCTGTATCCGTGAGCCATCACTAGGCCCTGTATTTGGTATGAAAGGTGGCGCCACTGGTGGAGGATACGCGCAAGTGGTACCAATGGAGAATATTAATCTTCATTTTACAGGTGATTTTCATGCTATTGCTACAGCGAATAATTTGCTCGCAGCATTAATTGATAATCATATTCATCACGGAAACTTGCTCAAAATTGACGTTAAGAGTGTCACGTGGCGCAGGTGTGTAGATATGAATGACCGCGCTTTGCGAAAAATGCATTTATATCAACTACGACATGAGACAGATACGGGGTTTGATATCACGGTTGCAAGTGAAATAATGGCCACTTTCTGCCTCGCTGAAAATCTTGCAGATTTAAAACAACGGATTGGCAATATTCAAGTGGCAAAGACTATTCATGGAAAAGCAATACTAGCAAGCGACTTGAAAGCAGAAGGGGCATTAACAGCAATTCTTAAAGATGCTTTCCAGCCTAATCTGGTGCAAACAGTTGAATCAAATCCAGCTATTATTCATGGTGGACCTTTTGCAAATATAGCACATGGATGTAACTCAGTGATTGCTACGAAAACGGCATTAAAGTTAGCCGATTATGTTGTTACTGAGGCTGGTTTTGGTGCTGACTTAGGGGCAGAGAAGTTTTTTGATATCAAGTGCCGTCAATCAAAATTAAAACCAGACGTTGTTGTGCTTGTGGCTACGATACGGGCCCTGAAATATCATGGGGGCGCTGGACTCGATCAAATTAATGTCGAAGGATTGGATTATCTATCTGAAGGAATGAGTAACTTAAAAAGACATATTAATAATTTACAGCAACACTTTGGGATGCAAGTGATTGTTGCAATCAACCACTTTACGCATGATACCAAAGATGAAGTAGAGTTACTCAAAAATGCAATTAAGCCAATGGGCTGCGAGGTTGTTGTCTGTAAGCACTGGGCTGAGGGTGGCTCTGGTGCTGTAGCGTTGGCTGAAGAGGTAGTTAAAGCAATCGAGCATCAAGAATCTAACTTTAGATTTTTATATAAAACAACTGATAGTTTGCAAAGTAAGCTAGAAACGATTGCCAAGCAGCTTTATGGTGCAAAAGGAATTTCACTGAGTGATGAAGCAACAATACAATTACAAGAATTGAGCAAAGATTATAATCATTTTCCGATTTGTATTGCGAAAACCCAGTATTCTTTTTCATCTGATCCTACTTTACGAAACGCACCAGTTGACCATGTTTTGACGGTTAGAGAGCTACGATTATCGCGTGGCGCAGGCTTCGTGGTGGCAATTTGTGGTGATATCATGACAATGCCTGGCTTGCCGAAAACGCCTGCTAGTGAGCATATTACGGTTGATAATAGGGGTGTTATTTCAGGCTTATCTTAAGCGCTAGCACAATCTTGCATGATGAATATAATTGAGCAGCCTGGTGCTGCGGAGCAAACAATCAATAAATCGAAGTTTTTGGCATGGGCTAGTTGTTGTCAAACTGAAAAAGAAGTAAACGCGTTTCTTGCTGCAATCGCCTCACAACATCAAAATGCAAGCCATCTTGCTTATGCGTTTCGACTCAAGACCGCTACAGGTATTGTCATGCGCTTTTCAGATGCTGGTGAGCCATCAGGTACTGCAGGTAAACCAATATTACAGTTTTTAGAAGGGCAGCATTTAATTAATGCTTGTGTTGGTGTTATCCGTTATTATGGTGGCGTTAACCTCGGTAAAGGGGGGTTAGCGCGTGCTTATGGAGGTACAGCAAAACAAGCTTTAGAAGCAGCAACGCTAAAACCTTATGTCGAGATGCAGAAGCTCAACATGACGATTGAATACAGTCAATTGGAAGCGTTGACAAAGGCGCTGACACTAGTAGGTGGAGATGTCATTGAAAAAACATTTACAGATAAGGTCCAACTTTCAATTCGATTGCCAATAGCGGAACAAGAAACATTTAAAAACAGATTTCAAAGTGAATATTAACGTTAAAAAAATCACGCAATTGGATATTGCCGCTTGGGTCATTATGGCAATCGCTATGATTTTTACTTTGAGTTATAACTTATTACCAGGATTATTGGCAGGTATGCTGGTTTTTGAGCTTGTGCATGTTATTGCACCCTATATTGGGCAACGCTTTTCCAGTTATATATCAAAAGTAATTGCAGTTAGCTTGCTAGCTGTAATTATTATTGGTGCTCTGACATTGCTAGGTTTGGGGTTAGCGGCATTTTTCAGGTCTGACTCAGGTAGCTTAACCAGTCTAATTGCAAGAATGGCGCAGATTATTGAGGACTCACGGCAAATACTGCCAGGCTGGATTGATGAGCGAATTCCTGCTGATGCTGTAGTATTGCAGCAAGTTGTCACTCAATGGTTAAGAGATAACGCTTCAAGCTTACAGTTTTTAGGTAAAGAGGCTGGCCGTTATGCAGCGCATATTGTTATCGGAATGGTCGTGGGTGCTATGTTGGCACTTCGAGATGCACTGACAGAAGAACTTTATAAACCTTTTGCCAGAGCAATGTTAAAGCGTGTCATTTTATTCGGTGAGGCTTTTAGAAACATTGTCTTTGCGCAGGTGAGAATATCTGCAATTAATACGATATTTACAAGTATTTACTTATTGATTATATTGCCATTGTTAGGAGTTGAATTACCATTTGTTAAGACAATGATTGCCATTACATTCATTGTAGGTTTGTTACCTGTTGTTGGGAATTTGATTTCTAATACTGTCATTGTTGTTGTCAGCATGAGTCAATCACTTGCAGTTGCCATTGGTTCTTTGTTGTTTCTAGTGGTTATTCACAAGCTAGAATACTTCTTGAATGCTCGTATTGTTGGAGGACAGATACGTGCAAATGCATGGGAATTGCTTGTTGCAATGGTTATTATGGAGGCTGTTTTTGGTGTGGCAGGCGTGGTCGCTGCGCCTATTTACTACGCATACTTAAAAAGTGAGTTAAGGAGTCGGGAGCTAATATAGCTCATTATAAATATTCATTCTTTTATAAAAGATGAATGAGAAAAATAAAATTCAATGAAAAAACTAAAAATTTTAATCGTATGTGAACATGCCTCAAATCAGTTTGGTGGTGAGGCAATGCTACCATTTAAGTACTTCCACTATTTGCAAGAGCAAAAGCATGATGTCTATTTGCTTACACATGCTAGAGCCAGAAATAGTTTTAATGGCATGCGCAATATTTACTTTATTCCCGACACTAAGCTACACATTTTTATGTATAAACTTGGAAAACTTCTTCCAGATAGGATAGCTTTGCTAACCACTAGTATTCTTAGTCAATTCGTTACACAAGTTTATCAATGGGTTTATGCAAGAAGAATAATAAAATCAAAAAATATTGATATTATCCATGAACCTGCCCCAGTTTCACCCAAACAAACCTCGATGATGTTTGGATTAGGTGTGCCAGTCATTATTGGGCCTATGAATGGTGGAATCAATTTCCCCAAAGCATTTAAGTATATGGCAGGAACTGTGGAGAGTTATATTCAAGCTATTGTTCGGTTTTTAAGTCACGTCTTTAATATTCTCATTCCTGGCAAGTTGTTAGCATCGCGCTTGATTGTTGCTAATCCAAGAACGAAATCAGCTTTGCCATTTTTACACTTTGGCCAAGTTGTACAAATCGTAGAAAATGCTGCCGATCAAGTCAGTGAAATAGTCGAGCAAAAAGTAATTGTAGATAATGCTAACATCAAGACGCGCGTTTTATATGTAGGCCGACTAGTAGACTGGAAAGCTGTTGACATATTATTTGAAGTTTTCGCTGAGCTGGATGATAGTATTCATTTGGATATTGTTGGTGATGGCCCAGATATGCCTAAGCTTAAGGAGCAGGCAAAAACTCTGAATAATGTCACATTTCATGGTTGGGTCGAACACTCAACAATTCATCAAGTATATGACAAAGCTGATATTTTTGTACTGCCTAGTGTCAGAGAGTGTGGCGGTGCAGTCATTTTAGAAGCAATGGCCAGAGGTGTTCCTGCGATTGCGACTGATTGGGGAGGTCCAGCTGATTATATTGCAGAAGGTACTGGCTATCTCATTAAACCGACATCGCGTCAAAATATGATCGATGGCTTTAAAAAGCATATCGAGATGTTAGCGAATGATCCAAAGAGTAGGCGGCTAATGGGTAACAAAGCGAGGGAGCACATCGTTGAGCATTATTTATGGGAATCAAAAATAAAGCAGATGATTCAACTGTATCATGAGGTGATTGCTGAGTAGGAGCAATTGGTAATTATTGTCATAATTTAAGCTGGATTAAAAAACGTAAAGGTTAATAATGGGAAAGTTTGATCGGTATTTAGTTAAGCCTGACAGCAAGTTTTCTTTAGACGATATTAAGCCAAATGATCGTTCAGAGCGAGGCGAAAGCAAGGAAGCGGACCAGTCTGAATTAGCACGCCTGAGTACTGAAATTAACGCTTTGCAAGATATAATGTACGCGCAACAAAAACATAAAGTATTGTTAGTGCTACAGGGGATGGATGCGAGTGGAAAAGACGGTACAGTTAAACATGTTTTTAGCGAGTGTGACCCATTAGGTATACGCCTAGCAAGCTTCAAAGGTCCAACAGAGGAGGAGCTAGCACACGATTATTTATGGCGCGTCCATAACAAAGTGCCGAAAAAAGGTGAAATTACCATTTTTAATCGAAGCCATTACGAAGATGTCCTGATAGTAAAGGTGCACGACTGGATTGATGATAAAGAATGTCAGCGTCGCTACGCACACATCAAAGATTTTGAGCGCATGTTAACTGAAACAGGCACAAAAATAATCAAATGTTACTTGCATATATCCAAGGAAGAGCAAAAAGAGCGCATGTATGAACGTTTGAATGAGCCTGATAAGACTTGGAAATTTAACCCGAATGATTTAAATGAGCGCGATTTATGGCCAAAATATATGAAAGCATACGAAGAGGCTATACAAGCCACGTCAACTAAAGATGCGCCATGGTATATTGTTCCAGCAGACTCTAAAACCAATCGTAATTTATTAATTTCGAGAATATTATTAGAAACACTATCTGATTTAGAGTTACGCTATCCACCAGTACCTGAATCATATAAAACGATTGTGGTTAAAGACTAGTTTTATCTATCGTCAAGATGAATTCTGTCATACTATTTAGTAATTTAGGGTAGTGCAGATTATCAGAGAGCATTACCTCATGGCCTGCATTATAGATAACATCGAAAATTACTGGGGCATTGCGTTTTCTCATTTCATCTACAAACTCAATTGATTGCCATATTGGGATGAGACCATCATCCTTACCATGCAAAACAAGCGTAGGTGGCGTTCCT
>JBNLAC010000050.1:0-15548 GCA_050301935.1 Methylophilaceae bacterium | reverse complement strand
ACGAATGCCAGCTGGCCAGTCAGGCTTTTCAACAAAACAGGGGGTCGTCCCTACCAATATTAAACGTCTAATACGATCAGGTTGGCTAGTCGCTAAATGCTGTGCTACTAAGCCTCCCATAGACCAACCCAGTACATCGGAAACGCCTGGAATAACTTCTGCTACCTCTTCCGCTAAATTGTATAAATGATAAGGTTCTACTGGGCGACTATGTCCCATCCCAGGCAAATCTACAATGTAGAGCATGTATTGCTTGGATAAACGTTTGATTAGAGGTTGCCATACACCACCATGCATTCCCCAACCGTGAATCAAGACTAATGGCTTACCTTGCCCTACAATTTCTACATGACAGGTCATGCTAATTCACTTTCTGCTTGATTAATGGCTTGCGCTAAGTTGATAACGTCAGCTTCTTTGTGCGCAGCTGATAGTGAAATACGTAGCCTTGCCGTTTTTTTAGGAACTGTTGGTGGCCGAATTGCTGGCACTAGTATACCTTTAGCTTGCAAATATTCGCTTAATGTTAAAGCATCATGATTACTACCAATTAACAATGGTTGCACAGCAGTTTCTGATGGCATCAACTGCCACTTACTTAATTTCAAATGCGTTTTTAGTGTTTTAATCAGCTGTTGCAAATGACTTCTTAGTGCATCACCCTGTTCTATCAACTGCACGGATCTTGATAAAGTTGCTGATAGTGCTGGCGGCGCTGGTGTACTGTAAACATAACTTTTAGCCGTTTGGATTAAATAGTCAATCACTACCTGCTCACCAGCAACAAACGCACCTGCTACGCCAGCAGCCTTGCCTAATGTAGCCATCATGGTAATTCGTGGTGATGCTAACTGTAAGTGATTTAAGGTTCCCTGACCATGTTCCCCCAGCACACCAAAGCCATGTGCATCATCTATATATAGATAAGCATCATACTGTTCACACAAGGCTAAATACGCTTTTAATGGCGCGATATCGCCGTCCATACTGAAGACAGCATCAACAGCAATGATTTTACGTTTCGCCTCACTAGCTTTTAGTAATTTTTCTAAAGCAGCTACATCGTTATGCGCAAACCGATGAAATTCAGCCAAGGAATAGTAACTACCGTCGTTCAAGCAAGCATGGTTTAACTTATCAGCAAAGATTGCATCCCCACGACCAGCCAGAGCACCCAAAACGCCTATATTGGCCATATAGCCAGTGGAAAATAATAATGCTGCTGGCATTTGTACAAAAGCAGCCAATTGCTTTTCTAAAATATCATGATAACGATGATGCCCAGTAATCAAATTAGATGCGCCACTACCAACACCAGCCTCGCCTGCTGCCAACTGCATCGTTCTAATTAAATCTGGGTGATTTGCCAAACCTAAATAGTCATTACTACAAAATGATAAATATTGATGGCTATTGGTTTGAATCGTTTCTGCTTGTGGCGAGTCTAGCAAGCGACGCTGACGCATCAAACCCTCGGCTTGGCGTTTTTCCAATGCAGTCTGTAATGCAGCTAACATACTAAATTGGATGAATACCTAATTTTGCAAATAATTTTTGGTCTGTTTCTGCTTCAGGGTTACCTGTTGTCAACAACTTCTCACCATAAAAGATACTATTAGCGCCAGCCATAAAACAAAGTGCCTGTATGCCTTCATGCATACTTTGACGGCCTGCAGATAAACGAACAAAACTCTTGGGCATGGTAATCCGAGCTGCAGCAATAGTGCGTACAAATTCAAAGTGATCGAGTTCTTCCATCCCATGCATGGGTGTGCCCTCTACTTGCGTGAGCAAGTTGATTGGCACACTCTCAGGTGGTCTTTCCATATTAGCAAACTGCGCTAGTAGTCCTGCACGCTGTTTACGCGTTTCACCCATACCAATAATCCCGCCGCTACAGACATTAATATCTGCAGCACGCACACTATCCAGCGTATCCAATCGATCTTCGTATGTTCTGGTGCTAATCACATCCCCGTAATACTCTGGTGCCGTATCAAGGTTGTGATTGTAATAATCTAAACCTGCGTCTTTGAGTTGCTCCGCCATACCTTCTTTTAGCATGCCTAACGTCGCACAGGTTTCTAAACCCATGGCTTTAACTTCTGCAATCATTTTAAGGACAGGCTCTAAGTCACGTTGTTTTGGGCTACGCCAGGCAGCTCCCATACAAAAACGACTTGCACCATTATCTTTAGCAGCTTTTGCGGCTTTCAGTACCTCTTCAATGGGCATCATTGGTTCGTTATTAACTTCAGTATTGTAACGAGCAGCTTGTGGGCAGTAGCCACAATCTTCACTGCATCCGCCAGTTTTTACTGACAACAAAGTACTGACTTGTACCGCATTGGGATCAAAGTTTTCTCTGTGCACTGCTTGTGCACGAAACAGTAAATCATTGAAAGGCAGCTCATATAAGGCCTCAATCGCTTCAACTGTCCATCGTTCTACTGTCTTACGTTCGCGATGCATTTTTTTTGGATTTAACGCATCGGCATTTATAATGGTTTCTTGCGATTGACTCTGAGAATTTTCTAGCATGATAAGCCTTATAGATAATTTTTTAGTATATTAATCAATAAATTAACTGCTGTAAAGAAAAATAAAAATGAAACTTAACAACTGGTTAAAAAATAATCAATGGTTTAATTTAGATGCTTTCATATCCCACCTTTTTAAACAACATTGCCTGCTATGCAACGCCTATACCAATAACCAAATAAGCTTATGCAAACAATGTATAGATGCATTACCACGCGCACCACATCCATGCTGCCCACAGTGCGGCCTGCCAACACAAGGTGAGACTTGTGGAAAATGCCTGAAAGAAAAACCATACTATGACAAAACAACTGCACTTTTCGCTTATGCCTTCCCATTTGATGCTGTGCTACAGGAATATAAATACAATCATGCACTCTACCTAAGTAAGACTATTGCGCAATTATTCATTGATAATATATTAAGTCACAATATTAATATGATTATCCCAATGCCACTGCATCCAAATCGACTAAAAGAGCGTGGCTTTAACCAGTCAGCTGAGGTTGCATACATCCTTGCAAAAGCAATTGGTATCCCAGTCAGTGATACAGTATGCCAGCGTATTAAGAACACCCCACCACAGGCAAGCCTTCCGATTAAAGCGCGATTAAAAAATATGCGTGGTGCGTTTTCCGTTAATCAAGAATTAGCACAACGGCATATCAAAGGTAAACGAATAGCAATTATTGATGACGTCATCACAACAGGCAGCACCGTAAACGAACTATCACTGGTACTAAAAAAAGCGGGCGCATTATCAGTGCATTGTTACGCGTTCGCGAGAGCAACATAATTAAATCAAACTAATTGATAATCGCAATCATCAGTTAAAATACCGCTATGTTCCATATCGTTTTATTTGAACCTGAAATACCGCCAAACACTGGCAACATCATTAGATTGTGTGCCAATACAGGAGCGCAATTACATTTAGTTGAACCATTAGGTTTCAAGTTAGAAGATAAACAGCTTAGGCGCGCTGGGTTGGATTATCACGAGTTTTCTACAGTCCAAGTACATGAAAATTGGGAAGCATGCAAAACAGCACTCAATGACAAACGCATGTTTGCAATAACGACAAAAGGTAGTTCACGTTATAGCAATCTAACATTTAAAGCAGGCGATGTATTTGTTTTTGGCCCAGAGACTAGAGGCCTACCTGATAAGATTCGCAACAGCTTTGCGCCAGAACACAGGGTGCGTTTGCCTATGATGCCAAATAGTAGAAGCCTCAACTTATCTAACTCTGCCGCAGTGCTATTGTATGAAGCATGGCGACAAATTGATTTTACTGGTGGTGTTTGATAAATATTTGATATATTGAGTATTGACATATAAAATCCCGCTTTTTAGGCAACCGTATACATTGAACACTCAATGAAAACTATAATCTCTATTATTATTTTTGGTGCGATTTATACTTACAAATGGTATAAAAAAAACATCTATATTGACGCCTTAAAAAAAAGAAAGAAAACAAACCGTAATAGTATCCGGCCTGGCAGGCCAGAAAAGTCAGCGCATCCTTATAAATGTGTTGTCATCCACACCGATGAAAATGCCTGTCTAGCTGCAAAGACATTGGCAGACAAACCTATTTTACTGGGAATGGCTGGACCACTGCCATTAATCACATGCGATGCTAAAGCATGTCATTGCGGGTATATTCGCTATGATGACCGCCGCATTGCGTCACGCAGACGTAATTTAACAGGTGCTGAGTATTTTCCATCTTATAGCAAAAATAGACGAAATAACCTAGACAGAAGAAAATCAAACCTTGTTCAAGGTTAAATATCAAAACAAGATTCAGTTACTCTTAAATACCTTCTGGCTTTTGTTCACGACCGAGCAAATCAATCACTGCTTGCTTGGCTGACTTACCAGCAGATAATGCCTGATTAACCTCATAGGTAATAGGCATATCAACGCCAATCTTTTCTGCTCGGCGCATTACTTCTCTTGCTGTGTTGACACCCTCTGCCACATGCCCCAAGCCACTTAACACTTCTTGCAAATCTTTACCTGTAGCTAACTGTAAGCCAACTTCTCTATTCCGAGAATACTGACCCGTGCAGGTCAAAATTAAATCGCCTGCACCAGCCAAACCCATAAAGGTTTCCGCCTTAGCGCCTAATGCAACACCAAAGCGTGTAATCTCTGCAAGACCACGCGTAATCATTGCTGCACGCGCATTATTACCAAATCCCATTCCATCGGATATACCAGCAGCAATTGCCATCACATTTTTAATGGCGCCACCGACTGATACACCAATAACATCTGTACTATTGTAAACACGTAAGCTACCACCATGTAACAAGTGAGCAGCTTCTGCAGCAAATGCAGTATCATTCGCTGCTAATGTAACCGCAGTTGGCAAGCCACGCACTAATTCAGCCGCAAAGCTGGGGCCAGATAAAACACCCCACTTTCGGCTCATGCTTAGCTCTTCCACAGCCACCTCATGTGGTAATAGCGCTGATATTGGTTCCAAACCCTTGTGTGCCCAGATAATTGGTTGGGTAGAGCCTAACCTCTTAATTTCTTTGATAAGCACCCGAAAGCCTGCTGTAGGAACCACTGATAAGATTAAATCAGCTCCATCAATGGCTTTTTCCAAGTCTTCTTCCACAGCTAATGTGTCATTGAACTTAAAGTCGCCCAGATAAAGTGGATTGGCACGTGCTTTACGCATGCCTGAAACATGGCCAGCATTACGCCCCCATAGGGTTACACGATGTTGTTGGCCACTAATATGGATAGCTAAGGCTGTACCCCAAGCGCCAGCACCTAAAACAGCAATCTTACTCAATACAGCCCCCAAATTGCGCTGCTCTGAATATAACCGACAATACCGTCTTGGTGCTTGACCTTAACCCAACCGTTGCGAATACTGGGAGACACCAACTCCAAGACAACATCTTTTTCTACTGTTGCCAGCAGTTTTGAATCCGCACTTTCCGCCTCTTTAATATCAGTGCTATCCGTTACCAAAACAGTTCGCTTCGTATCTAAATCTTTACCTTCAATCCAGCTTAATCCACTTAATTGATCTCGCACTTTTACCCACTCACCTAAATTAACAATAATTTCAACAGGATAACCCTGCTGCATGATAAATAGCTTTTTCGATGCTGCTGATGGCGCATCATAGGTAATGGCCTTAGATGGTAAGATAGAGCGGAAATCTGCAGCGTTTGCCTGCAGTGCTAAACACAAAGAAAAACCCAAGCTGATGAACACCTTGCTTGGGCTTAAATGAGAAACCAAGATAGTAAATAGTGAAAATAAAGATTTCATACCATTAACATACCAACTTTTAATTTGGCGCTTGTGTTTTGTTCTCTTCCATTTTTTGTTGAGCATACAAGGCTTCAAAATTAATTGGATTGAGCAATATAGGCATAAAGCCAGCTCGGGTAACCATATCTGAAACCGCTTCTCTTGCGTATGGGAACAGAATATTAGGGCAAGTAATTGCTAATATCATTTCCATATTTTCGTCAGGCACGCCACGGATACCAAAAATACCAGCCTGTGTCACCTCAACCAAAAAGGCTGTGCTTTCTTCGATTTTTGCCGTAACAGTCACCTTGATTGACACTTCAAATACACCGTCATCTAGCTTACTTGCACTATTAGCCAACTCAACACTCACCTGTGGTGCTGTACGGTTGGTATAGACTTGCGGCGCATTCGGCACCTCTATAGAGGCATCTTTTACGTATAACTTTTCAATTCCGAAACCTGCTTGTGATCCTTGCGCTGCCTCTTCTTTATTAGGTGCAGCATTATTATCTTGTGCCATGTATCATTCCTAGTTATTTTATAATTGATTACAGTCTTAAGCTGTGAATCGTGTATTTTAACTTTTTATGAGATTTTAATCATCTCTAATTTGGCAAATCCCGAACTACTTGCCTAATAAAGGTTCAAGGCCTCCAGCCAAATCCAACGCACGCAAATCATCAAAACCACCGATATGTTGATCACCAATGTAAATTTGCGGTACTGTTCTGCGACCCGTTTTTTCCATCATTTCCATCCTTAATGCTGGATCGGTATCAATTTGTATTTTGTTAATCTCCGTCACCCCTCTACTTTGCAATAAGCGCTCAGCATTAGCGCAATAAGGGCAATACCCCGTTGTATACATTGTCACATTCGCCATTTCAGTCCTTTACTATCGGCATTTTAGCCTCAACCCATTTATCCAAGCCACCTGAAAGCTGACATAACTGCTCAAACTCATGTCCAGCTAACATCTTACTAGCCGCATTAGAGCGTACGCCTTTTTGGCAACAAACCAGTAACGGTTTTTTCTTGTGCTTATCTAGCTCTTTAATACGACTTTCTAATTCTTTGAGTGGAATGTGCTTTGCCCCTTGAATATGACCTGCTGCAAACTCCGCTTCATCACGGACATCCAGCACTATCGTTTTAGATTGATTCATTAGCATCACTGCTTCCGCTGGAGAAATGCTAGGCACGCCAGCAGCACCTCCTTTGCTTAACATGGGCCAAATCAAAGCAATGCCAGAGCCTACTGCCAAAATGATTAACAATGCGTTTTCAGTAATAAATTCCACTATCATCTTTCTGTAAATACGTAATGATTAAATGCTGACTTATGAAGTAAATTCAAGAGGATTAAATAACTTTAGTCTGCGTTTTACTTTTTTTTCACTAAGCAGCTATTATAATGTATCTATCCCAATATCATATGCAAAAGAATTAAGATGCCAATTACACCTGTTATTTTACTCATTTTGGATGGCTTTGGATTTCGAGAGGAATCAAAAGACAATGCAATCTCACTTGCTAGAACACCAAATCTAGACTCACTGAAACAACATTATGCCAATACACTAATTAATGCTTCAGAACACTATGTCGGCTTGCCAGATGGACAAATGGGCAACTCAGAAGTTGGTCATTTAAACATAGGTGCAGGCCGTGTCGTGTTTCAAGACTTTGAACGTATCAACAACAGCATCAAAACAGGAGAGTTTTTTGAGTTGCCACTACTTGTCGATATGATTAAAGAGTTGAAAGCCAATAATAAAGCTTTACATATTTTTGGCTTGCTTTCCGACGGCGGTGTTCATAGCCACCAAGACCATATCCATGCATTGTTAGAATTAGCGGCAAAGCAAGGGCTTGAAAAAGTCTTTGTTCACGCCTTTCTAGACGGAAGGGACACTCCTCCGATCAGTGCTAAAGCATTCATTAAGTCGCTAGAAGATAAAATCACATCATTAAAAAACGGCAGAATCGCCAGCATCTGTGGCCGCTTCTATGCAATGGACCGGGACAAACGCTGGGAGCGTATTGAACCAGCATTCAATATGATAGTTGAAGGCCAAGCTGAAATGGTAGAGCCATCTGCAAGTAAAGCATTAGAAAATGCATATGCTCGCGAAGAAACTGATGAGTTTGTAAAATGCACATGTATTCGTCAACCAGATGAAGCACCAATAAAATTAGAGGATGGGGACAGCGTAGTCTTTATGAACTTTCGTGGTGATCGTGCCAGAGAAATTACCGATGCAATACTGAATGAACAATTCGAGGGATTTAACCGCAAACGTGTTCCTCAGCTGTCACACTTCTTTACGCTAACTCAACACGATCAAAACCAGAAAAAAGCAACGCCGATATTCTCGCCATTTACATTGAAAAACACCTTTGGCGAACACATACAAAATGAAGGTTTGACACAGTTGCGTATTGCAGAAACTGAGAAATACCCACATGTGACATTCTTTTTTAACGGAGGTGAGGAGAGTGTTTTTAAAGGTGAAGATAGAATCTTGATCCCTTCACCTAAGGTTGCCACTTACGACTTACAACCTGAAATGAGTGCTATAGAAGTTACTGACAAACTGGTCGAAGCAATACGATCAAAAAAATATGATGCCATTATTTGTAACTATGCAAACTGTGACATGGTCGGACATACAGGCAACCTTGAAGCTGCAATTAAAGCAGTCGAAACATTAGATACATGCATTGGTCGTGTCGTTGAAGCAATGCAATCAATAGGTGGAGAGGTCATTATTACTGCAGATCATGGTAATGCGGAGCTTATGCAAGATTATAAAAACAGTCAACCGCACACCCAGCACACGACCAACTTGGTCCCATTGATTTACATCGGTCGAAAAGCAAAGCTTGCTGAAGATGGGGCGTTATCCGACTTAGCACCCACCCTGCTTCATATGATGGGCGTCTCAAAACCAATAGAAATGACAGGAAAAAACCTTATTTCATTTCAAGATAATGCGTAATTGTGTGCAGGCACTGAAATCAGCTCAAAGATTAACTAGGCTCGCCCTAGTTAGCCTAGGGATGGCTGCCATGCTTTCAGCCAACGGTTTGAGCTTTGCCAATCAAAAAGCGGATGCTGCAAAAAAAGACATTAGCGGTATTAAAGAAAAGATTAATACCATCGAAAAAAAGCTTAATCAGACAAAAGCAAAGCAAGATGATGTTAGTGATGCACTTAAAAAATCAGAGACTGCTATCAGTGCTACCAATAAAAAATTGTACGAATTTCAACAAGCGCAAAAAGAGAATGAAACAAAACTCAATGCGCTGAAAAAGGAATCTGAAAGCATTAATAACGAACTCAAAAAGCAGCAAGATAAACTAAGCGAACTGCTCAATCAGCAATACATAAAAGGCAATCAAAGCTACATCAGACTCATACTTGAAAGTAAAAGCCCCAGTCAAATAGCCAGAGATCTCAAGTATCAATCCTATATTGGACAAGCACATACAAAACTGATTGAGGGGATGCAAAGCAATCTTAATGAGATTCAAATGCTTAACGCAGAAACAACCAAGACATTACAAAAAGTCGCAGCACTCAAAGAAAAACAAGAAAAGGAACGTGCTGTATTAGAAAAAGAAAAGTTAGAAAAAAAATCTGTATTGAAAAAGCTATCCAAAGAAATAGCTGAACAAAGAGGACAAATCCAAAAACTTAAACGTGATGAAAAACGTTTAGCAAATCTAGTAAAAAAACTATCAAGAATAGCCAAGCAAAAACAACAGAAACAAACTGAGAAAAATGAATCATCAACTGGCATCGCAAAAAATCAGCAAACACCTGATAACCGATATGCTGGTAAGGCATTTGCAAAACTTAAAGGTAAACTAAAGCTACCTGTTATTGGTGAAGTGATGAATCAATTTGGCAATAAACGTAAAGATGGTGGTCTGACATGGAAAGGGCTTTTCATTCAGGCGCAAGAAGGCGCGCCTGTCAAATCAGTCGCTAGTGGTAGAGTCGTGTTTGCTGAATGGATGCGCGGCTTTGGTAATTTAATTATCATTGATCATGGTAGTGGCTATATGAGCCTATACGGCAACAATCAAGCTATATTAAAAAATGTTGGCGATGATGTCACCGCAGGAGACACAATTGCGCAAGTAGGTAACACTGGTGGCAATCAAAGCAATGGTTTGTATTATGAGTTACGTAATAAGAGTGTGCCATTTGACCCATTAAAATGGAGCTCATTACGTTGAAGCTGCTTTAAGAACCTATGAGCATAAAAAAACGCACATTCTCATGTGCGTTTTTTATAAGTCTTATTAACTGATTAAGGACGAGTTTCGCCTGGTATACGCTCATCATCAGTAGGAACATAGCCGCCTGGCTCATCAGAAGCCGCTTCCTCTGCTGCTGGCGCAGCTTCTTCTGGTGCTGCTGCTTCTTCAGCTGGCGCTGAAGTTTCTGGCATTGCCTCTTCTGCTGGTGCTGCTGCGTCTTTCTCAGCACAGCCACCTAATAAGAAACCAGCTAGTAAAGCAGGTAGTAAAAACTTGTATGTTGCTTTCATTCATCTTCTCCCAAAAACTATAAAAAAACTACTACTCCCCGCAAAACAATAACAAAACTATTGTCATTTGACAACGCTAAGTAAAAAATTAAGCATTTTAGCTACAATATCAAGCTGTTTTGTTGGAAATTTGTTGCATCCATTGTTGTGAAAAGTTAGTTTTTTTCTTTTACCAAGTAAAGAATTAAGTCCCCAAAAGATGCATCACTATGCGCCTTGTGGCCGCCATATAGCGATGCTCATACATAAAAATACCCTGCCATTGACCTAATGCCAACTTTCCATCAACGACAGGAATTGATAAACTCGTTTGAGTAAGCGCTGTGCGAATATGTGCTGGCATATCATCAGGCCCTTCTATGGTATGGATAAACAATGAATCACCATCTGGCACTATTCGACTAAAAAATGCCTCCATATCAACTAAAACATCTCGATCGTAGTTTTCATTGATTAGCAAACTTGCCGATGTGTGTTGAATGTATAGTGTCAACAAACCTGTATTGACGGCCTGTTGATTTGTCCAATCGACCACTTGCTGTGTAATATCATATAAACGACGACCTTGCGCTTTTACTTGTAATGTGTGAGTAAATTGTTGCATCACTTGACCCAGTTAAAAATCAATATTCAGTTTATTGATCTAAATATAAATTATAAATTGAATTCTTTTTCCATTTCTTATCTTCATATTACATTTGCATTCAACTATTTAGAATAATAAGTTGCATGCCAAAAAATTAGTGTATATTAAACGATAATAACAAAGGATTGATTTTGGTTTCAAGCAATAACAAAAACAATGCCAGTAATGTATTGGTCGCAGATGACCAAGCGATAACCCGTGAGCTATTGGTTCGTGCCATTAGTACTCAAGGGTATTCTGTAGACAGTTCCGCCAATGGAGAAAATGCTTTACAGCTATGGCTTGAAAAGAAACATGGCTTGGTGATTACGGACTGTCATATGCCGATTAAAGATGGGTATCAACTTAGTCAAGATATCCGTAATGCAGAAAGGCTAAGCGGACTTGATCGTACACTGATTATCGCTTGGACTGCAAATACAAAAGAAGAAGAGCAACAAAAGTGTATGAATGCAGGAATGGATGACTTCCTCAGCAAACCAATTAATTTTAGTCAATTAAAACAGTTACTTTCTGGCATAAAGCCTTCTGGTCATACCCATTACTCATCAGTCGACCTGACCAATCAAGGAATAGACATTAATGCCAATATTGATTTCACGATACTCAAGCAAGTAGCAGAGGATACAATAAGTCAAGGCAAGGTTATTAAAGACCTACTGAACTATATCAAGCGCGACTATAAATTACTCGAACAGCACTTTGCGGCACATGATTTGACTAAATCTCAAGATTTAGCACACCGTTTAAAAGGTGCATGCAGAATGGTAGGTGCAAATAAAGTAGCTGCTGCTTTTGCCAATATCGAAAACCTTGATGCGTCGACATACCCAACTGAGAGCCAACAGTTGCTTAACCATTTAAATCAAGCGATTAATCAGCTTGAGCAGTTTAGCTCATCTGACACTAATCCTATTTTGGCAGGCAACTAAAACAATGCCTAACTCGAAACCGACACTGCTTGTTGCTGAGGATGATGACTTTCAACGTTCTACAATCGTCAAATTGTTGAATGAACTAGGCATCACTAACATTTACGAAGCAAGCAATGGTGAGGAAGCACTCGCTATTCTTAACAATCAGGATAACAAGCCTATTGATATTCTAATTACCGACTTAAAAATGCCTAGAATGGATGGCATTGAGTTACTGAGAAATATCAATCAAGCTAACCATAATCTCGGTGTAATTATTTTAACAGGTATGGACAAAAAATTGCTGACAGTGACAAGTCAGCTGTCCAAGCTCAACAGAACGAAGCTATTAGGTGCTGTAGAAAAACCGATAAAATTGCAACAACTTAATAACTTCTTGACCCAGTTTAGTAACCCTGTAGCTAAGCAAGCGGCAAACGTTGCACATGCCAAGCAATATACTTTTAGTGTTGATGACATACTGACCGGGATACGCAAAAAACAGTTTAAGCCCTATTTGCAACCAAAAGTTAATCTAAAATCAGGCAAAATTGTTGGCGCCGAAGCGCTTGCAAGGTGGTTACACCCAGCACATGGTGTAATTTCCCCTTTTGCATTTATTCCGTTATTGGAGCAAAACAATAGTATTGATGAACTTACTTTTTGCATGCTTGAAGAGTCTGCGATAGCTTGTAAAATGCTGATAGAGAAAAATCTTCCGATAAATATCGCCATAAACCTGTCATTGGTATCTTTAAATAATCCAGATATTGCAAAAAAGATCACTGAATTATTTAGTAATCAAAACGTAGATCCAAAATATATTACGCTAGAAATTACAGAATCTGCTGCTATGACAGATGGCCCGATTGCATTAGAAAATCTGGCTCGCTTGTATATGAGCGGCTTTACTCTATCGATTGATGACTACGGAACAGGATATTCCAACCTGCAACAATTAACGCGCATAGCCTTTGGTGAACTTAAGATAGACCAATCATTTGTGCAAGGCTTTGCCAGCAACGACCAGTTATTGATTGTTGTTGCCTCCAATATTGATATGGCACACAAACTAGGAATTAAATGCGTAGCGGAAGGCGTAGAAAACAAAGAAGATTGGGATTTACTAAAAAGTATGGGTTGCGATATCGGTCAAGGTTATCACATTGCCAAACCTATGCCTGTTGCTGAGTTCCACCAATTTGCTTCTGATTACAAGCCAACAGAACCTGCACCAGTAATCATTAACCAAAAACCTAGAAAGCAAACCAAGAGTAATTCTGAACGTAAGATTCTTGTCGTCGATGATGATCAGTTTACTCGAAATATCGTAGAGCGGGTGTTAGGCACTTTGGGCTTTATCCACATTACATCAGTTGCAAGTGTTACAAGTGCATTGTCAGAATTAGAAAACAATCAGTTTGATATAATCATCACTGATGTTTTTATGCCAGAAATCAATGGTTTAGAATTTATTAAGCGCATCAGAACTGGTAAGACTTACGCAAAGGCGGAAACACGTATCATCATCCTAAGCGGCATGACTGACGCTAGCGCTGTTGGCACTGCAATTGCCTTGGATGTTAATGGTATATTAGTAAAACCGTTAGTCACCAGTGTCGTTGAACAAAAGATTTACCATGTGTTATCAACGCCTTTCAAAATCAATTCCAGCATTGCTTATGAGTCTGTTTCGACTGATGTAGAAAAGTCTGGTAGTCAGAAAACCAGCGCCAAAAGCATATAATAGCTGCATTACCACCCATAGCCTAAACCCCATCTAAATCGCGAGCCTGGGTAATACGGGCGGCCGAAGAATGGCCCAAATCTTGAATACCAAAATGGATCGTAATAGTTATAACTTCTAAATAATCTTTCATGCTGAAGACGCCGGAGCGCATCCGCTTTTTCTTTTTCTGCTTTATTGATTTCTTCTGCAATATAATTCTGTTTTGCCAACTCATTACTTTGTTGAATGTAATCAAGGACTTTTACATCGACTCCTTGCTGATTTAAATCCAATACTTGCGCTGTACTTAAATCATAACGAGATTCACTTTCTTTAATTTTTTGAATGATTTCGTCTGGGGTTTTACCCTGTTTGGAGTCAGCCACAAGTGACTCCAAAGTATAAGTCGCAATGGGGGCTGGTACTAACTTTTCTAGCTCCTCTGGCGTGATCCGCTTCACTTGTGCACGCTGCATTTCTTCTGTGGTTGCGCAGCCACTCAACATGATTAAACTAACTAATACTGCAAATAACATTTTGGCATTCATTGCTATCTCACTTTCTTAATGACAGGCGAAGCACGTGTGATACTCTCATCGTAGTTATGTCTTTTTAGCTGATATAAACTCAGCACTTTACGCACGTAATCCTTGGTCTCTTTGTAGGGAGGTATGCCATTATGGCGATCTACTGCACCCTCGCCAGCATTATAGGCAGCCACAGCTAACTCGACGTCACCTCTAAAATACGACAGTAACCAACGCAAATAGGCCACGCCCCCTTTGATGTTTTGACTCGCATTGTATGTATTGTCAACATTAAAACGCTCCGCCGTTGCGGGAATGATCTGCATAAGACCCTGTGCACTCTTGTTGGACAGCGCGGTAACTTTAAAATTCGACTCTGCCGTAATAATTGATAACACTAATTTTTTATCAACTTGATACCAATCAGCAATGGTATCCACCAGATTAACCACCCAACGCTTACTTTTGGGTAACTGAGCAATGTAACGATCTATCGCTGGCGTTCCTTTGTAATCGCCATAATACAGGTCTGGAGCTCTGTTTGGCGCCACTTCTGATAGCACACACGGCGGCGTATCTAAGGTACGAATCTCGATGGTTTCCAACATTTTTTGCGCTTCAAAATGGCCATGCATCGCAGCTAACCCAAATAAATTTGCTGCATAGTTCCTATTTTTTTCTACTCCATTGCCAAATGCGTAGAGCATACCGAGACGATACATAGCCTCTGCACTGCCATAGCGAGATGCCTCGCAGTATAGATTCGCTGCCTTCCATGTCGCATCTATATTGTATTGATCTTCAGCTAAACTTGTCGCCTTGATTAGCAAGCTTCTGACAACTGGAGGCTCATTGTTGAATGTAGCTGACTGCGCATTGTTTAACGCATAACCTGATTGGCACACCATGGCAAAAAGAATGCAAAATACTTTGCTTAAACAATTTGCCATAGCGCCCTTTCAATCATGGTTTAGGTTTTAGTAAAGACAATTTTACCTGCCTTAACGTCTACTTTAATGGTATCTTTTGCAACAAAATCACCAGCAAGTATTTGACGTGCCAATGGGTTCTCAATTTCACTTTGTATAGCACGTTTCAATGGTCTTGCACCATACACAGGGTCGAACCCAGCGCTAGCAATTTCTGCAATTGCTTCATCTGTAATAACAACCTCCATGTCCATCGCATGTAAGCGTTTTGCTAGATATTGCAACTGGATATTCGCAATCTCGCGCACATTCTCTTCGCCTAATGCATGGAAAACGACAACTTCATCAATACGGTTGACGAATTCTGGTCTGAAATGTGTTTTCACTTCGCCCATGACCGCCAACT
>JBNLAC010000049.1:0-16387 GCA_050301935.1 Methylophilaceae bacterium | reverse complement strand
ATTACTTTATTGAAAGATAGAACAGAACTAGATTTCAACCGCTGTTAAAGTGTTTATATTGCGTTATACTGACTATGATATAAACATCGTTCAACCTTTATATAAAGCGTATAGAAATCAGAATACATGCAAAATTTAAATGAGAACAATGCGATGTATGCAACCACATGCCCAGCCTGTGGCATGCTGTGCGACGATGTAAGCCCAAATAAAACATCATGTAAAAAAAACATTGCTTTCTTTTCACAACCCAGCAAAGAAGCTAACCCCCGTAGCGCTGGTAAAACAGTTTCAATAGATCAAGCAGTTAATAAAATAGCTGATTTACTTAAATCAGCAAAGCAACCTTTAATCGGCGGTTTAGGTACTGATTTAACCGGTTTCAGAGCCGCTTATCAGTTAGCAGATAAATGTAATGCCACCCTCGCCCACATGAATGCAGTGACGACATGGCGCAATACCAAAGTACTGCAAAGTGTAGGCTGGCAAACAACAACAATGACAGAAGTGAGAAATCGCGCCGATGTCATCGTGTTTATCGGTACTGATGTGGTTAAGCATAACCCTCGCTTTTTTGAACGAGTAATATGGCCAAAAGAAGCCATGTTTATCGAAAACGAAGATCGTGATATCACTTACCTTGGCGCAGAAAATTTAGATACTAGCCATGGTGTTTCGCCTAAAGGGAAACAACCCACTGTGTTACCCTGTAAGCCAGAACAGTTACCACAGGTCACCGCTGCGCTGCATGCTTTAGTTGCCAATAAAAAATTAAATGTACCCTCTGTAGCAGGCATCGCGATTGCAGATTTAGAAAGTCTTGCTAACCGTTTAAAGCAAGCCAAGTATGCAACGTTAATCTGGGTGGCAAAGGATTTAGATTTTCCGCATGCTGAATTAACCATTCAGCAGATTGCACAAACCGTGGTAGATTTAAACAAAACGACTCGTGCAGGTGCTTTGGCAATGGGTGGCAGTGATGGTGATACCACTGTGAATTATGCCCACACATGGTTAAGTGGTTTAGCAATTCATGAAGAGGTGCTACCTGAACATGATGTTTTAATTTGGGTAAATAGTTTTAGTCCAGACAAAGCAATGCCTAGCTCAAAGGCACCAATCATCGTCATTGGTAATTCAAACATGCAGTTCGAAAATGAGCCAGATGTCTACATTCCAACTGCAACCCCTGGATTGGACTGCAGTGGCACGATGATTCGAGTGGATTCAAATGTGATTTTACCGCTTAAAAAAGTCAAAGAAAGCGAACTACCAACATTGGCTGAAATTCTGAATAAAGTAGGAGATGCATTGTGATTACCCTACTGAAAAATGGCAAAGTTTACGATCCTGCGCACCAAAAAGATGGTGTTGTACAAGATATTTATATCCGCAATGGCCGCATTATTGGCAAGCCTTCTGATACAGAAAAAATTAATGAAACCATTGATCTAAAAGGGAAAGTCGTGATGGCTGGCGCCATAGATATGCATAGTCATATTGGTGGCGGCAAAGTCAATATTGCGCGCATGATGCTACCTGAGTATCAAGAGACTCTACATTATCATGAGCCTGAAGCGCATATTTGTGGTCCGCACTGTGCACACGATGCAACACCAAGCACAATTAATACAGGTCTACGTTATATTGAAATGGGTTATACCGCAGCATTTGAGCCTGCTATTTTAGCGATTAATGCTCGACAAGCACATCTAGAAATGGGTGATACGCCGATGATAGACAAAGGTGGTTACGCGATGCTTGGCAATGATGATTACTTTTTGCGCCTACTTGCTAACAAAGCTGACCAAAAGGCTATTAATGACTACGTTGCCTGGACATTACATGCAACACAAACTATTGGCATTAAGGTGGTTAATCCTGGGGGCATCAATGCATTTAAGTTTAACCAGCGTAGGTTAGATCTAGATGAAAACAATGTGCATTACAACGTTAGTCCAAGGCAAATTTTACAAAGTTTAAGCCGCGCAGTGCATGATTTGGGCATTGCTAAACCTTTACATGTCCATTGCAACAATCTAGGAGCTGCAGGTAACTTCCAAACCACTCTGGATACCATGGGCGCTAGTGAAGGCGTTCCTATGCATTTAACCCATATTCAGTTTCATAGCTACGGCACTGAAGGTGATATGAAGTTTTCATCTGCCGCCGCGCAAATTGCAGAGGGTATTAACAAGAACAAGCACATCACTGCTGATGTTGGACAAATCTTATTCGGACAAACCGTCACCGCTTCTGGCGACAATATGATGCAGCATTTAAACGCCAACCACGCTAACCCTAAGAAATCAGTGATTATGGATATTGAATGTGATGGTGGCTGCGGCGTTGTGCCATTTAAATACCGTGATGAGAATTATGTAAATGCCTTGCAGTGGGCAATTGGTTTAGAGATTTTCCTTAGTGTAGATGACCCATGGAAAATATTTTTAACCACTGACCATCCAAATGGCGCACCTTTTACCAGCTATCCGCACTTGATTCGTTTATTAATGGACAAAAGCTTTAGAGATGATGCATTTGCAAAATTAAACATAGATGCCCAAGCCATGAGTAACTTAACTGCTATTCAACGTGAGTATAGCCTCTATGAAATTGCGACACTTACCCGTGCTGGTGCGGCGAAGTTAATTGGTTTAAATGATAGAGGTCACTTGGGTATTGGCGCTGCCGCTGATATTACAGTTTATACCGAACAAGATGATAAAGAAGCCATGTTTGCCAAACCAGACTATGTCTTTAAAGATGGTGAATTAGTGGTCAAAAATGGTGAAATTACTAAAATTGTCTGGGGTAAAACTCATACTGCTAAGCCATCCTATGACAAAGGCGTAGAAAAAGGCTTAAAGGAATATTTTGATAGATATCATACTATTCAATTAGATAACTTTAAAATAAGTGACGATGAAATGGCAGAAGATGGCCGCAATAGCGTCATTAACCACACTAAATCATGAGCGAATCTACCAATAACAATATGCAACTAAATGGCGTAGTAATCGATGATACGTTTGCAGAAGCCTTTAATATGCGCGGCACACGCGTGTTAATTACTGCACAAAACCTCAAATGGGCTTATAACGCAGCCAATGCGATGACTGGTTTTGCAACCAGTGTCATCGGATGCGGTGTTGAAGCTGGCATTGAAGGTGACTTGAGCGAAGATGAAACACCTGATGGACGGCCTGGTGTAAGTATTTTAATGTTTGCAATGGGTAGCAAAGTACTGATGCAGCAACTTGAAACACGTATGGGGCAATGCATACTCACCTGTCCTACTGCTGCTGCTTTTTCTGGCATCGCTTCCGATGATCAAATTAGCTTGGGTAAGCATTTACGCTATTTTGGTGACGGCTATCAAATTTCTAAACTTTTACCGAATGCAAAAGGTGAAAACAAACGCTATTGGCGTATCCCAGTGATGGATGGTGAATTTCTGACAGAGGAAACAACTGGCATGGTACGCGCCATTGGTGGTGGAAATTTCTTAGTGCTAGGGCAAAGTCAACCACAAGTGCTAGCGGCATGCGAAGCAGCAATAGAAGCAATGAAAGCAATCCCCAATGTGATTATGCCATTTCCAGGTGGTGTGGTGCGTTCTGGTTCTAAGGTAGGTAGCAAATATCCAAAAATGTTTGCTAGTACCAATGATGCATTTTGTCCAACATTAAAAGGTGTGGTGAAAAGTGAGTTGGATATGGACATTGAGAGTGTCATGGAAATAGTGATTGATGGACTTAGTTTTGAAGATATTGCACAGTCAATGAAAGTCGGTATTGAAGCGGTTTGTAGCTTTGGACCAGAACGTGGCATTAAACGGATTTCTGCAGGAAATTACGGCGGCAAATTAGGCCCACATTTATTTAAACTGCACCCTATTTTAAACGGCGATTTATCAGCGCCAGTTACAGAGGGGCAATCATGAGTGCGCTTACTTTTACACTAAAGAACAAGGTCAATCATGCTGTTGATTGTCGGTCATTAACACCAGACCTTCTTAAAGAGAAATCTATAGAGGCAATTCAATCAACGCCTATTGGTAACTATACCGTTGCAGATCTATTTGATCTATCAGGTGAAGATACCAACCAAATAATATTTAAGAACACGAATAAGCAACTCCATTATATTGGTCATCAAATGAAAAATGGCGCGATAACTGTTGATGGTGATGCGGGCGATTACTTAGGGTCAGCCATGCAAGGTGGCGTGCTCATTTGTAAAGGTAATGCTGGAGAACGCGCTGCAGATTTAATGCGTCGCGGCATTTTATTAGTTGAAGGTAATGCAGGCCAATATTGTGCGTCTCGCATGCGGGCAGGTACAGTTGGTATCATGGGTAGCACGGGAGCCTACCTAGGATTTGGGATGAAACGCGGCACTTTGCTATTAACGCAAACGCCTGCAGAACAAGCTACTTGGTTAGATTGCGGTATACATACCCTACCGTTCTTGAATATCTTATACCAGTCATTCCAACAGCTCGATAGCAAATTTGCAGCAATCAAGCAAAAACGCGTTAAGCGCTACATGGGAGATGCTTCTGGCATGGGAAAAGCAGAGTTGCTCATTTTACAAGCCTGAGTAAGTCTATCAAAATAATGTTAAAATCCGCTTTTGTTTTAATGTTATGTTGAAATGTCAAAGTTTTTAACTGCTGCGCTGTATAAATTCGTTAGCCTGCCTGACTACAAAAGTCTACAACAACCAATACTAGAAGCTTGCTTGAAGCACAATATCAAAGGTACGCTGCTACTAGCTGAAGAAGGTATAAATGGCACAATTGCGGGTAAGCCAGCAGACATACAAGCTGTATTAGCATACCTTCGACAGGATTCTCGCTTGAGCGATCTGGAGCACAAGGAGTCTTATGCTGACAACCATCCTTTTTACCGTATGAAGGTAAAACTCAAAAAAGAAATCGTAACGATGGGCGTTCCAGAAGTAAACCCAAATTTTGTCGTTGGCACTTATGTCAAACCTGAAGATTGGAATAACATCATTAGCGATCCTGATGTGATCGTTTTAGATACACGCAACGATTACGAAACCCATATAGGCACCTTTAAGGGAGCTATTGATCCCAAAACCACTACATTCAGAGAGTTTCCGAAATATGTTGAACAAAATCTGGATAAAACGAAACATAAAAAAGTGGCTATGTTTTGCACAGGTGGTATCCGTTGTGAAAAGGCATCTTCGTATATGAAGCAACAAGGTTTTGAAGAAGTCTATCATTTACAAGGTGGCATTCTGAAGTATTTAGAAACAGTTCCAAAGGATAAGAGCCTTTGGGAAGGAGAATGCTTCGTGTTTGATCAACGTGTCGGTGTAAAGCATGGTTTAGAGGTAGGCGAATATGATCAATGTTATGCCTGCCGCATGCCATTATCCCCAGAAGAACTCAAAAGCGATAAATATACGCCAGGTATTTCATGCCCATATTGTTATGATAAAACTTCAGAGCAGAAGAAAGCTGCACTTACAGAAAGACAAAAACAAGTTTTATTGGCTAAATCACGTGGCGAAAACCACATTGGAGAGAAGTTGGTAAAGCGCAACAAAAATGCTGATTGAGTGCACCTATTCCAGTACGATACGACCGTAAAGCGGCTGTATTGGTCGATTGTTATCGTGTCGCATCACCTTTTTAAAAGCAGCAATTTGTGACTTAGATGCTGTCATCGCAGATTTCATTACAATCCAAGTAACCCCTTCAGTACATGGTGGAGCTGTCAAAGATCCATTGTAGCGATAGTAAGTTTTATCTCTAGGTGTCAGATCACTGGCAAGTACTTTGGTGCTTAATTTTTTTGGCTGAACCTTTGTTTTAGGCATCTGTTGCCATAGCTTTGCTAGTGCTTTATTCTCAGCCCCCTCCTCAAACATAACAGCCAATATTGCAGAATTGCCTTTAGCGTCTGTATGCAAAAAATGCGCTTCTAGTGGGAAAGATTTACCTTTGATTGTGTTTTCACTAGGCGTATGAAACGCTACATGCTTCATCTCATACATAACTGTATCAACAACCATAATATTGCCTGCTTTAAAATCAGCTTGCACTGTATGGCCATTATTGACAATATTCACAGCTGGGAAACGCTGAAATGTCTTCAGTTTCTTTGGAGAAACAGTAATTGTTTTATCTATATCAATCGGTGATTGGTTTCTGCCTACTTTACAGCTAATAAAATCTTCACTCAGATCACCCCAATGTTCAGGGCCTTTGCTACCAACATACTTCCAACTAACAGCTTTAATTTTTTCTTCTGTTTTGCCAGTATCAGCTTCATCAGCATTTTCTTCAGCCGCTTGGTCTGCATCATTAGCTTGACTATCTTTTCCATTGGTTTTTTCAGGGGTAGATTCTGAATCAGCCTTATCTTCATCACCTTTGCTTGATTCATTAGCGCTACTTTCTGTGGATGATTTCACATCAGACTTTTCAGACGTCTTCTGTTGGTCAGCCGGGGCAGCAGCTTGAGCATTTTCAAGTGCTTGTTTTGCCTGCTCTGCTTTTGCTTTTGCTTCCTCTTGATACGCTTTTCGTTTGCAAACATATTGCATAGCGAGGTCTGTTTCTGTCTCAGGTACGGGCTCTAAAAACCTCGCTCTTTTGATATCAATCGCAGCTGAAAAAACCAGGTCTTCATTCAGTAGTTGATAAACTTGTGCTGTAGCAGACTTTTGTTCCGTACAATTAAAATACCATAATAATTTTGCGCGATTGTATTGCTTCTCAGGATATTGAAGGCTAGTTTGCATATCCTTGTATTCTATGTTGACCCACGCTTTTTGAAATTTGCCAGACTCAGCAATTGACTGTTTATCTAACATTAGTTTTGCATGTTTATTGTCTTGTAATTGAGTCCAGCTTGCCGCATGGCTCATGGAAATCATCCATACATTACATAGTAATAATGCAATTAATTTATTCATCAATCCTTTTACCTTGTCGTTCAATCAGCTTCTTTTAAATACTCATTACGCCATCACATCATTATGGCAAAGGATTGCAATTTTAAATCTAGGATTAATCTGTGTTTTATCCATCTATTCAATGCTTTCATTCTACATTGACTGATTAAAATATGTACAAGTCACTCAATTCGACTATCGGTAACGTTTAGTAAAGCAAAACGGATAAATGAAATTTAACAATGACAACAAAACAATCAGCTAAGAGTCGTGAAAGAGAGGCTGCTGATGCCTATTTAAAGTTTTTGCAAGCGAAAGGTGCCTCTAGCCGAGCACTATATTTACGCTCAAAATTTTTAGATTCCTTCATGGTGGAACTGACTGCGAAGATACAAACACGCAAAGAATTTGCAGCGGCGTTAGAGTTAACGTTATCAGCATTATCCGATGATGAGCGAAGCAATGCCCTCAACACGGCGCGTGAATACTATCCATTTTGGATGAATGATATTAAAGCTATTGCCATGTTTGAAGAGTACTATGGCTTTAATGTTACTGATATTCAGTGGAAACCAAAACACACCACACTAAAAGCAGTTACCGATGAATTAGAGGTAACCAAGCTTAATGAGATTGAAAGTCAGGCACTTAATCGTTACAGACATCTACTTATACAAAAGGGAGCAGACAAATCTGTAATTGACATCCGTACCAAACTTGCAAAACTTATTCTCTTACGACTAAGAGACGCTCCGACTACCAATCATGCTATTTACCGAATCTCGGTTGACCTGACTTTACCTTTATTTAAAACCAAAGAAATCAAGCAACTTTACCTAGATGTTGTGCGTGAGTTCTATTACTTTTGGCTAGATGACCCCGATGCTGAAATAAAAGCATTTAACTAAATACTGACAAACTATTGCATTAATACTAGCTTACGTACACTTGTATAATACTTAATCTATACTGCCCTTATAAAAAAAGGTATATTTTTGTATATGATAAGAGTTGCTAATAATAATTACATCTATTAAAGCAATCACGCATTAGCATTAAATGCCTAATAATAAGTTGATTAAGAAAGCACCATATGAGTCGTGTTGCAGTATTTAACCAAAAAGGGGGAGTAGGCAAAACAACAACCTCACTTAACTTAGCAGCAGCTCTCAATCGTAATGATGCTAAATCACTTCTTATCGACGTTGACCCTCAGGGGCATTTGACAGAAATAAATGATAAGCTAAAGCCAGATGCTGAAAAAAGCTTATTTGATCACTACCAAAACAACACACCGTTAAAAAATCTTATCGTAGAATGGAAAACTGTTAGTGATATTATTCCATCACATAAACAACTCATAAAAGTTGATTCCAATTATGGCAAAGGCCCTGCCATCCTAAATAAATTAAACTACGGTTTAAATGCGCTTGAAAAAGAAGTTTTTTATGACAACATTATTATGGACTGCTGCCCCTATGTAGGTGTGCTCTCGCTCAATGCTATATTTGCAGCAGACTTGGTTATTATTCCAATATTCTCTGACTTTTTATCCTTAAAAAGTGCATTAAAGGTGGAAAAATCATTACATTCATTAGAAAGCGTGTTAAAAAAACGCTTGGATAGACGTTACTTGCTAACATCATTTGATCAACGCCGAAAAATGTCATTTGAAGTGCTTAAACAAGCAGAGACATTGTTTGGTCAGGACTTATGCAAAACCGTGATTAATGCTAACGTTGCATTAGCTGAAAGCCCTTATCATCATCAGGATATCTTTAACTATCAAGAAAAAAGCCAAGGGGCACATGATTATTATGCGCTCACGACAGAGTTATTAAGAGACCTGTTAGTAAATATCAGTTAATACTCACCAATAATACGGTCTAGTACTTCATCAAAGTCAGTGCTGGACTGCCTTGAATTAAATGCAGTAGATATATTCAATACTTCGCAATTAATATACATCTGCATAAGCTTTGCTCTAGCTTCGTCTTCTGTTTTGCCATAAATCTGCAAATTATCGACAACCGCGCCGTTGCTGCAGCGAATCCTGTAAGCATACTTTGTCAAATTTGGGAAAGGCATATATATCCTGAAAATACAATCAATATTAAGCGACTATTATCACTTATTAAAGTAATACAATTAGATATAAAAGTAAACCATTGATATGATTAATCTTAGTTAAACTTGTATTCCATAGTTATTTATTGACATTTTTCCATCACTTATTAGCTTTCGTTTTGATTTTTATTAAGATGATATTTAGCCTGTTAGAAAAATTACTATATGATCCTTGCTAAAATAGATACTTCAATCAGTTTCAGTTAAATAGGGTTATATATGAATTCTTCACGCAAACCACGCATCGGTTTGGCACTGGGTGGCGGAGCCGCAAGAGGTTGGGCTCACATTGGAGTAATTCGCGCGTTAGAAAAAGCAGGTGTTAAGCCTGATATCGTTTGTGGCACCTCTATCGGCGCACTTGTCGGTGCAGCTTATGCAGCTGGTGATTTTGATAAATTTGAAAAATGGGTATTAGCACTCAATGTAAGTGAAATCATTTCATACTTGGATGTAAGTTTAAGTAGCGGTTTACTTAAGGGCGATCGCTTAATGGAATTTTTCCGTCGTGATTTTAGTGACCATCAAATTGAAAAGCTTAAAATTCCTTTTGCAGCAACGGCTACATCCCTCAGTAGTGGTAATGAAATTTGGCTACAAGAAGGCTCCATGCTTGATGCGGTACGTGCCTCAATCGCATTACCTGGGTTGTTCACACCAGTCATGCACAAAGAAACTGTATTAGTCGATGGCGGCTTGGTTAATCCTGTTCCAGTTTCATTAGCACGTGCTTTAGGCGCAGACATCGTCATAGCAGTCGATTTAAACTCTGACGCTTTAAATCGGCATATGAATGCGCCTGAAGATACCAAAAAAGTGGCTACTGAAACCTCTGAAAACAGTGACTGGGTAGATAAACTAAAAGAAAGTATTCGTGGCATTATGCCCAGTACACAACCTTCGTCACCAAAACTGCCCTCCATACTGGATATCATGGCAGCCAGCATTAATATTATGCAAGTTAGAATCAGTCGTAGTCGGATGGCTGGTGAACCTCCAGACTATATCATTACACCTAAACTGGCACATGTTGGCTTGTTGGATTTTCATCGCGCACATGAGTCTATTGAAGAAGGCAAACAGGCAACAGCTTACATAGCTCAAAAGTTTATGCATAAGGATAAATAAAGTACGGTATATGTACTGCTCCCCATATTTTGATGACTTACCCTTAATGAAAATACTGACGCGCTATTCATGATCATAGAGACTATGTTTTTCGCTCACTGGTCGATAATAACTACACGAACTAGGAGTTACTAGATCGACTAACCAAAAGGAGAAATATTATGTGGACAACACCAGCAGCAACTGAAATGCGTTTCGGTTTTGAAGTTACAATGTACGTAATGAACAAATAAGCTTTCTAGCTTAGTTGTATCTACCAAGAACCTAGCCATGGGCTAGGTTTTTTGTTGGCATTAACATTAGAACTTTCTAAACGAGCCAGTCACTACTCCCCATATCGCAAACTGTGTTTCTTTGGTAATCTCAATCACTGGGTAGTCAGTATTAGCAGGAATTAAGCGTGGCATTCCTTGCTTATTTTTACCTAAGGTTTTTATCGTAAAAGCACCATCAATATACGCTAGCACAATATCTCCAATAGTCGCTTGTTTAGCACGATCTACCACTGCTTTATCGCCATCAAGCAACCCAGCATCACGCATAGAGTCCCCGATAATCGTTGCAAAAAAGGTTGTATCTGCCCGCGCAATTAAATACTCGCTAATATCTAAACGCTTTTCTACATGCTCATCTGCTACGTCTGGAAACCCTGCACGTACTTTTGATGCAAATAATGGCAATGCTATTTTTTGATGCTGAACAGTTGGATACTCAAATAAAGACACAGTGGATAAATCAATATGGGTAGTTTTCAGCTGTTGTGAGTGTGCAATAAATTCAACCACTGCAGTTTTTTGACTCGTTGGTATGCGGATTACAGTTGTAGGCTCACCAAACTTGCCAGAGCCTGCTTTGCGCCCTGCATTGATACGTTTGCCACCGTGACTAGTTTTATGTTTTTCCGACATTTGATTATTGTAACAAAAATCAAATGAAAGTCTGCACATTTAAAGCTATATTTTATGCTTTTCTAATAGCTAAGCGCTGTCGGCATTTTGGATAATTAGAACAACCCCAAAAGCGCCCACGTTTACTATCCTTCTCAACCATTTTGATACCACATCTTGAGCAAGTTGGCGTTTTATAATCACCAGCAACAGCTAATGCCAATAATTTTTGCTGCGACACTTCAGGTAGCCGTAAAATCATTGTGAGAAACATTTCTCCGTTAATTAAGTTGAGTTTATTCGCTTTGGCTGTTTTTTTAGCCTCTGCAGTAAAATCACCTGAGGTCATAAAAAAGCCTTTAGCGACTTTTTCATGCGTTAACACACCTAAAAATTCGCGTATTGCCTTCACACCAACAAGCTTATTATTCCAAGACTTGCATTGCACTAAAGAAGTCGCATTGTCTGGACCATTTTGATACAGCTTAATATCAATACCTCCATCAGCCCCAAGAGAAGTTGCTTTAGCCAATATCCCCTTTTCTAAATAGTAACCCATCGATAAATCTTCAAAACGTTTCCATTCAATGTCTTGAATTACCTTCAATGACCAGCTCGTTGGGCGCTCAACAAATTCAGACATCGTTGTTCGGGCAAATGGTGATTCTGTCTCCTGATTTAAAGGGTATTTTTTTGCTAAGTAAGTAGCGCGTGCTTGTTGGTATAACTTGTAGATTGCAAGAGCAAGCAAGGCAATAGCAATGATAAGAACAAAAGGTTGAATTGGCTGATTGATGGCTGAGATAAAAGCGTTATTGATTGATGGCACAATGATAAAAAAAACAATGAGTAATAACAGTGCAGTCAATGCTGATACTACCCAACTACCTTCTACAAATAACGCTATAGGAGATTGCTTTTTTCGTTTCCTCACCATGACATAATTTATCGTTGTTTTATTGACGATAAAGATTGTGTCTGTTTGTTGGTTTGGGAGCAAGTGCTAGCTGTATACGGGTGTATTATAAAGCAGCTTATTGGCGTATATATTTGGTTAAAGGTTTTCCACTCGTGCCCTGGTGTTATGCCACAGGGTCAATAAATCATGAACTGCTTTTTTATAATCATCTGCTTTTGTAATCGCAGAAATCATAGCAACCGAACCAACACCTGTTTCGCGTAACAACTGTTCTGCCCGGGATTGGTTAATTCCCCCTATTGCGACAAGCGAATATTCATTAGCCAATAAATTTACCCATTGTTTAACACGTTCTATGCCTTGCGGTAGCCATGGCATTGCTTTACTGGTAGTTTCAAAGACTGGACCTAATGCAATATAGCTTGGGTTAATAGCCAAAGCGCGTGCTAACTCCCAGTAAGAATGCGTAGACACACCCAACCTCAACCCTGCATTTTCTATCTCAAACAAATTAGCATCATGCAAATCTTCTTGGCCTAAATGCACGCCGTAAGCTTTAAAGGCCACCGCTTCCCGCCAATAATCATTAACAAAAAAAGCAATAGATGCATCACAACATTGAATTGCTTTTTGTATTTCTGCTTTTCTTTGTTCCTCTGTTAGGTCTTTAATGCGTAGTTGTATTGTTTTTATACCCGTAGTTATCAGCTTCTTTATCCACTCGCTACTATCGACTACTGGATAAATACCTAAACGATGTGGACATGGTGGAAAATTGAATATTTCTCCTATTCCGCCCTCAGAATAAGTCAGCTTAGGCATGTCGCATAACTCAACATGGTTACATGAGTGCGCTATCAAATGGTAGGTTCCGATTCGATATGCATTACGTATTCCTCTTGTAACATAGGCTTTAGCCAGAACTATAGCATCACGAACATCATAATTTAGTGCTAGATAACTAGCGATGCTTGACGCTAAAACACAACCAGTACCTCTTACACTAATTGCTTGCTTATCAGCATAACAATAAAAAGAGTTTGCATTGTCACTATAGTAGTCTGTTGCCAACTTGCTATCCTGATGACCACCTTTTACAAGGCATGCATTTAAGCCATGATTAAACAAATAATTAACTGCATTCAAAGTCGAGTCATATTTAGTAAGCTGCTCTAATTCAATCGCATTTGGTGTGAGTAGGGTTATATCGATTAGCAGGTTTTCAATCAAGTATTGTTGAAACTCGGCACCGACAGTTTCACCTCCTGATGTACTTGCTAGCACTGGGTCCCAAATAACGGGTACTTTGTGCTTCTCAATAATGGTCTTTACACAAGAGGCTATTGCAACATCAGGAATCAGCCCTACTTTGATAGCAGCAACATCAAAATCTGCTACACACGACTCATACTGTCTCATGAATTGTTCAGGGCTAAGTGCCCCTAAGGCACTAAGACCCGTTTGCGTTTGTTCGGTAAGGCATGTCATTAGTGGAACAGCATGACAACCATGCGCATGTACTGTTTGGCTATCTGCCATCATCCCTGCACAGCCTTGTGGGTCCAACCCTCCAATAAGCAATATTGCTGGTTTATCCATGGTTTTGCCAGATCGGTTGATCTAATATAGGCGTGCTGGGCTTAGCGTTGTTACGTTTTGGCATTATCCCTGCCTCATATGCTAAACGACCTGCGTTAACTGCTTGTGCAAATGCGGAAGCCATGATGGCCGGTTCTAATGCTTCAGCTACTGCTGTATTGAGCAAAACGCCGTCATAGCCAAGCTCCAAAGCTTGCACTGCATCAGAAGGTTTCCCTATACCAGCATCAACCAATAAAGTCATATTCGGTAAACGCTTCCGAATAGTCTCCAGGGCATATGGATTAATCAATCCCTGGCCTGTACCAATTGGCGAGCCCCAAGGCATTAATACTTCACAACCTAAATCTGCCAGTTTTTGACAGAGCACCAAATCATCTGTGCAATATGGAAAGACTTTGAAGCCCTCCGCTATCAAGGTTTTGGTTGCATCAAGCAGTGCAAAAGGATCAGGCTGTAAATTATAGCTGTCACCTAGCACTTCTAGCTTAATCCAGTCAGTATCAAATAACTCTCGAGCAATACGCGCTGTTTTTATGGCTTCCTCGGCACTATAACAACCAGCAGTATTGGGTAGTAGATGGCAATCCAGCTCTTGAATCAAACGCCAAAATTGATTACTGCTATCCGACTGTGATGGCATTTGACGTCGTAACGATAATGTAATGACCTGCGCCTGCGAGGCACGTATCGCATTCATCATTATTTGGGGTGACGCATACAGTGCAGTACCAATAAATAATCGACTTTGCAATTCAGTTCCGTATACCTGCCATGGTGAAGCTAACTGCATTTTAACCTCCACTAATTGGCGACAGAATATCAACTCGATCGCCTGAATAAAGATACGCTGTTTTATGAGATTGCTTGGATAAAACCAAATCATTCACAATGACTAAAAATCGCCCGCTGATATTTTCGCTATCAATTAATTGAGCAACACATGTATTTTTTTGTATTTCCTTTGGTGTTCCATTTAAACTTATTTGAATCTGATTAGACATGAAATAACTCTCCAAATTGAATCGACTCCTGTTGCTCATTTAGTAATGCCAATACATCAGTAATAATTGCAGGAGAAAATAAATAGCCGTGACGATATAAGCCATTCACCTGCAAACCCCAACTTGTGCGGCGAATAGTTGGCATATTATTAGACATTGCTGGTCGGCAATGCGAAGCCATTTCGAGTATGCGTGCCTCTGCAAAACACTTATTCAGCGTACACAACACTGACATCAGCTCAAGACCTGAACGAACGCTCACAGCCGACATATCATCACTTTCAATCACTGTTGCCCCTAACACATACTCATGATTTGGTCGCGGTGCTAAATACATAGGATATCGTGGGTGTATTAAGCGAATGGCGTGCTTAAAATCGACATCTGGCGCATACACACGTATTACTTCGCCTCGCACACTGCGTAATCCTGCCATATCGCTTTTAGCACCGTTTCCACGACAATCAATAACCTCATCATAACAATCAGACTCACAATTAAAATATTGCTTTGATAGTTGTGCTATCGCTTCGCTAGATAAAGTCTTTATTGCCTCACATTTCTGCCAATTACAAAGTGGTGAAGTCGTTAATATGGTTGTTAATTGTTGATACAACTGACGATTGTCCAAGCTAGACTCGTCTTTAAAAAACAGTGCGTGATCAAACTGCTTTGCAAGCTGTGGTTCTTTTTCGTGCAACCCTGATTGCGTAAGCTCAATATAGTCACTGTCTTCCAAAATGTGCTGTGCACGCTTAACAAAACGCGCCATTTCAGACTGATCCCCTTGATGTGCAACTACCAAAGTACCGTTGTTTTGATAAAAAACTGCCTCGGGTAGCTCTGCTAACCACTCAGGCCAAAGCTTGAGCGAAACCGAACCAAGCGTCTTGACCATCCGCTCAGTTTGAACCGCTTCAGTTGCTGGCGACACCATAGAGGCAGCTATATAGCCTGCACTATCACTGCCTGTAAAATCATCTTTCGATAGCATATCGACATGATGACCTAGTCTTATTAAGCGCCAGGCCAGCAAGCGACCTATAAGGCCACTACCAATAATCAAATATCGCTGCATTGTTATTAAACTTGCTGATAAATTTTGCTGCCACCCGCTTTAAACTCAATTGATTTCTCAGCGAACGCTTCTTTTACATCATGTGAAATTTTCATCGAGCAAAATTTTGGACCACACATTGAACAGAAGTGTGCTACTTTTGCAGCAGGCTTAGGCAGGGTTTCATCATGGAATTCACGAGCAGTGTCTGGATCTAAACCTAAGTTAAATTGATCTTCCCAGCGGAATTCAAAACGAGCTTTTGAAATAGCATTATCACGAATATCTGCACCTGGATGCCCTTTTGCTAAATCAGCAGCATGTGCTGCCAGCTTATAGGTGATGATGCCTGTTTTCACGTCATCTTTATTTGGCAAGCCCAGATGCTCTTTAGGTGTGACATAACATAACATTGCAGTGCCATACCAACCAATCATCGCAGCACCAATACCTGATGTAATGTGATCATACCCAGGGGCAATATCAGTGACTAAAGGGCCTAATGTATAGAACGGTGCTTCGTGACAGTGTTTCAGTTGCATGTCCATATTTTCTTTAATTTTATGCATCCCCACATGACCAGGGCCTTCAATCATCACTTGCACGTCATGTTTCCAAGCGATTTTTGTTAATTCGCCTAAGGTCATTAACTCTGCAAACTGCGCTTCATCATTAGCATCCGCTTGTGAACCTGGGCGCAATCCATCGCCTAATGAGAAAGAAACAT
>JBNLAC010000048.1:6861-16949 GCA_050301935.1 Methylophilaceae bacterium | reverse complement strand
AGTCATCATATGTCGGTTAGTCTTGGTAATTTGAGAGAAGCGTGCATATTCGTATGCGTCACCAGCAAATATTTTGACCATACGTTGACCGCTTGCGGCTTCCTCCACTACTTGCGTCATCGCGCCCATACTCTCCTGCACCGATTGACTAGCAATCCTTAGCTTGGGCGTCATTTTTTTTAGAAAAAATACCATCATTGGTGCGACGAGAATAAAAATTAGGGTTAGACGCCAATCAAGATAGAGCATGTAAGCAATCATGCCAGCAATTGTCAGGCTATCGCGTACTATACTGATAGTCGCTTTAGTTACTGCGTTGTACATTTGCTCTGTATCGAATGTGATTTTAGAAGCAATGCTGCCTACTGAATGGCTATCAAAATAGCGAATCGGCAATAACATGAGTTTAGAAAATGCATCAAGACGGATTTGTTCAATGATTTTTCTGCCTACCCAGCGCATCGTGTAAGATGAGATAAATCCAGCAAAGGCACGTATTGCTAGCAGACCGATGAGTAAGCATGGTAAGTACACAGCATTTTCAGGTTTGGCATTTACAAAGCCATCATCAGTAACGGTTTTAATCGTGGCCAAAAAACCTGTGTTACTTGCGGATAAAACCATTAAAGATAGGATGCTGACTGTAAATACGGCCCATAGAGGTTTGATGTAAACCAGCATTCGTAAAAAAAGCCATTCAGGATTCATCTTAATAGGATGGTGTTTATTGACAGGTTTAGATAGAAGTAGGTTTGCTTTTATTCTGAATTCAAAAGCTTGTGAGGATACGACAACATCCAGTCATCGTAGCGAGTAATTACGACAAAGGCATGTCAAACGGATGACAGTTTTATGAACTAATAAACTATTTGATATTGGCTAAATTTTTGATTGTTTGAATATCATCTTTTAGGTGCAAAGATTGTTCTGCTCTACTAAGCGCAAGCTTGCTGTGTTGCTTGGCTATTTGCTGTATTTCATCGTGGTCGCATGCAGCAAGTGAGGATAAGCATTTCTGTAGCATGCTGCCGACCTCTACCAATTCGGCACCGTCTCTAGCTATGCCAGTAAATGCATCATCAAACATACTCGTTAAATTTATTTCAGGCACCTCAATACGGTTGTAAATGATGGGTTCAATTGCTTTGTCATCAACAGGCTCTGCCCAGTAGGTTAAAAGACGTGTTAAGGACGATATAATATTGATAGAGGTGCCAGGATCGTTAACTGCCGGAGATAAAGCTCGGCTAGCAATTTCCGATAGTACAACCAAACCAAACCTCGGATCGAAGTCGTACAGCCTGTTTCGACCAATGTGAAAAGCATCTAATACTTTATAAATCTCTATTTCATCTGCCTTCGATGAATCATATTGAATATGCGCTAGCGTGTCACAATTACTGACATGCTTACCTTGTAAATGGTTGATTCTAATGCGTGCATCATATTTTTCGGCCCAATTTTGTAATTTCTCAATATCAATATATTGAATATAACCCACGGTGTTTGCATAGACAGCATTACCATTGAATGCTTCCTGATCAACACGCAAAGCCTTTTGCGTAGGGGCTGACTTGAATTTTTTCATTGCTTTTAATGTAGCCTCTTCAACCTTTTCAATCGTGGATGACATACGCCCCAGTCTTGCAACGCTATCAACCCATCTCACAAAAGTTAAAATGACAAGTGCAAATACAACTACAGTTAAAACGAACAAGATAAATAAACCTGAACTAGAAAAATAGTTATTGGTCAGTGCAACAATAGCGACTAAACTGTAAATAAATGCACCAATAAACATGGATAATGCGTTTTGGGATTTATCGTCTGCAACGATTAAGGCGAATGCTCTGGGTGTGGCGGTTGATGCGGCGGAAGCGTAAGCAGAAACCATGGAGGTCACTGAAAAAGTAGCAATCACTAGCATACTGGCTGCTAGTACTGATAATAATTTATCTACTGATTCATATGTGATTTCGGGCAGAGTAATACCATTTAATAAACTTTCTATGTATCTGGCTATAAATACAGCAGCAATGGAAATTAAACAGGCAAATAGAGGTTTAACCCATAGCCGCTCACTAATGCGATTATACAAATACTCTAAATGGATGAATGAAAATAGAGACTTCAAGAGAGCTTCCTATCTACGATATACTTGCTTTAATGATTGAATATTGATGATAGCTTGTTTGATTCTTTTTGTAATCTCTATTCAACTGCACATTTTAGATTTGTTGTGGTCATAGTATTAACGATGATAGCAACACTTACTAAAATGAACTTAATTCGATATGTAAGTTAATGTTAGCTCACATTTATACTTTATTTAATAAACTCAAGACAAGAATATATGATGGCAAAAAATACGGATTTGACACCCAAAACAATTTACCTTAAAGAGTACACGCCTGCGGCCTATCAAGTAGCACATACTAGTTTGCATTTTGCTCTTTTTGAGGAAAAAACCATTGTTAAATCTGAGGTGAGGTACATCAAAAATAAGGCTAGCGATAGCAATGACTTGATTCTTAACGGGCAAAATCAAATCCTTATCTCGGTTGAGCTGGATGGGAAGCCATTTGATGGGTATACCTTATCTGATGATGAGTTGATCATTAAAGATGCTGGTGAGAAGTTCACACTCACGATCACTTCTGAGATTGATCCTGCATCTAATACTGCTTTAGAAGGGTTATATAAATCACAAGGGAACTACTGTACACAGTGTGAAGCAGAGGGTTTTAGACGTATTACCTATTATCAAGACAGACCAGATGTGTTGAGTACTTTTTCCGTGCGGATAGAGGCGGAAAAAGGTCAATATCCTGTTCTGCTCTCAAATGGAAACTTAATCGAATCTGGTGACTTAGAGCATAACCGACACTTCACTGTTTGGAGTGATCCATTTCCAAAACCATGCTATCTATTTGCGTTAGTGGCTGGTGATTTGGTTAGGGTTGAAGATACATTTGTCACCATGTCTGGGCGACATGTAGATTTGCATATATATGTCCGTGCAGGCGATGAGCATCAATGTGGCCATGCCATGCAGTCGTTAAAGAAAGCCATGAAATGGGATGAAGAAACCTATGGCAGAGAGTATCAGCTGGAGCTATTCAATATTGTAGCCGTAAGCGATTTTAATATGGGCGCTATGGAAAATACTTCGCTCAATATTTTCAACACGAAGTTAGTACTCGCACATCAGGAAACAGCTACCGATGATGACTTCGTGAGTGTTGAGGGGGTTATTGGGCATGAGTATTTCCATAACTGGACAGGTAATCGCGTTACTTGTCGAGATTGGTTTCAATTGTCATTAAAAGAAGGTTTAACTGTTTTTAGAGATCAAGAGTTTAGTGCAGATATGAACTCGCGTGCGGTGCAGCGTATAGATGACGTGGATCGTTTGCGTCGATTGCAGTTTTCTGAAGACGCAAGCCCGCTCGCGCATCAAGTGCAACCAGATAGTTTTATTGAAATTAGTAATTTTTATACCACAACTATCTATGAAAAAGGTGCCGAGATTATACGTATGCAACATACTCTGCTTGGCAAGGAAACCTATCGAAAGGCTACGGATCTTTATTTTGACCGCTACGATGGTCAAGCTGTTACCTGTGATGATTTTGTACAATGCATGGCTGATGCATCCGGCCGCGATATGTCACAATTCTTTTTGTGGTACAAACAACCAGGGACGCCTAGAGTAGAAGTTAGTACTAACTACGATGCTGATCAGAACAGATTGACACTTTTATTTAAACAATCGCAGAAAGATGGTGCAGGTCAGATACAACAACGACCATTATTGATTCCGATTGCAGTTGGATTATTAGATGAGCATGGAAGAGAAACACATCCAACGCAGATATTAGAGATGAATGCACGTGAGCAAAGTTTTACATTTGAGAATGTGACATCACGGCCTATTCCATCCATCCTCAGAAGCTTCTCTGCGCCAGTTAAATTAACAACGGATCTGAGCGATGATGATTTGCGGTTATTACAGCTACACGACACAGATGGATTTAATAAATGGGAAGCAGGGCAGACTCTTGCGTTAAGGACAATTGAGCGTCTGATGGCAGATAGTACTGCGGACATTACGCAGTTTATTGATGACTTTGGCATCATGATTGAACAGGGCTTAGCAGAGCAGGGTGACAAAGCACTGCTTGCTCGTGCGCTAACTTTGCCAGCAATACCCGTAATATCACAAGCACAGACAATTATTGATCCAGCAGCAATTGATAAAGCACGGACAGATATTTTGAAAGCAATCAAGCGGGCACATAAAGGCACACTGGAGAAGTTATATAAAGCGAATGCGAATACTGGTACATTTTCACTAACACCAGAAGCGATGGGCCGCAGAGCGCTGCAAAATATTGTGCTTGAGCTACTAACGGTGACGAATGGTACAGGCTGTGCTTCACGCGCAAAAGCACATTATGAACAAGCAGATAATATGACCGATCGTATTGCTGCACTTGCTAGTCTTACTGATAGCACAAAGCCTGAGCGTGATGAAGTGTTTGCAGATTTTTATGAGCGATACAAAGAATATCCGTTAGTTGTCGATAAGTGGTTTTCGATGCAAGCTATGGCGAACCGTGCGTCCATATTTGAAGACTTTGAACACTTACGTAATCACAAAGACTTTAATATTAAAAATCCAAACCGAGTGCGTTCACTGTATTCTATTTTTGCGATTAATAACCCAGTGAAATTTCACGATCCAAGTGGTAAAGGTTATACCATTCTAAGAGATGCCATTGTTGAGTTAAACGCAATAAATCCACAAATAGCGTCACGTATGGTGACACCATTACGTGAGTGGAATCGTTATACACCAGCGTTGCAAGCACTGATGAAGCAAACCCTACAGTCTATTCTGGATACGCCAAAGCTATCAAATGACGTTTTCGAGCTGGTGAATAAGTGCTTAAACAGTTAGCTGCAGCTATTAACTGACTCCGACTCCATTTTGGTTACTTGCTGCGCGATAATTTGAATCAGGTCTTGAACAATATCTTGCATACCAGTAACAGCGCTTTCAACAGTATTATTGATTGGCTTATAAGCGCTGAATTCACAACTAAGTAGCTGCGGATCGACTGTCTTATCTGAACTGATATTTCGCGTAATTTTCCAATGGAATTTTGCGGCTACTTTATCAGTGAGTATGGTATCCATCTGTAATAAATTAACTGCTATTTGATAACGGTTCGTTGTTGCTAGGCCTTGTATGTTAGCATTGTTGTAAATGCCACTCGTCAAAGCATCACTTAGCTCTTCATCAAAAGAAGACAGCCAGCGATGTTGCTCAAGTACTACTAGCTGTGCATTATTTTTTTTGTTAATCACTATCTGTGGGCGTTTTAATCCATCAGGGATCTTAACCAATATCTTAATGCTATGCGTATGTTCAAGAGTGGGTGTCGGTTTCTTATTTACAGACGTGACCAGTGGTTTAGAGAGTGTATAAAAGTTAGTTGTCTGTAAAGAGGCACAGCTTGTTACAAAACTAATATATGCAGCTAATAATACAAAACGAATCAGTGTATTCATATTTGATCTATCCTTATGGCAGCGCATCAGCTTGTTTACCTCTTAAAATTGATTCGGGATGCTGCTCTAAATAGTCAGTCAACACCTTGAGTGATGCCGCAGCGCGAGACAATGCTTGTAATGTTTTCCTGATATCTTGCTGTATTAGCGAGTCTTCAGATAGCGTGTTTTCAGCATTGCTAAATGCTTTGTTGGCTGATAAAAGCGTTCGATCTGCATTGTCTAATGTTTTTTGTACATCTATCATGGCATTCTTAATTTCTGGGACGACATCGTTATTTAAACTGTTTGCAAGCTGATCAGCATCTGACAATGTTTTATGCATGGTTTTTAAGGTTGTTTGCATTTCTTGTCCAATTTCATCGAATGGGACGGTGCTCAATTTCTCTGCAATCGTTTCAAGATTGCCCTGCAGTTCATCAAAACTTCCAGGTATCGTTGGAATCTCATTAACCGCTCTATTGGCAGCCAATTTAATTTTTGGTGCCTTAGGAAAAAAGTCGAGCGCAATATATTTTTGCCCAGTTAGTATGTTGCCTGTACGGAGTTGCGCCCTTAAACCATCCTCAATCATGACTTTTAAGCGTTGATTCTGTGTTTTAGCATTGGCGCCATTTTCTTCATTAAATCTTCGCCCTAAGCGTTCAGGGTAAACCAATATTGCAACCGGCATATGGAACTGGTGTGTCTTTTTATCATATTCAATCCCTAAAGATTTCACTTCCCCGATCACAACGCCTCTGAAATCGACAGCTGCACCAGGCTTAAGGCCACGAATTGAATGATTGAATTTTAGGATGACTGTATCTGAATGACCATCAGACTCTTTAAAGGCAGTTGACTCATCTTCAGCCAATAGAAAGGTTGTATTTTCATTTGCAATTGGGCCTGGCTCATCGTCTAAAGACAAGAAAGACAAACCGCCTAATGCTAATGTTGCCAACGACTGTGTGTTCAGCTTAAATCCACTAGCATCAAATTCCACATCAATGCCATTGGTGTGCCAGAAACGTGTATTAACCCCTACAAACTTGGTATAAGGCTGTTCAATAAAAATACGCAGGTTAACGCCTTTTCCATCCTCATCAAGGTTATATGCCGCTACTCTACCAACCTTTAGTCGTCTGTAAAAAACGGGTGAACCGATATCTAGTGAACCTATATCTTTAGCAAGCAGTATAAATTGCTTTCCATTGTCGTCTCTGGTCACAATCGGTTGTGTTTCTAAACCGACAAACTTTCTGACGTATTCTTTAGATTCACCTGCATCTGCAGCAATATATGCACCAGAAAACAGTGTGCTAAGTCCAGAAATACCAGAGGGATCCAACCTTGGTTTTACAACCCAAAAACGGGTGTCTTTAGCGGTAAAAAATTTGGCGTCTTTGTTAAGTTGCACTTTTACGATTACATTAGAGCGGTCCTTGCTCAGCGTGATGTTTTCGACTTCACCGATATCAACGTCTTTGTATTTAAGTTTGGTTTTGCCTGCCGTTAAACCCTCAGCAGTCTTAAATGAAATAAATATTTCTGGGCCACGCTTATTTAAAACATTGATGATCAGTACTAAGCCTACTAAGGCTGCCACTAAAGGAATTACCCAGACTAAGGATGGAAGCCAATTTCTTTTGTATCCTCGTGCAGGGGGAGGTAGCTGTGCCGATGATTGGCCGTCATTAATTGCTGTATTGCTATTATTGTTATCATTAGATTCAGTCATTTAATTGTCCAGTCATCATTTATTCTCTGCTATATCCCACGCTAATCTCGGATCAAAGCTCATTGACGCAAGCATTGTTAATACGACAACCGCACTAAACGCAATAATACCTGCGCCTGGCACAATACTAGCATAGCCTGGGATTTGTACCAGGCCGACTAACAGAGCAACAACAAAGACATCAAGCATTGACCAGCGGCCAATAAACTCGAGCACTTTATATAAATGTGTTCGTTGACGTAATCCCCATGTACAGTCATATTGCGACGTGATCAGTAAGAACATCAATGACAGCATTTTCAGTAATGGCACTAAAAAACTGGCAATAAAGACAATAATAGCAAGACTCCATTCACCAGAAACCCAGAAGTAGATAATACCACTTAGGATAGTTGATTTTTCCGTGTCGAATAACGTACTGGTTACCATAATAGGCATGAGATTGGCAGGAATATACATTAACCATGCTGCAATCAGATAAGCCCAGCACCGCTGATAACTATTTGGTTTTCGTATATGTAAATCGGCATGACAATGTGCGCACTTGTTCTCTCGTTCATTCACACGCCAAATTTTGCCACAAGCGTGACAAGTCACTACGCCTAAACTCTTAGCAGTCTGTACGTGAGTAACAGAGTCTCGCGTATTGTATACGTCATGTGTTTGCGGGTGATCAGTGCGCATGACTTTCATTAATATGCCATAAGTTTTTTGGGTTGTAAGAGATGATGATAGTGATCAAAATGCTAAGCGCTACAAATGCCCACAGTGCTATTCCTGGAATAATGGTGGCCAAATTTCCCAGTTTGATAAATGCAACCAAAATACCCAGCATAAAAACTTCAACCATTCCCCATGGAACCATTGCTTGAAGGACATGGATAGCGGCATTCACAAATGGTAACTGGATATGTTTTTTTGAGGCATAAATCACATAGCTAATTAATAGCATATGCATAAAAGGAGAAAAAACAGTTGTGATGAGAACCAGTACTGCTACCAATGAGGCATCATCAGCAATCAACAACATCAAGGAGCCTAACAAAGTCACCTTGTTCGATTGGCCTTGAATCTCCATTTCAAGGATGGGAAAGGCATTGGCAATGATAAAGATCATGATGCCCGCTAGACTTAATGGTAGCAAATACCTATTTGGTTGCTCTTCAAACAATTCGAGTTCGCTTCCGCAGCGCTTGCAATAGGCACATTCACCTGACGATAATGTTGGTTTTTGATGAATCGCATCACAATACTCACAAACGACAACATCATGTAATTCTTGCATTATGTGTTATGGCACCTTCATGATTTGGGTTGAAGTAAGAAAATTATATTTATTACTACTTGGTAGTTACATTAATACACTCTTGTTATAGACACAATAATTGAATATGCCAATGTCGTAAAAAAGTCATCACGCATAATCACCTCTGCAAGTGTTTTAGGGTTAAGATAAAAGCGAATATCGGATATTTAAATAATGAATAGTATTATTCTAATGTTCATTCACTTGAGTGAAAGCAGATGCGGAGATAACTAAATGACAGCGAAAGAATTAGTTAGTTTAAGAGCAGTTGTAGGGCTGAGTGATAAACCAGCGCATATTGAAAATTCAGCACTCGTCATGATTGATTGTCAAAATACTTATACGCGGGGCGTGATGAAATTAACAGGTATAGATGAGGCGTTGTTAGAAGCAGAAAAGTTATTAAATATAGCTAGAGAAAAAAATATCCCTATTTTTCACGTGCGCCATGATGGTGGGGAGGGTTCACCATATGATATTAATGCTGATATTGGCGCTTTTATAGAACAAGTCGCGCCACAATCAGGTGAGGCTATTATTACAAAGCATTATCCAAACTCATTTATTCAAACTGATTTAGATGCGCAATTAAAAGCACAAGGGGTGCAAGATATTGTGCTTGCTGGTTTCATGACCCATATGTGCATCAATTCAACCGCACATGGCGCTTTTAACTTAGGCTATCAGCCAACTGTAGTTGCCAGCGCTACGGCGACACGTTCTTTACAGGGTATTAATGGTGAGATTATTAGTGCGGCTGACATACAAGCTTCAGCTATCGCCTCTACAAGAGATTTATATGCAGCTATTGCGAATACGGTAGACGAATTTATTTGATTTAATAGATCTTGCGTGACAAACAAGAAGTTGCGAACCTTTATACGATGCTGTGAATAGCCAGCTTTGTAAGTATTAAGGTTCGCAACGTATTACTTAAGAAAACATCGGTTTCTGATTGCTTTTATCTATAACTACTTTGCTATAGTCATCTACCTGAACAGGTTTGCCATAAACTTCAATTTTCTTTTGAGCTACTTTTATTGTTGTACCATCAATCTCAATAAATCTCTTCAGTGCTTCTGACTTTGTCACCTTCACTTTATCCCAAGCACCTTTGTTATAGCGCCAGATGGTGTTGCTATCAGTGTCCCATTGGAATAAGCATAGCCACTGATTTTCAATTAAATCTTTTACCATGCTATGTTTAAGGATGATGTTATTAATAGCATTCCTTGGTGCATCAATGTAAACATTCAAGCGTAGAGGTTGATGGCGCCATGTTTCACCATCATGTAGAGATTGATGTGGTAAGCCTATCCTTAAATCACCGCCATTTCCCTCAAATACGCCAAAATTACCACCAACTACGTTATGTAACATTTTATTACCGCTACCATAGTGTTGATTATCTGTAACACTGGCGTAATACTGTAAATTAATCCAGTTGGTTACAATCATCGGTGCGGTCATAATTTGCTCTAATAA
>JBNLAC010000048.1:0-6761 GCA_050301935.1 Methylophilaceae bacterium | reverse complement strand
CCATAGTTTTCATCCGATTGCCATTTGTAATCATGAAGAAAACTCCTGCCATTAAAATCAATACCTCTTGTTTTGGTTCTTGGTGCAACGACAAAGGCAGCATTATTTGCTAGGCCCCACTCAGGTCTTAGTTGCGCCCAGTCCTGACTTCTTTTACTAAGCGCTTTTTGCATGTTTTGTGCACCATTGAATAATGGCTTATCGTTCTTAGCACGTTGTTGTTGGCAACCATGCGTTGCCGCTTTGAGCCAGGTTTGCCATGTCGCGTCAACTTTTTCTTTTGCGTTTGGTTTATTAAGTACAATAATCTCGTCTGTGACTGTGTTATGCAAACATGGGACAAACGTTGTCGTATCTGGAATACTTACACCTTCATCTTGCAGTGCTGCTCTAATATCTTTACGATTTAGTAAGTAACAAAGGACTGAAGCATTGACTTCGCCTGATTGACCACCACAAGCACCACAATCTAGACCTGATGCGTGTGGGTTATTGCTTGAGAGACTACCGTGACCGACAATTAATACGGTTGGTGCATAAGGTGATTTTAAGCCAATACCATTCAAGATGGCTTTTGCTAAACCTGCCAAATCTTGCGTTGTTAAATCATCTGCTTCACCACTAATCAACCATTCGTGATTTGCATTGAGTGCATTTACGTTGTTGTTTGCGCCAAAGATTGATTGTTTAAGTAAATCAAAGATCTTGAGTAAGCCTTGTGACTCTACAATACCAAATGTTGATGGTGATGTATCGGCAGCTATTTTCCAGCTTAGTTTCTTCTGGAGCTTGCTACGTTTTTTACTGGTTTGCACTGCTGATACTACTTGTTCGGCAACTAAAGTTGGCTTCAATAATCCAGGCAATTGTGGCCTGCTGTTTTTGCTAATGCTATGGGAATAGGCAATTGGCAAGCCAAAAAAGCCTGCAAAACCGTAAGTTTCAATAGCATCGTATTGTGCTTCTAATTGAGTTCTATATTGCGCCGAACGCACATCAATACAAAACACTGCTTGCAACGCTGGAGTGTCAATTTGTTGATTTTCAGCAGCAACTAACTTTTCTTGCATTTTTTCTTGAAATTGAATTTCAGTTGCTTTTTGCCACACCCACAACCACTGTTGCTCACTCTCACAATGCAATTGTAGCTGCTGGGACTTTAACAGTTGTTGATGGAATGTATAGTTAAGCTGAATAAATAAATTTTTATCCGTTAAGGCAGTATTTTTCCAAAGTACCCAATCCCATGCCATTCTGATGACAATCAATTGTTTTAACAGCTGTTGATGATCTTTACTATATAAGTCTGCCTGCCATTCATCATAAGCCAACCAAGATGCCCAGCCATTGATGTCGAGTACCAATGCATAAACATAATCTTCCCAAGCAGCCTCATCGACTTGATTACCAGTTAATTCGTATAAATGTTGAGTGACGAGTACATCAGGTTCTTCAGGTAAACTTGTAAACAATTCACTTAAGTGATTTTCACCAGTTAAAATCTGCATGCCTTTGTCAGCGATTGTTGCTTTACGCCATGCCTGATAAAAGCCATTACCATTTAATGTTTCATTATCGTTGTGTTGGAGATAAAACGCACAGAAATTACTGATTTGTTGCAGTATCTCCTCACGCCACGAAATTTTATATTGATGTGATGGTTGCTCATCGAGGAAGTCGCTAATGTGCACCCAGTGTTTATTGTGGTCTGGTGTGTTCAAATAGGCAACTAACTGTGCAGTGCTTGCATTGACATCAAGTTGATTCTTCGCATTGTTCAAATGCTCTTCTGTTAGTGTCGTTTCCCACAAAGATTGATAGTAACTTTTTGGCATTAGCATGCTAACGTTGCCTAATACACTCAATTTAGCTGCTGCTTTAGCCATGTCCATGCCTCTTAATTTCCACCATGGATTCACAGCTATAGATTGATCAAGCGGCCAAGTAGGGGCGATTTTATCTGCCGCCAAACTAACAGCATTTAATGGATTTACATTTGCGTATGGGTTATGTGGATTACGCTTGGTTGCTGATTTCATTGTTCAATTCCTGTTTAATGTTAAATTTAGCTTGTTTCTTCGGCAGACTAATTGGCCATATTCGCAAGGTGACTCTGGTTGACCATTCATCCAGATAGAAGCCTGCGTTTAATAGTGGCAACAAGCGGCTACGTAGGGCTTTATGCTCTATTTCGAATAAAGCGATATAGGCAACAAATAAACCAATAAATAAAACGCTGACTAATAAATCAGATTGCCAGTAATAGATATGTTGTACGTTTGGTAGCAAGTTAGCGATGCCTGTTTTTAGCACAACATAGAGTGCTATCAGCATTAAGATAGGTACAACTGCGGTAAGTGGTGTTGTACGTATACTTCTTTTAGCAAGTAATACAATTGCCGTACCAGCAAGCAATACCCATGGACTGTAAGGTGCACTTATCCACCCGTAATAAATTGCTGCTATTAATGATGTAAGTGTTACAGCCAAGGCAGTAGCCCAATCTAATTTGGTGCTAGCTACTTGTAATTGCTGCTGCAATACATGCTGATTGACAGCTTCACCTGCGCTTAAGAAAGCATAGGCTTTGTAAATTGAGTGAGCCAATAAATGAAGTAATGCAAGTGTATATAAACCCAATGCGCACTCAACTAACATTAAACCCATTTGCGCAATCGTGGACCAAGCTAATCTGACCTTCACACTTGTAATTGTCATCATCACCATAGCCGCAATTATTGCGGATACACTCGCAACAATTGCTACTAAAGCCTGTGCTGGTAAGGATTGTGAAAATAGTGGCGCAAACAGTAATAACAACAAACCACCTAAGTTAATTATGCCGGCATGAAGTAAAGCAGACACTGGGGTTGGCGACTCAACAACTTGAATTAACCAACCATGTAAAGGTAATTGTGCACATTTAATTAATACGACGTTGGCAATTAAGAAGGCAGCGATGTGTAAGTTAACGCTCAAGTTTGGTAAAGGGTATTGTGCAAAAATTTGATCAATATATGCGTTGCCGTGTTCTACATAAATCAATAAAAATGCAATGCCCAGCAATACTTCAGCTGCTCTAGCGAAGATAAACTTTTTATGCGCAGCTAATACAGCACGGTAACGCTGCGGGTAAAACATCAACAATTGGTGCAAACTGACACTGATTGAGACCCACCCTAACCACAGCACTAATAGGTGGTTACTCACCACAGTTACCATCACTGAGAAAAGTGTGATTAAAAACCACTGCAGAAAACGCTGGTCATCGGCATCGAGTTCAAAATTACGCCGAGCATAGTTGAGTACCACAAAGCCTATCAAATGCACTAATAACAAGACTGTACTAGAAACACCTGTAAAATGAATTAATGGAAAAGGGTGAATAATATCGACGTTAAATACCACACAAGCCCAAATAGTTGCAGCTGATATCAAACCTGCTAAACGCGAGGCATATGCTATTTCCCAGCGTCGGTTTGATTTAGAAAATAATAATGCGACTAATGGTGTGAATAGTGCTAAGTTAATTAAAATTGTATTGATGACTTGATTCATGATTCCAATCCTTAATAATTTGAAAGTATTTTCCATTATTAAATTAATCAAGTAAAATATATTGTTTATATCAAAACGTTCACATTTATAGAACTATGGCCAGGCTAAACTATCATCATCTGAATTACTTTTGGCATGTTGCAAAAATAGGTAACCTCACCAAAACAGCGGAAATGCTACATGTATCACAATCTGCTTTGTCTTCTCAAATCAAACAGTTAGAAGACAGCATTGGTAATCAGTTATTCACCAGAGAAAATAGAAAGTTAATATTGACTGATGTTGGTAAAGTCACATTTTCATATGCCGAATCTATTTTTAAATTGGGTAATGAATTAGAAGTGATTCTGGATAAAGGGCAGCAATTAGAAAATCGAACCATCAGAATTGGCATGTTATCAACCATGTCACGAAATTTTGTAGAGGCATTTGTTACGCCTGTGATGAATAAACCCAGCATCAAGTTGGTTATTGCAGCACGAGGTCAGGCCAATTTACTGAATGAGCTATCTAACCATGAGCTTGACTTAATTTTGACTAACATTGAGGTAAGAGGATCGGCAAACCAGTCATGGCAATGCCAATTATTAACTAAACAGCCAATATGTGTAATTGGTCATCCAGGATTGTCACTAGATAAAGAATTTAATGAAGCTTACAACAAAGTGAATTGGATATTGCCGCTGTCGAATACTCCAATTCGTTCGGCATTTGATGGTTTTTGCGCGCAATATCAATTTCGACCTAATGTTATCGGCGAGGCCGATGACATGGCAATGTTAAGATTGCTCACGCGCGACACAAAAGCCGTAGCAGTAATGCCTAGTGTCGTGGTGAAAGATGAAATTACAAATGGTAAATTAACTGTTTACGCTACATTGCCAAATGTGTTTGAAAATTTTTATGTTGTCACAGTGCAAAGGCACATGACTAATCATCTAGTGACTGAGTTGATCAGTAATTTTAAAAAGCTAGAGGTAAGCGCTAGCTGAATAAGTTATAACTCTAAATGAGTGAGCTTAACCTAGTAAAACAACCCAGTATATATTGTGCTTTATAACGCGCTTACCTAGGACCCGCTACAAGCCAGATAAGCAAACCGAGGATTGGTAATACTAAAATCAATACAGTCCAGAATACCTTAGCACCATTACTAGCACCACTTTGGAATACTTTTAAAATTGCCCATACATCAAATGCGAGTATGATTAAGCCAAATAAACCGCCAACTTCTAATCCCATCATTTTCTCCTTATTTCATTATTGTTTTGATTATTACCCTCAACTCAAAGTCGGGCTGAGGGCACGCCAATAGACTGATATGTTAGTGGCAATTTGTACCAGTATCTTTTTCCCAATCGGTAATTTGTTCTTCTGCTTCCGCTTTACTGATACCGTAAGCCTCTTGAATTTTTCCGGCTAGTTCTTCACGTCTTCCTTCGATTACATCTAGCTGATCATCAGTTAATTTACCCCATTGTTGTTGAACTTTACCTTTTAACTGTTTCCAGTTACCTTCAAATTGATCTTTATTCATGATATCTCCTCAAAATAATTAAATAATGTTGTTAGAGAAAAACTAATGACTGTTCATAAGTTATCTCCATGACTCTATTTAACCGCATTTGAGATTGAAGCTTGATCAGCCAAACTCCTAATCTATTGTAAGAATGTGCTTACAGAGATTAAAGTCAATATTGAGTGTAAGCTCAAGATTGATTGATATCAGCAACAGCATTACATTTCTAAGCAGATTTTCCCAAAATGCTTATTCGTTTCTTGATACTGAAATGCCTCTACTATGTTTTCCAATGGGAAAGTTTTATCAATAACGGGACGCATGTTATTGGTATTGATCGCTTTTACCATATCTTGCTGTTGGCTACGGTTACCAACAATTAATCCTTGCAGTCTCAATTGCTTGATGAGTGTGTTGACGATAGAAAGCTCACCACCCAAGCCCGTTAAAATACCTATGACAGAAATATGCGCGCCGACGCGTGCAGCATGCATAGATTGGTCAAGCGTAGCTGGACCACCAACTTCAACAATATGATCGACACCACGACCACCAGTCATTTCTCTGGCTAGTTCTCCCCAGTTTGCATGTTTACGGTAATTAATGAGTTGATCAGCCCCTAGTGTTTTTAATCTGTCTAATTTCTCATCATTAGATGAGGTAGCGATCACATGTGCCCCAGCCATTTTTGCAAATTGCAATGCAAAAATTGAAACACCACCTGTACCTTGTACTAAGACTGTGTCGCCAGGTTTTAGAGCATCATCAGACATCAGCGCTCGCCATGCTGTGAGGGCTGCAGTCGTAAGAGTGGCTGACTCAACATGACTCCATCCCTTTGGTGCTAAAGTGAATGCATTAACAGGCGCTGTGACAGTTTCTCTCGCATAGCCGTCAACACCATCTCCTGGTGTGGTTGCAAAGCCTTCAACATTCGGTTCTCCAGACAACCATGTAGGGAAAAATGTACTTACGACATGGTCTCCAACTGAAAACTCAGTGACACCTTCACCAACTGCTGTAACAACACCAGCGCCATCAGCCATTGGGATTCTTGGTTCTGTTGGTCCCCACATACCACTTACGACGGCAAAATCATGGTAATTCAATGAATTTGCGTGTAATCGAACACTAATTTCACCCACTTTGGGGTCTTTCGCCTCACGCGTGGCTACCGTTACTTTATCGTAACCGCCGCCTGCGCCAAGAATGATTACTTTATTTGTCATAAAAAGTCCTTTGCATATCAATTATGATGATTTTATAGACCGAATTTTTTGCTGTTAGATGTATTTGCTGTCGTTAATTATATCAATCATGAAGCTGTGTCATTAAAGTTGCAGATAACCTAGGTTTTATTAGTATGTTCGTTACCAATATGACTCACTTGAAATATGTCCAGGTGAGAATCGCCTGTGCTTTCTTAGTCCGCGCTCAATTAATGCATTGGTTGTATCTTTTAACATTTGTGGGTTACCGCAGAGCAGAATCTGACTATCATTGGCATTGATACTTCTTCCAGCTCGCTCTTCTAGTCTCCCATCTTTAATTGCCTGTGGTATGCGGCCTGTTAAGGCAGTTTCAGTCACTTCACGACTGACAAACGGGATATATAACAACTGATTAGGGTGTTCGGCAATCAATCTCAAAATTAAATCCTGATAGGTCAGTTCAGACAGCGTTC
>JBNLAC010000047.1:0-17685 GCA_050301935.1 Methylophilaceae bacterium | reverse complement strand
CAGCGTTAGCAAATCCACCCTTTTGTGTCGGATTTGCAGCAGAGAGTGAACGTGTAGTAGAGTATGCTTCGCAAAAGCGTATTGCAAAAAAACTACCATTAATCGTCGCTAATGCTGTGACGGCAATGGGTAGTAACGATAACCAAGTTACATTGATCGATGAAACTGGCACATACCCACTCAAACCTTTTACAAAAGCTAAGGTAGCCTATCTTATTCTTGAGCATATGAGCAAAATGCTGCCTTAGTTTTACTAAAAAGCCGGTCATGTTGCTAGGAGTTTGATTAGCTAGTGATTTTCATCATCAATTAGTGTTTAATAACACATTGATTTTATCTAAGAAAATACTATGTCAATAAATGTTGATTTAAAAATACTTGATAACCGCCTACTCCATATGATGCCTAGCTATGCTACACCAGGGTCTGCTGGTCTGGATTTAAGAGCATGTATTGAACATACACAAACAATACAACCAGGGGAAACCATTATGATTCCCACTGGTATGGCTATTCATATTGATAATGCCTATTACGCAGCTCTCATCCTGCCTCGATCAGGTCTAGGCCATAAGCATGGTATTGTGTTAGGTAATTTAGTTGGCTTAATCGACTCAGATTACCAAGGCCAACTATTGGTTTCATGTTGGAATCGTAGCAAGGAAGCATTCATCCTAAACCCCATGGAGCGTATTGCACAATTGGTCATCGTTCCAGTCGTACAAGCAGATTTTCACATTGTGGATGAATTTTCAGCCTCAGAGCGTGGCGAAGGGGGCTTTGGCAGCACAGGCAAACATTAAACAGTGTATAAATTAATACAAAATTGTTTTTTTAAGTTGAACTAAGCAAGCGTTTCTACTATAATTGCGGTCTTTCTGAAAAAGACAAAGTATCTGGAGACAACCATGGCACGAGTATGTCAGGTAACAGGCAAAAAGCCGATGGTGGGTAACAATGTTTCTCACGCACAAAATAAAACAAGACGTCGTTTTCTACCGAATTTACAAAATCGTAAATTCTGGGTCGAAAGTGAAAATCGCTGGGTGAACTTACGTATTACCAACGCAGCATTACGCACGATTGATAAAAACGGCATTGATGCGGTGCTTGCAAAAATGCGCGCTGCAGGCGAAAAAATCTAAGGAGCATTAATCATGCGTGAAAAGATAAAATTAGAATCAAGTGCTGGTACAGGGCACTTTTACACAACGACTAAAAACAAACGTACGATGCCAGAAAAAATGGAAATCAAAAAATTTGATCCAGTTGCGCGTAAACACGTTATGTATAAAGAAAATAAAATTAAATAAGAGCTATATTTCTTGTTTATAAAAAAACCCGCTAACTGCGGGTTTTTTTATATCCATCAGATACGATAATTTGTGATTTATAGCAGAAAGATAGTTGCTAACCCCAAGAAAATAAAAAAACCACCACTGTCTGTCATTGCTGTAATTAACACACTGGAACCAACTGCTGGGTCTTTACCAAATTTATTCATAACCAAAGGGATCACAACACCCATGAGTGCAGCCAACAATAAATTCAGTGTAATCGCTGCTGTCATCACAAAACTTAATCGATAATCATGGTAGAGGATATAGGTAATCCCTCCCAGCACCCCTCCCCATAACAAGCCATTAATGAGCGCCACACCCAATTCCTTATTTAATTGAGAACTCATATTGCTACCTGAAATTTGACCTAAAGCCAAGCCACGCACAATCATAGTTGTCGTTTGGTTACCAGAATTACCACCAATGCCTGCGACAATTGGCATTAATGCTGCTAATGCTACGACCTTACCAATAGACTGCTCGAATAAACCAATAACGCGAGAAGCAATCAAAGCAGTAATCAGGTTAATCGCCAACCAAGCCCAACGGTTTTGAACTGATTTCCATACTGTGGAGAAAAAGTCCTCCTCTTCCCGAAGCCCAGCCATGGACAGGCGATCAGCATCCGATTCTTCCCTAATATAATCCATCACTTCATCTACTGTTAAGCGGCCTACTAATTTATTATTTTTGTCGACTACAGGTGCACTGACCAAATCATATCGTTCAAATGCTTTTGCAGCATCGTCTGCCATATCTTCAGGATGAAATAGCACAACATCTGCTGCCATGACATCTTCAATTTTCTCATCAAGGTCATTAACCAACATATTTGAGAGTGGCAATACACCTTTAATATTATCTTCTCGATCAATCACAAAAATCTTATCAGTATGATCAGGCAATTGGTCAAGCCTGCGTAAATAACGTAATGCCACTTCAATCGTAACATCTTCCCTAACGGTAACCACATCAAAGTCCATCAGAGAACCGACTGTATCTTCTGGATAAGATAATGCTGACTGTAACCGCTCTCTATTGAGAACATCCATGCTATCAAGCAAATCTTGTAAAACGTCTTTCGGTAAGTCGGGCGCTAAATCTGCTAATTCATCTGTATTTAATTGGCCAGCAGCGGCTAGCAGTTCCGCGCTATCCATATCCGCTATTAGGGTTTGCCGCACCGCATCAGATACCTCTAGTAAGATATCACCATCTCGGTCAACCTTGACTAGATCCCAGAGATAGAGGCGGTCATCCAGTGGAAGCGCTTCTAAAATATGCGCTACATCGGCAGGATGCAGAGCATTGAGGATATTTTGCAGCTCAATTTGGTTCTGTCTCTGCACCAATGACTCTACTAGCTCATGCTTTGGCATTTCTTGTTTATGCACAAGGTTTTCTACTATCTGATGCTTTTCTAATAGCGAAACGACTTGATTTAGCGCCTCACTTAACCTATCTTTTGTTTCTTGCTCTGACATGCAGTAACCTTGTGTTATATCATTGATGAAATCTAACGTTATTATGATGGGTTTTTAACATTAACTAAATAGACGACTAGCAATAATGCCACTCAAATTATTCACAACTTCATCCTGCCACCTATGCGAGGAAGCTGAATCCTTGTTGTTATCATTAGCGCAAACACAACATTTTACGCGTATTGAAATAGCAAACAATGACACTTTAACAGAGTTATATGGCCATCGCATTCCAGTACTACAGAGAACAGATAATTTCTCTGAACTAAACTGGCCATTCACAGAAAACGATATTATTAAATTAATAGAAGACTATTAACAGCAAGTAAAAAAAGCCAGCATTAAGCTGGCTTATATAATCATGTTGAAGATAGTGACTACTCTGCTGACGTATCCTCAGTTACCTCTGGGCGATCTACTAACTCAACAAATGCCATTGGTGCATTGTCACCATTACGGAAGCCACATTTCAATATACGCAAATAACCACCTTTGCGTGCTTGGTAACGCGGTCCAAGTTCTCCAAATAGCTTAGATACAACATCACGATCACGTAAACGGTTGAACGCCAAGCGACGATTAGCCAATGTAGCGTCTTTTCCTAGTGTGATAAGTGGCTCTGCATATTTACGTAACTCTTTTGCTTTTGGCAAAGTCGTTCTGATTACTTCATGACGAAGTAATGATACAGACATATTACGAAACATTGCTGCACGATGACTGCTCGTACGATTTAATTTTCGATTTTGATTACCGTGACGCATAGTAACTTCCTTAAACTTTTTAAAATATAGCTATTAAGCTTTTTCAAGACCAACTGGTGGCCAATTTTCTAATTTCATCCCTAATGTCAGGCCTTTTGAAGCCAAAACATCCTTAATTTCATTTAATGATTTACGTCCTAAGTTAGGTGCTTTTAATAATTCATTCTCTGAACGTTGAATCAAATCACCAATATAGAAAATATTTTCTGCTTTCAAACAATTAGCAGAACGTACTGTAAGCTCTAGATCATCGACTGGTCTCAACAAGATTGGATCAACTTGTGGCGCAGCAGCTTCTTCTTCCTCGCTTGGAGCACCTTCAAGGTTAGCAAATACAGATAACTGACCCATTAAGATTGCCGCAGCATCACGAATCGCTTGCTCTGGATCGACAATACCGTTTGTTTCAACATCCATGATTAGCTTATCCAAATCTGTACGTTGTTCTACACGTGCGCTCTCAACTTGATAGCTAACTTTATTGATTGGGCTAAATGAAGCATCCACCATGATGAAAGCCTAGCGTACGATCTTCTTGGTTAACCTTTTCACGCGCAGGTACAGGTTGGTAACCGCGACCCATTTCAACTTTCACCTCAAGATTCAGCGCACCGCCCTTAGTCAAGTGTGCGATCACATGATCTGGGTTCACAATCTCTGCATCGTGACCTGTCTCAAAATCTGCAGCTGTCACAACACCTTCACCAGATTTAGTCAGCGTTAAGATTGTCTCTGCCTTACTATTTAATTTGAGTGCAACACCTTTAAGATTAAGTAGAATATCCACTACATCTTCTTGTACACCTTCAATTGTAGAATACTCATGTACTACACCATCGATTTTTACTTCTGTAATCGCATAACCTGGAATTGATGACAAAAGTACACGACGTAAAGCATTACCCAATGTGTAGCCAAAACCACGCTCCATTGGCTCTAAGGTGACACGTGCCCTTAATGGTGTTATTTCTTCTACATTTACAACACGTGGTTTCAAATATTCTGTAGGGTTACTTTGCATAAAAATCCTTGACCTAATTGGTTAATAAAAAGTGTATAACTAAATATCAATTATTTAGAATACAACTCAACTACCAATGATTCGTTAATGGTTGAAGGCAAATCATCACGTTGTGGCGCAGATTTAAATGTACCCGTAAACGCCTTAACGTCAACTTCAAGCCACTCTGGAAAACCGCGCTCATCTGCTGCTTCTAAGGCAGATTTAATGCGCAATTGCTTTTTAGATGCTTCTGCTACACTGATAACATCCCCAGGTCTTACTTGGTATGAAGGAATATTAACGCGTTTTCCATTTACAAGAATCGCATTATGTTTAACTACCTGACGCGCTTCAGTTCTAGAACCAGCCAAACCCATTCGGTATGCTACGTTATCTAATCGACACTCAAGTAACTGTAGCAAGTTTTCGCCGGTTACACCTTTACGGCGATCAGCTTCTGCGTAATAGCTACGGAACTGTTTCTCTAGAACGCCATAGATACGACGCACTTTTTGCTTCTCACGAAGTTGCACACCGTAATCAGATAAGCGCGTACTACGTCTTTGTCCATGTTGACCAGGTGCGAAGTTACGTTTTTCAATTGCACATTTATCAGTAAAGCATTTTTCGGCTTTCAAAAACAGCTTCTCGCCTTCGCGACGACACTGACGGCATTTCGGGTCTAAATTTCTTGCCAAGATAGTTCTCCAGTAATCTTTTTCGCTTAAATGCGACGTTTTTTAGGTGGACGACAACCGTTGTGTGGAACTGGTGTCACATCAGTAATGCTGGTAATTTTAAAACCAGCTGCATTAAGTGCGCGAACTGCAGACTCACGACCAGGGCCTGGGCCTTTGATACGCACTTCCAAATTTTTAACACCATTTTCTTGTGCCGTTTTTCCTGCAACCTCTGCAGCTACTTGCGCTGCATAGGGCGTACTCTTACGTGAACCTTTAAAACCTTGTCCACCTGATGTTGCCCAAGATAATGCATTACCTTGACGATCGGTAATTGTAATAATAGTGTTATTGAATGATGCATGAACGTGAGCCACGCCCTCAGCAATATTCTTTTTAACTTTTTTCCTTACGCGTACATTAGCTTTTGCCATGTTGTACTGTCCTTACAAATAATGTTCTTAAATTTATAAATCGTTTTATCGTTTATTTAGACTGCTTGATTGGTTTAATAGGGCCTTTACGAGTACGTGCATTTGTTTTTGTACGTTGACCACGAACAGGCATACCACGACGATGACGTAAGCCACGATAACAGCCTAGATCCATCAAACGCTTAATATTCATTGTGACTTCGCGGCGCAAATCACCTTCTACAGTAAACTTAGCAACTTCTTCACGTAGCTTTTCTACTTCTGCATCATTTAAATCTTTTACCTTAGCAGTTGTAGCCACGCCAGCTGCAGCACAAATGCTTTTAGCTGTTGTTTTACCGATACCATAAATCGCAGTTAATGCGATCTCTGTATGTTTATGATTTGGGACATTTACCCCAGCAATACGAGCCATACTCTTAACTCCAAAATGAATCGCTATTTATAACGACCAAATAAAAAAAGCCTTGCATTCTAACAGGTTGCAATTTGTTTTTCAAACAAAAAAGACCAAGTTAAATACTACCCTTGACGTTGTTTATGACGTGGATCTGTACAAATAACACGCAACACACCACGGCGGCGCACTGTTTTACAGTGACGGCATAATTTTTTAACTGATGCACGAACTCTCATAATTAACCTCTTTATTCAAAATACTTCAAACATGTGTGAGCAAAGTATGCTCTCACTTACTCACAACAAAGCCAGACTAGCGTGTTGTTGAACCACCTTTGAAGTTCGCTTTTTTAAGCAAACCTTCATATTGATGCGACATCAAATGTGACTGTACTTGTGCCATAAAATCCATCGTTACAACAACAATAATCAGTAATGACGTGCCACCAAAATAAAAGGGTGTATTAAATTTCAAACTTAAAAACTCAGGTAGCAGACAAACCAACGTGATATAAATTGCACCAATCAGAGTCAATCTACCCATAATCTTATCTATGTATTTTGCCGTTTGCTCGCCTGGACGAATACCAGGTATAAACGCACCACTTTTCTTTAGATTGTCTGCTGTTTCTTTTGGATTAAATACAAGTGCAGTATAAAAAAAGCAAAAGAACAAAATCGCTGATGCAAACAATAAAATATAAATCGGCTGCCCTGGTGAGATTGCTGCTGACAAATCTTTTAACCAGTACATACTATCGCTACTACCAAACCATCCTGCCAATGACGCAGGAAATAAAATAATACTTGAAGCAAAAATTGGTGGTATTACGCCAGCCATGTTTAACTTCAAAGGTAGGTGCGTTGTCTGCCCACCCATGACTTTATTACCCACTTGCCGCTTCGCATAATTCACTGTAATTTTTCGTTGACCACGTTCAACAAAAACCACTAACGCTGTTACCAACACCACCATCACAAACAAAAATACAACCAATGGAATTGAAAAAGCACCTGTTCTAGCTAATTCCAGCGTGCTGCCAATTGCTCTGGGTAAGCCAGCAACGATACCTGCAAAGATAATGATCGAAATACCATTACCAATACCACGCTCTGTAATTTGTTCACCCAGCCACATTAAAAACATCGTACCGCCAACCAGCGTGACTACAGTTGTTAAACGAAATGCCATACCTGGATCTAAAACTAAGCCTGCTTGACCTTCAAAGGCAATAGCAATGCCAAGCGCCTGAAATGTTGCCAGCGCAACTGTGCCATAGCGTGTGTACTTTGTTATAGCGCGCCTACCTGCTTCACCCTCTTTTTTTAGCTGTTCCAAGACACTACTGTTAACAACTGCATAATGATCGATGCAGAAATATAGGGCATAATTCCTAATGCAAAAATAGCAAATCGCTCCAGAGACCCACCAGAGAACATATTAAACATACCAAGAATCCCACCACTTTGGGATTCAAAAAGCTGTTTAAGCACAACTGGATCAATTCCAGGTACGGGTATATGCGAACCTAAACGGAATACTACCAGTGCACCCAGTACAAACCATAAGCGACTTTTAAGTTCACTCATTTTGCCAAAGGATTTTAATAAGTTATCTTGTGCCAATTGCGCTCTCTTATGCTTCTACAACTTTTCCGCCAGCTTTTTCAATCGCTTCGCGTGCACCCTTGGTTAGTAGCAGGCCTTGCACTTGGACTTTTTCAGTCACATCACCAGATAAATACACTTTTGCTGCTTTAACCTTACCAGAAACAACTTTCGCCTCTTTCAGAGCGAGCAAATCGATGACTTTTGCGTCCAAACCTAGAAGCTCACTTGTACGCACGCGCGCTGTGTCAGCTTTAGTCATTGACTTAAAACCGCGTTTTGGTAATCGACGCTGAATAGGCATTTGACCGCCTTCAAAACCTACACGATGTGTTCTACCAGCACGTGAATGTTGACCCTTATGTCCTCTGCCGCCAGTTTTACCAAAGCCTGATCCAATACCACGACCAACACGGCGAGCCTCTTTTTTAGCGCCTTCTGCAGGCTTAATTGTATTTAATTCCATTATGCTTCTACCTTTAATAGATAGTTGACCTTATTAATCATGCCACGTATCGCCGGTGTGTCTTCTAATTCAACAGTATGGTGCATACGGCGTAAGCCCAAACCTTTAACTGTTGCTCGATGAGACTCAAGTCTCCCTATAACACTTTTGATTAAAGTGACCTTTACAGTATCTTTTTTTGCTTTAGCCATTTGTTTTAGCCTCTAATCTCTTCAACTGATTTACCACGCTTAGCAGCAACATCTGCTGGTGTATTCATTGATTCCAAACCATTTAATGTTGCACGAACAACATTGTATGGGTTTGCAGAACCAATGCACTTCGCTGTAACGTTTGTCACACCCATTACTTCAAAAATAGCGCGCATCGCGCCACCTGCAATGATACCTGTACCTTCTGGTGCTGGTTGAATCATCACTTTAGCTGCGCCAAAACGACCGATCACTGTGTGGTGAAGCGTACCATTGTTCAAACTTACTTTAACCATTTCACGACGTGCTTCATCCATGGCTTTTTGTACAGCAGTTGGCACCTCACGTGCCTTTCCTTTGCCCATACCGACACCGCCGTCGCCGTCACCGACTACGCTCAATGCTGCAAAACTCATGATACGACCACCTTTAACCGTTTTGCTAACACGGTTAACTGTAATCATTTTTTCACGCAAACCATCCGTTTGCTGTGCTTGTTGCTCAAAACCTTTAGCCATAATCTATTCTCGCTTATTAAAATGACAGACCATTTTCACGCGCAGCTTCTGCCAACGCTTGAATGCGACCATGATACTTATTGCCTGAACGATCGAACGCTACTGTAGTAATGCCCGCTTTTTTTGCTTTCTCAGCAATACGCTTGCCTATTACAGTAGCCGCTTCAACGTTGCCACCATTTTTCACTTTTTTGCGCACTTCAGCTTCAGCAGTTGAGGCACTAGCCAGTACTTTTGCACCAGATGCATCAATAATCTGTGCGTAAATATGTAAGTTTGTACGATGCACACTTAAGCGCGTTACAGATTGCCCGGCAATAATGGCACGGGTTTTACGTGCACGGCGCAAGCGATTATTTACTGTAGTCATGTTTTAGCCTTATTTTCCTAAATTACTACTATTTTTTCTTAGATTCTTTTATCTGAACAACTTCATCAGAATAACGAACACCTTTGCCTTTATATGGCTCTGGCTCTCGATAACCACGGATCTGAGCAGCAACCTGCCCAACAACTTGTTTATCAGCACCTACAAGTTCAACCTCAGTAGGTGTAGGTGTTTTAACCGTAACGCCATCAGGCATCTTATGGCTAATTGGATGCGAATAACCAAGCTCCAAATTCAATACAGAACCTTGCGCTTGCGCTTTATAACCCACACCAACAAGTGTTAATTTACGCGTAAAGCCTTCAGAGACTCCATGGACCATATTAGCAACCAAAGAACGCAATGTGCCTGACATCGCACGAGCATGGGCTTCGTTATTCGCTGCAGTAAAGGTAATCGTATCACCTTCACGGTTTAAATTAACAACACCTGTAAGTGGGTGAGTCAACTTACCCAATGGTCCGCTAACAGCTATACTGTCAGCACTCAGAACAACATCAACCTTAGCAGGGATGACTACTGGATTTTTAGCAACACGTGACATCTGCCTCTCCTTAAGCCACTACACATAAAAGCTCGCCACCAATACCAGCAGCCTGCGCTTTACGATCAGTCATCACACCCTTGGATGTAGACACAATTGTCACACCAAGCCCATTCATTACTTTAGGTATATCTTGTCCGCTTTTGTAAACACGCAAACCCGGTTTACTTACACGCTCAATTTTTTCAATTACTGGACGTCCAGCATAATATTTAAGCTCAATATTCAGCACTGGCTTACCATTGTTGGCATCCACTGAATAGTCTTCAATATACCCTTCATCTTTTAGTACATTTGCAATAGCACCTTTTAACTTAGATGCTGGCATTGAAACCGAAATCTTATTAACACTTTGCGCATTACGGATGCGCGTTAACATATCGGCAATTGGATCACTCATACTCATAGATCTGTCCCTTTTTTACCAGCTTGCCTTAGTAACACCTGGCACTTTGCCAGCCATCATTAAGTCACGCAATTTACTACGTCCAATTCCAAATTTACTGAAAACGCCACGAGGACGACCAGTAAGCGCACAACGATTACGTAAACGCACAGGGCTAGAATTACGTGGTAAAGCTTGTAACTTTAATCGCGCTTCGCGTTGTTCTTCTATACTAACGCTTTGATCGTTAATAATTGCCATTAATGCAGCACGTTTAGCAGCATATTTTTTTACGGTTGCGCGTCTTTTAATTTCGCGCTCTGTCATACATGTTTTTGCCATGTCTTAGCCTCTAAAAGGAAAGTTAAACGCAGAAAGCAATGCTTTAGCTTCTTCGTCAGTTTTTGCAGTCGTAGTAATCGTTATATTCATTCCACGAATCGCATCGATTTTATCGTAATCAATTTCAGGGAAGATGATTTGTTCTTTAACACCCATATTGTAGTTACCTCGCCCATCGAATGACTTTGCAGACAAGCCACGGAAGTCTCTGGTACGTGGGATTGCTACAGTCACTAAACGGTCAAAGAATTCATACATACGCTCACGGCGCAGTGTAACTTTACAACCCACTGGATAATCATCACGAATCTTAAAGGAAGCAACTGATTTCTTAGCTTTAGTAACCACAGGTTTTTGACCTGCAATTTTTTCCATGTCACTAACAGCGTGCTCCATCACTTTTTTATCAGCTACAGCCTCACCAACACCCATGTTTAGTGTGATTTTTGTGATTCTTGGCACCTGCATTACTGAGGTGTAACCAAACTTTTCAGTCATCTCTTTGACAACTGTTTCATTATAATATTGTTTTAAGCGTGCCATAATTTTTCCTATTTACTCACTTAAGCCTCAACAGCTTCGCCGTTTGATTTATAAACACGAATCTTACGACCATCTTTTAGCACCTTGTATGCTACTCGGTCTGCTTTCTCCGTTGCCGCATTAAATAAGGCTATATTAGAAATCTGAATTGGCATTTCTTTAGCAACAATACCGCCAGCCACACCTTTCATTGGATTTGGCTTTTCGTGTTTTTTTGCCACATTAATACCTTCAACAATCACAAGACCACCTTCAAGCACGCGAGAAACCACACCTCGCTTACCCTTGTCTTTACCAGTATTAACAATAACTTGATCGCCTTTTAGAATTTTACTCATTGCTATATCCTCTTCTTCGCTCTACAGCACTTCAGGAGCTAAAGAAACGATTTTCATAAAGCGCTCACTACGTAACTCACGTGTTACTGGCCCAAAAATACGTGTGCCAATTGGCTCCAATTTAGCTGAAAGCAATACAGCCGCATTACCATCAAACTTAATTAGAGAACCATCAGCTCGGCGCACACCTTTAGCAGTTCGCACCACTACAGCGTTGTACACCTCGCCTTTTTTAACACGCCCACGTGGAGCTGCATCTTTAACGGTCACTTTGATAACATCACCTACGCTCGCGTAGCGACGCTTAGAACCACCCAACACTTTGATGCATTGCACAGAGCGTGCACCTGTGTTGTCGGCCACTTCCAGCCTTGACTGCATTTGTATCATGAAATAATCTCCAACTTAATCCGCATTTACCAAAACAGCCGCCATTTCATGGTACGGCCTATTGACCACGGTCAGTATTGGGGCGCTTGCTTTTTATGTGTAATCCAGTAAGGTATACACGAGCGCCGAAAAGTCCAACATTATATACTTTATTTGCACCTGCTAGCAAGTAGTAAAATGCAAATATTTACAACCTTGCAAATTGTTAATTTGCTTTTCTTGCTATATTAGTAACCACCCAGGTTTTATGCTTTGATAGCGGTCTACCCTCGGTAATCGTCACAATATCGCCTTCTTGGCATGCATTATCTTCATCATGCGCATGAAATTTCTTAGATTTAGATATCACTTTACCGATTAGTGGATGCTTAACTTTGCGCTCCACAAGAACACTAACCGTTTTGTCCATCTTGTTGCTCACCACACGACCACTTAATGAGCGAGTGACTTTTGTTTCTGCTTCTGTCATCATCAATCCTTTTACGCTCTAGCTTTTTCAGCTAGCACAGTCTTAATACGCGCTATATCACGGCGTGTCTTTTTTATTTGATCTGGGTTATTGAGTTGCTGCGTTGCAGACTGCATGCGCAATGAAAATTGTGCGCGGCGTAACTCAATTAACTCATTATTCAACTCATCAACATTCTTGCTTCTTAAATCAGTAGCTTTCATCATCTCTTCCTTAACCACCAAGCTGACGTGTCATAAACACTGTTGGGATTGGCAGCTTTGCTGCCGCTAAACGAAATGCTTCACGAGCAAGCTCTTCGCTCACCCCATCCATTTCGTATAACATTTTTCCTGGCTGGATCTGTGCAACGTAATACTCAACACTACCTTTACCTTTACCCATACGCACTTCAGCTGGTTTTTTAGAAATTGGCTGATCAGGGAATATGCGAATCCAAACACGGCCACCACGTTTTATGTGGCGAGTCATCACACGACGTGCAGCCTCAATCTGACGAGCTGTAATACGACCGCGACCGATAGCTTTCAATCCAAAATCACCAAAACTTACTTTATTACCCGTTGTTGCAATGCCTTTGTTACGGCCTTTTTGCATTTTACGAAATTTTTGTCTAGACGGTTGTAGCATCTTTAACCCTCGGCTTTCTTACTTTTTTTTCTGGTTCAGCATCCGCAGCATTATCAGTCGCTTGCGCACTATCTGCAAAAACCTCTCCTTTAAATATCCATACTTTAATACCAATAATACCGTATGTGGTGAGTGCCTCAGCTACACCGTAATCAATATCAGCACGCAAAGTATGTAGTGGTACGCGACCTTCGCGATACCATTCTGTACGCGCAATTTCAATACCATTCAAGCGACCAGAGCTCATGATTTTGATGCCCTGAGCGCCTAAACGCATTGCATTTTGCATTGCACGCTTCATTGCACGACGGAACATTACACGTTTTTCTAGCTGCTGAGCGATACTCTGTGCAATTAGCGTTGCGTCAAGTTCAGGCTTACGGACTTCCTCAATGTTCAAATGCACTGGAACATCCATCATGCCCTGCAATGTTGAGCGTAAAGATTCTATATCTTCACCTTTTTTACCAATCACCACACCTGGACGCGCACTATGAATCGTAATTTTTGCATTTTTTGCAGGCCGCTCAATTACTACCTTGCTTACAGCAGCAGCAACTAATTTTTTTGTTAAAAAATCACGCACCTTTATGTCATTTTGCAACATTTCTGGAAACTGCTTAGAGTTAGCATACCAGCGTGATTGCCAGTTTTTATTAACCGCTAAACGGAAACCGGTTGGATGTATTTTCTGTCCCATATTACGCCTTTGTATCGCCTACTGTCACATGTATATGACAGGTTGGTTTAAGGATACGCCCAGCACGACCTTTAGCACGAGCGCGGATTCTTTTCATCACAATACCTTTATCAACATAAATTGAAGTAACCTTCAACTCATCAATATCAGCACCGTTGTTATGTTCAGCGTTGGCAATAGCCGACTCCACCACTTTCTTGATTAATTCAGCACCTTTTTTTGGTGTGAAAGTAAGAATGTTAAGGGCTTGATCTACTTTTTTACCACGCACAAGGTTAGCCACCAATCTCGCTTTTTGCGGAGAAAGATGCACACCTCTTAAGACTGCCTTTACTTCCATCATAAGCTCCTTATTTCTTCGCCTTTTTGTCAGCTGCATGTCCTTTGAAAGTGCGTGTTGCTGCAAATTCGCCAAGCTTGTGACCTACCATGTTTTCTGAAATGAGTACTGGCACATGCATTTTACCGTTGTGCACAGCAATCGTTAAACCAATAAAATCTGGCAATATAGTTGAGCGACGTGACCAAGTTTTAATTGGTTTGCGGTCACGTGTTGCCGCAGCAGCTTCAACTTTTTTTGCTAGATGACCATCTATAAATGGGCCTTTTTTAACTGAACGCGCCATATTATTTACCTTACATTTCTAGGACGACGAGAAACACGCATGTTGTCCGTACGTTTATTATTGCGGGTGCGATAACCTTTTGTTTGAACACCCCAAGGACTGACTGGATTCATACCAGCTGCAGTACGACCTTCACCACCACCATGCGGGTGATCAATTGGGTTCATCACAACACCTCGCACGGTAGGACGAACACCACGCCAGCGCATAGCACCAGCCTTACCAATTGAACGCAATGAGTGCTCACCGTTACCCACTTCACCTAAAGTTGCTTTGCAGTCAACATGGACACGGCGCACCTCACCAGAGCGCAAACGTAATTGTGCGTATATACCTTCTCTAGCTAGCAGCTGAACAGAGGCGCCTGCAGAACGTGCAATTTGCGCACCTTTACCTGGTTGCAACTCAATACAGTGTATCGTGCTGCCCACAGGAATATTACGAAGTGGTAATGCATTACCTGATTTGATAGGCGCTTCAGAACCGCTCACCAATGTATCGCCAGCAACTATGCCGCGTGGTGCGATGATATAACGACGCTCACCATCTGCATAGCAAAGCAATGCGATATGCGCAGTACGATTTGGGTCATACTCAAGACGCTCTACCTTCGCTGGAATGCCATCTTTATTGCGACGGAAATCAACAATACGGTAATGCTGCTTGTGTCCACCACCTTGATGACGGGTTGTGATACGGCCGTTATTATTACGGCCAGCGTTTTTGCTTTGACTTTCCAACAGCGGCGCGTGTGGCTTGCCTTTATAGAGCTCAGGTGTAACCACCTTTATTACACCACGGCGACCCGGGGAAGTTGGTTTGACTTTAACTAATGCCATCTCTTCTCTCCTTATTCGCCAGCTGCAAAGTTAATTTCTTGACCTGGCTTCAAGCTAACATAAGCTTTCTTCCAATCGTTACGCTTACCCATAATACGGCCAGCACGTTTTGTTTTGCCAAGTACATTTGCTGTGGTTACGCCTTCAACTTCAACCTTAAACACCAACTCAACAGCAGCTTTAATTTCTGATTTTGTCGCATCTCTGCGCACTTTAAATGCAACTTGCTGATACTTGTCAGCCACATAAGTTGCCTTTTCTGTAATTTGCGGTGCAAGAATCACTTGCAACAAACGATCTTGAGTGTGAATCATTGCGCTCATGCTAGCATCTCCTCAAGTTTCTTCACTGCACCAGCAGTAGCCAGTACTTTTGGGAAGCGTACTAAGCTGACTGGGTCTGCATGCTGCGCTTCTACGACCATGACATTTGTCAAATTACGTGAAGATAAGTATAAGTTTTCATCAAAACCTTCCGTTAACAGCAAAACGCCATCAGCGTAGCCAAGGTTTTTAATTTTTTCTACAAATTGCTTCGTCTTTGGCGAATCAACTTTAAAATCTTCGACAACAGCAATACGCTCCTGGCGCACTAACTCAGACAGAATTGTCTGCATCCCTGCACGATATGCTTTACGATTAACTTTATGTGTATAGTTGTCTTTTGGGCTAGCAGGGAATGCACGTCCACCTGAGCGCCAAATTGGACTTGATGTCATACCAGCACGTGCATTACCTGTGCCTTTTTGACCATAAGGTTTTCTTGTTGAGTGCTTCACAGTGCCGCGTGTCTTTTGTGCACGTGTTGACGTACGAGCGTTCGCCATGTAAGCAACAACTACCTGATGAACTAGAGCCTCATTAAACTCACGACCAAACGCCACATCGGATACAGTCACACCTTTTTTGGCAACTTTACCTGTGCTATCAATTAATTTAATTTCCATTATTTAGCCCCTTGTGTTTTGGCAGCTTTTGCTTTTATGGCTGGACGCACAACAACGTCACCGCCTTTAGAACCAGGGATAGCACCTTTGATTAATAGCAAATTGCGTTCAACATCTACACGCACAACCTCAAGATTTTGCGTAGTAACTTTCACATCACCAAGATGTCCAGCCATACGCTTACCTGGGAATACACGTCCTGGGTCTTGCGCCATACCTTGTGAACCAATTTTCTTGTGTGCTTTTGAGTTACCGTGACTCGCGCGACCAGATGAAAAGTTATGCCGTTTAATACCGCCAGCAAAACCTTTACCTATCGAGGTGCCTGTCACATCAACTAATTGACCCGCTTCGAACAGTTCAACAGAAATACTGCTTCCAACCGCATGATTTGCAGCTTGCTCAGCATCAACATTGAATTCTTTTATACCTGAACCCGCTTCAACACCCGCTTTGGCATAATGGCCAGTTAGCGCCTTGTTGATGCGACTAGCACGGCGTTCGCCGTAAGCTACTTGAAGGCCTGTATAGCCATCTGTATCGACCGTTTTGATCTGTGTCACTCGGTTTGGCTTAACCTCAAGCACGGTTACTGGGATACTGTTACCTTCCTCAGTAAACACGCGGGTCATGCCCACCTTGCGACCAATAAGCCCTAAGCTCATGATCTATTCCTTATTATTTAATTTAAAAAGCCGATTACAATTGACCGACTTCGAAGAAAGAGGGCGGATTATACCGAACCCTCAGAATAATTACAACCTTAACCGAGCAATTAGTTAAAGTTTTATTTCTACATCAACGCCTGCTGGTAAATCCAACTTCATTAAAGCATCAACTGTTTTGTCTGTTGGCTCAACTATATCCATCAAGCGCTGGTGTGTTCTAATTTCAAACTGATCACGAGACGTTTTATTGACGTGTGGTGAGCGTAGAATATCAAAACGCTCTATTCGAGTTGGCAAAGGTACAGGACCTTTAACAACCGCACCAGTACGTTTTGCAGTTTCAACAATCTCCTGTGCTGATTGGTCAATCAAGCGATAGTCAAATGCTTTTAAACGAATGCGAATTTTTTGAGCTGCCATGTTTTTTCCTTATAAAGAGCGAAACGGCAGACTTCAGCCTGCCGTTTAATTTAAATTAACTACTTATTCAATAATTTTAGCGACGACACCAGCACCTACAGTGCGACCACCTTCACGAATAGCGAAGCGTAAACCTTCTTCCATCGCAATCGGTGCAATCAATTCAACTGTAATTGATACGTTATCACCTGGCATCACCATCTCTGTACCTGCTGGCAACTCTACCGCACCTGTCACGTCCGTTGTACGGAAGTAAAACTGTGGACGGTAACCTTGGAAGAATGGTGTATGACGACCACCTTCATCTTTACCTAGCACATAAATCTCTGCTGTGAATTTTGTGTGTGGTGTGATTGTGCCTGCTTTTGATAACACTTGACCACGTTCTACGTCTTCACGTTTAGTACCACGTAGCAATACACCTACGTTGTCACCCGCTTGACCTTGGTCTAGCAATTTACGGAACATTTCAACACCAGTACAGGTCGTTGTCTGTGTTGGCTTGATACCAACGATTTCAATCTCGTCACCAACTTTTACAATACCACGCTCTACACGGCCTGTTACCAC
>JBNLAC010000046.1:0-18199 GCA_050301935.1 Methylophilaceae bacterium | reverse complement strand
ATTAATCTTCACCGTTGGGTCAATTGGTTGGACCCTATTGATGCTGTTTTTCCCTGGTACCTTCAGTCTGCCAGTCTCTATTATGATTGTGCCAATTTTATGCTTTTTAGTAATTAAAGCTGCTTTAGGGCCAGTGTTGTACCGTAAGACCATGCAGTGTAAGTGGATTGATATATGGGGTGCTTCCCTTGCAAGTTTAGGCTTGTCGCATGCGATAGCACGTGGCGTGATGATGGGGCTTGCTAAAAAAGCTGGTGTATTCGTGGTAACAGCAAAAGGTAAGGCAGCAAGCAGCAAGTGGAAAATTCTCAATCCTATTCGTGAGGAGTTTTTAATCTTACTTGCTTTAATACTTGCAGCTTATGCGATGTTGCTGACGAGAGGGTTTGATAACCGTGATGCACAGTTATGGGTAGCATTGCTAGCATTGCAATCAATGCCTTATGTGAGCGCACTAGCTTGTCAATTAATCTCGCAACGTGATTAGTTAAACTTCTTGTTTTAAGTTGCTATAGTTTTTATTACTTGCCAAGCAGCTAATTTTTCTTTAAACGGAATTGTATGAGCAGGGCTGGTAGACGGTAGCTTTAATAGCTTCACGTAATCAATATTGAGTGTTGGCATCACTATTTTTCGAAAGTATCGTTCCGCTTCACTACCATTAAACGCAATTAGACGAATATCCGGGTGATGTTTGAAAAAAGTCGAAAAATCATTCGGGATGCGAGAACCTGACTGTATGTTGCTATCTAAGCTGCCACTCCGAATACAAGTTTGTAATACATCCCATACAGCGATACCTGCAGTCTTAAGCGCACTTTGACGCATTTCATAGGATGTATTTTCATCAAATTGATAGATTGTACTCATGATTGGCCAGAAAGCATTGCGAGGATGTGCATAGTACTGATTTGCTTCCAAAGAAGCATTACCAGGAATACTACCTAAAATCAGTATATGTGCAGATGGGTGTGCGATAGGAGCAAAACTACTAATCGGTTTCATTATTAAATGGCAATAAAAAAGGCGCTCAAGCGCCTTTTATCTGGTTAGAGCAGTAACCTTCTTACGTCACTCAACATCATTCTTAAGTGGCTGGTAAAGCGTGCGCCATCAGCTCCATCGATCACGCGGTGGTCGTACGAGAGCGATAGAGGCAGCATGAGTCTTGCCTCAAAATCATGACTTTCTTCGTTGTAGACTGGTTTCATGCTAGAGCGTGAAACACCTAAAATCGCGACTTCTGGGCAATTGATAATGGGTGTAAACATGGTACCACCTATACCGCCAAGACTTGATATCGTAAAGCAGCCGCCTTGCATTTCTTCTACTTTCAGCTTTCTTTCTCGTGCTTTGCTGGATAAGTCCATTAAATCTGCAGCAATATCAAGTACATCTTTGCGCTGCACATCCTTGACGACAGGCACGACTAGCCCATCAGGTGTGTCACAAGCAAAGCCGATGTTGTAGTAGTTTTTAAGGATTAAGTTATCACCATCTGGTGAAAGGGATGCGTTAAAGGTTGGATAGGCTTTTAACGCATTGACTGAGGCTTTTATTAAGAAGGCAAGCATTGTCAATTTAACACCACGTTTCTCAGCTTCCGCTTTCATTGATCTGCGGAAATCTTCTAGATCGGTGATGTCGGCTTCGTCAAATTGTGTAACATGCGGAGCAGTAACCCAATTGCGGTGTAAATTAGAGCCGGATAACTTTTTGATACGCGATAATGGCTTAGTTTCTATTTCACCAAACTTGGTAAAGTCAATCACTGGCATTGCTAATGTAGCAAAGGCTCCAATCCCAGCACCCATATTGTCTGCGCGTGGTTTTGTGAGCTCCCCTTTGACATAGTTTTGTACATCTGTGGAGAGTATCCTATTTTTTGGACCTGTGCCTTGCACCAGCTTAAGGTCAACACCTAATTCCCGAGCAAACTTGCGTACAGATGGGCTAGCATGTGATTTTCTCTCTCTATTCGTATCCACATGCGCACCTACTGGTATCGGCTGGTTGCTTGGCTGTACTTTTTTAGGAGGTTCAGGTGCAGGGCGGCTTGGCTCTGGCGCTTCCGTTTTTACTGGCTCTTTTTCAGGCATTGGAGCAGGTGCAGGTGCAGCTGCTTCCGCAGGTTTCGCTGTATCAACTGCGGTAGGCTCAAGCGTGATAATCAAATGACCTTCAGCAATCTTGTCACCAACTTTTACTTTTACTTCTTTAACAATGCCAGCCTCTGGTGCAGGAATATCCATTGAGGCCTTATCAGACTCAACGGTAATTAAAGAGTCATCTACCGCTACAGTATCCCCTGGCGCAACGAGTACATCAATCACTTCAACCGAATCAAAATCGCCAATATCAGGCACTAAAATATCTTTTACACTCATTTATTTACTCCGTACCAAACAGTGCTTTAAATTAAGCTTGGGTTTGGTTTGTTAGGATTAAGCTTATATTTTTTGATTGCTTCCGTTACTTTTGCAACGGGTAGCTTTCCTTCTTCGCTTAAAGTTTTTAATGCCGCTACAGCGACATAATGTCTATCGACTTCAAAGAAATCACGTAGTGCTTCGCGACTATCAGAGCGACCATAGCCATCTGTGCCAAGTGCCACAAATTTGTTTGGCACAAAGCGTTGAATTTGCTCAGCAAAGCTTTTCATGTAGTCTGTTGAGGCGATAACAGGGCCTTTGGCGTCTTTCAGGCATGCAGCAACATAACTAACGCGTTGCTTCTTCTCTGGATTCAGCAGATTCCAGCGCTCGCAATCTAGACCCTCCCTGCGTAATTCTGTAAAACTTGGTACGCTCCAGACATCTGCAGAAACGCCCCAGTCTTTTTCTAATAACTCTGCAGCGGCAATGACTTCACGCAAGATAACGCCACTACCCATCAGTTGTACCTTTTCGCCTTTCACCTTGGATTTGCTATAGCTGTACATCCCTTTCAGAATGCCTTCTTCACTACCTTTTGGCATAGCGGGGTGGCTATAATTTTCATTCATCAAAGTGATGTAGTAATACACATCCTCTTGATTTTGTACCATACGGCGAAGGCCCTCTTGAATGATGACGGCTAACTCATAAGCAAAAGTTGGGTCATAAGAGATACAGTTAGGAATAGTCGCTGACATCAAGTGGCTATGGCCATCCTCATGTTGTAAACCTTCACCATTTAGGGTTGTTCTGCCTGCTGTTGCGCCAAGTAAGAAGCCGCGTGCGCGAGAATCACCCGCAGCCCATGCAAAGTCGCCAATGCGCTGGAAGCCAAACATTGAGTAATAGATATAGAAAGGAATCATTTGCGCGCCACTCACACTGTATGAGGTTGCAGCAGCTAGCCAGCTTGAGAATGCGCCTGCTTCGTTAATGCCTTCTTCTAAGATTTGACCTTTTTGTGACTCTTTGTAATACATCACTTGGTCTGAATCCTGTGGTTCATACAGCTGGCCAATTGAGGAGTAAATGCCGAGTTGACGGAACATGCCTTCCATACCGAATGTACGTGCTTCATCAGGGACGATTGGAACAACAAATTTGCCAACCTCTTTATCTCGTACTAAAGTCGATAAAATACGCACAAATGCCATCGTTGTTGAGATTTCGCGCTCGCCAGTCGCGCCAAGCATATTCTCAAATGCTGAAAGCGGAGGCACGGTTAATTCATTACCTTTTTGTCTACGTTTAGGGATATGGCCACCCATTGCAGCACTGCGCTCTGCCATGTACTTCATTTCTGGACTGTCAGCAGCTGGCTTATAGTAAGAAAGCTTCTCTACTTGTTCATCTGTCAGTGGTAGATCAAATCGGTCACGAAATACTTTGAGCGATTCAATGTCCATACTTTTCTGTTGGTGCGTAGTATTTTGACCTTCGCCAGCGTCACCCATACCATAACCCTTAACTGTTTTAGCAAGAATCACTGTAGGTTGGCCTTTGTGATTAACAGCTGCATGGTAAGCAGCATAAACCTTATGCGGGTCATGACCGCCGCGGTTCAAACGCCAGATATCGCTGTCTGACATGGCGGCAACCATTTCTTTTAATTCAGGGTACTTACCAAAGAAGTGTTCACGCGTGTAAGCACCACCTTTTTGCTTAAAGTTTTGATACTCGCCATCTACGCATTCTTCCATGCGTTTTTTCAGTAAACCATCTTTATCCATCGCGAGTAATGGGTCCCAATAAGAGCCCCAAATTACTTTAAGGGCATTCCAGCCAGCACCACGGAAGTTAGATTCTAGCTCTTGGATGATTTTACCGTTGCCACGTACAGGTCCGTCTAAACGCTGTAAGTTACAATTAATGACGAAAATCAAATTATCCAAGCCTTCGCGAGCAGCAAGTGAAATAGCACCCTGTGACTCTGGCTCATCCATTTCGCCATCGCCACAGAATACCCAAACTTTGCGGTCTGTCGTGTCGGCAATACCACGGTTATGTAAATATTTTAAAAAGCGTGCTTGGTAGATACCTGCTAGTGGTCCAATGCCCATGGACACTGTTGGAAACTGCCAAAAGTCTGGCATCAACCACGGATGTGGATAGCTTGATAAACCGTTACCACCAGTCTCCTGACGGAAATTATCTAATTGTTCTTCTGTAATACGACCTTCTAAAAACGCGCGGGCGTAAATGCCAGGTGAGGAGTGGCCTTGAAAATAAATACAATCGCCACCAAAGTTTTCATTTGCAGCGCGGAAGAAATGATTAAAACCAACATCATATAAGGTAGCGGCCGACTGAAAACTAGCAATATGACCACCGACACCTGGTGATTTTTCATTAGCCCTTAGTACTGTCATGATGGCATTCCAGCGAATGAGTGCGCGGATCCGACGCTCCATTTCTGGGTCGCCTGGCAGTTTTGCCTGCAGATGGGTAGGGATTGTATTTACATACGCAGTCGTTGCATTGTAGGGTAGGTTGCTGCCAGAGCGCCTGGCTTGATCAATCATTGCTTCAAGTAAAAAATGGGCGCGCTCTGTGCCTTCATTTTCAATAACTGACAATAGGGCGTCTAACCATTCTTGTGTTTCTTGCGCGTCAGTTTCTGTTAAGCCGGTTTGCGGATTCATTGCCATGCTTTGAGGTTTCTCCGTGTTGCTGTAGCGCGATGCTATCTTTTGAATAGCGTGTGCACTATATATAAGTGAATTGAGAGTTATTTTATTAAAGCGTTAGTTTCGCTTTAATAAAGATTTTGGTCAAGTTAAAAGCGCCTATTGTGCTTGTAAAAAAGGCACTTCTGCTATCTTTTAGGTTCTTATTCTGTATGAGTGAGTATTAGTAAACTGTGCCTAAAACAATATATTATGTATTTATTTGCTGTTAATTGTAGTTAAATTGCAGATAAAAATCTTTCAAACTTAATTTGATTTAATGGCATGTGCTTTTATACAAGGCTTTTGATAACTAAATAGATGGCTGCAATTAAGCATATCATCGCAAAGCTTTTTCGGCTTATGTGTTCAGGGATTTTATGACTGATGTTTGCTGAGACAAATATCATTACAAGAGTAGCGCTAATTGAAAGGGGAAGAGCGATGTTCCAATGTACGACATTACTGTGCATGTGGCTGATTAAACTACTTAACGCAATCATAGACACAGAAGCTAATGTTGTCGCAGTGATTGTTTGGTGCTTAAAGTTACTTACTTTACGCAGACTAGGCACAATAATAAAGCCTCCGCCCACTCCCAGAAATCCAGATAAAAAGCCTGTCATTCCGCCAGTTATAGTTAGCATTTTTGTGCAAGGTGCTGTCCAAGCCACTCTGGATGTCGCAGGGTTAATTACGCAAGCAGGCTCTAGATTTTGAGCGATATTAGCATTAGCCTTTTTTGCACCAAGCCAAGTTCTTATACCAATCAAAATAAGAACACCGCTTAGCGTCACAGCTAATATCTGATTGGAAGCGTATGAAGCAGCTTTAACGCCAATTGGCGCAATCAGTGTGCCCACAGATGCTATCAGTAGAGCTGATTTGTATCGAACTGTACCTAATACTAACCCTTGTATTGCGCCTATGGCTGATGCCATAAAGACAGTAAGGAGGGCTATTGGCGCGGCTTCCAGCATGGTGATATTTAAAAATATAACTAATAGTGGAATGGCAATAGAGGCGCCGCCCGCACCTGTTACTGCGAGTACCAAGCCAATAAGTGCTCCTAATATTGTACTAATGATAAGTAGTTCCAATTTCGACTCTTTTTAAGCACTTGTCTTACTAAGCTTTCGATAAAGTTTTGTAATTAAGCATTTGTTTTGGAAAAAGTTACTAATTTTTTCCATTAACCAATTTTGCTTGGCTATGCTGTCGCCAGAACTCTTCTTTTGTGCCAAACGGTAAAGATTAGTTGCACGCATTCCCGTTTTGCAGAAGCCAATTACTGGGGTAGGCGCATTGTTTAGAAAATGCATGCAAGCTTGGATGTCATCCTCTCCAATATTGTTGGGTATAACAGGGATGTGAATATATTTTAATCCAGCCTTTTCAGCAGCCTCTTTTATACTCGCGCCAGTTGGTTGTTGGTTGCCACCTTCTTGATCTGGTCTTGCGTTAATGATGGTTTTGTAACCAAGCTCTGCTATCTCAGCTATATCTTCAGGGTTTATTTGCGGACAGCTGCTGAATGTTTCGCTGTGTTTAGTGATTGTTAAAGTCATGATGTTTCCTTTCATTATTTATCCAATTTACAGATTTCTTCTGCTAATACATTAATAATTGCCAGCGCTGGTTTACTTGAGACGCTGTAATAGATACTTTTTCCTTCACGTCTAGTTTTTACAATTTGGTTTTTACGCAGAACGGTTAACTGTTGTGAAAGTGTTGGTTGTTGTATACCAGTAAGTGTTTCTAATTCACCTACTGCTTTTTCACCCTGAGAGATTTGACATAGCAACATTAGCCTATCTGGATTTGCTAATACCTTCATAAGTGCCGTAGCTAGGTCAGCCGATTCTCTAAGTACTTTTAAATTGTTGATGTCAATTGTATTGGTCATATATACCTAAAATAATCTACATGTTTACATTATATAAAAATATATTATATAATGCAATATAATTTTAAAAGGAGCGCTAAATGTTTAAGCAATTATTTGATGAAACCTCTTCAACGTTGACATATTTACTTGTTGACGAAGAAACGAAAGAGGCCGTGATTATTGATCCGGTTAAAGAGCATATTGATGATTATGTGCAGTTGGTGTCGGAATATCAGTTAAAACTATTGTACGCTTTGGAAACACATGTGCATGCAGACCATGTAACTGCAGGTGGTCTATTACGTAAAAGATTGGGTGTTAAAGCTGCGGTGAGTCAAGCTTGTGAAGCTGTAGATGCAGATGTTCAGCTAAATGAAGGTGACATTATTTATTTTGGCAAACAGCAAATTAAAGTAATCGCAACGCCAGGACATACAGCAGGTAGCTTGACTTTCTTCTGGCAAGATAAACTTTTCACTGGTGATGCGTTATTAATTAACGGTTGTGGGCGCACCGACTTCCAAAGTGGTGATGCAGCAGTCTTGTACGATAGTATCGTGAATAAGTTATTTGTCTACCCAAATGAAACACTTGTTTATCCTGGTCACGATTATAATGGCCATCGTGTGAGTAATATTGGGCAGGAAAAATTAATCAACCCAAGATTGGCGGCAAAATCGAAAGAGGCTTTTATAGAAATTATGGAAAACTTAAACTTACCTAAGCCGAGGTTGATCGATATTGCTGTGCCTGCAAATAAGAATTGTGGAGTCAACGAAACAGAACTATTACAGGGATAGTTTCATCTAATTTGTAATTAGCGCTACAATCGACCCTGAAGTTATTGGAGGATGGAATGCAAAGCGCAGTACAAAATTTAGAATGGCTATCTGCTTTTCCTGATTTGGCTGATTTGGAAAGTTCGGCCAAAGATTTATTGCTCAAGTATGCGCGTATTGTTGAGGCGCCAGTAGGAACTGTAGGCTACCGCGAAGGCGGACCTTGTGGTGCTTATGTTATGCGTTTAGCAGGACGCTCGCGGGTGTTTAAGATGTCTACCAGTGGGCGGGAAATTCTGCTATATCGCGTACATGCAGGCGAAATATGTGTCATTACCACTACCTGCCTACTCGGGAATAGTGACTACCCTGCATCTACAATTGTAGAAGAGGCAATTAAAGACGTAATTATCCCTGCGGCAGCCTTCAATCAATTGATGATAGATTCAAAAGTTTTTCGTACTTTTGTTATGACTAATTATGGTGCGTTGATTAGTGATTTAATCGTGTTGCTTGATGAGGTTGCTTTTCATAATCTGGATGCGCGGCTTGCCAAGTTATTGTTAGAAGCCGGCACAGATAGTGTTAAAAGAACACATCAACAAATAGCTGATGAGCTAGGCACCGCGCGTGAGGTAGTAAGTAGGCAAGTTAAAAGGTTTGAGCAAAAAAATTGGGTTGCATTGGGTCGCGGTCAAGTTGAGATACTCGACCGCGAAGCGCTGACTAAATTAGCAAAAAGTTAATAGGTGATTATGCAATAGCGCACGTGCCGCTATTTAGAACCGGCAGCATATGTAAATTTCTCAGTTAGTTACGTGCACAGTTGTTGCATTGCCCTTTAGCTGTATCCAAACCTTTCACCGTATCTAAACCGATAACATCTTTAAAGTTGGCATTATCGACGTCCGCGTCAGTCAGGTCAGCACCAGTTAAGTCTGCGCCTGTTAAATCAGCAGAAACTAAATCAGCACGGTACAAGTTGGCGTTCTTTAAAATAGCTCCGCGCAAATTACCAAATGTGAATGCAGCAATATTTAAGTCTGCACCTTCAAAGTTAGCGCCTTCAAAATTCCCGCCTACGGAGTCAAATTTCATTTGCCCCATGGGTTGGTTACCTACATCTAGCCCGAAACGACCATTTTTAGCATCTATACCGCTCATATCAACCTTACCCAAAGTGCCAATAACGCGTGCATTGGTTAAATTGGCATTTTTAAAGCTGGTGTTACCAAAGATGGGTTGAAAGATGGTTGCATTACTAAGATCCGATTGGCTAAAGTCAGCTTCTTCGATACGGGCCAAATTCAGATAAGCGTCGCGCAGATTTGCTTTAACAAGTTTTGCGCCTCGTAAGTCAGCGCCAAAAAAGCTAATATTTTGCATATTACAGTGGCTGAGGTCTAACCCCTTAAAGTTTAAATAACCTGCATCTTTATTGCTCAAGTCACATGACTGACTATTAATTTGTTCTAGCGCATCTTCCTGGCTGATTTTTACTCTTTTCGCTTCTGTTTTATTTTCATAGAATTTTTTTGCTGCTGCAATCGTATTGTCTGGGTCTAATAAAAATGAATCTCTAGATGATTCCAAAGCAAAACAATATTTTTGCCCTTTATAGATTTCATTAATCGAGCAATCCGTTTTTTTATAGGCTCCCTTTGATAATGCATAGGTACAGTGATTATCGAATGCGCCAGATTCTGCTGCAAAAGAGGCGGTGCAACTCATCAATACTAGGATTGACATCATCATTTTTAAGAAATGCATACTAGTTCTCCAGTGAATCTCATTATGGTTATTTGACGCCATCTATTGTGGCTCATGTCGTCAGTATAGGCCTAATCAATCTTGATACTGTAACTATGGTCACACAGTAACTGAGCAGCTAATGAAAATCATGAATTAATTAAAATATTTCATATTGTAGTCAGCTAACTTTCTCAGAGCGCGTTAATGCTCTCATCTACCCGATATTGGTAGAAAAACTCTAAAGAGGAGAAGTAAAAATGTTGAATAAAAAATTGAATCAAGCGTTGTTATTGAGTTTAGTATTTACAGGTGCTTCAATGACTGCTTCAGCTGGTCACGACCGTTATGAAGATCGTGCACGCGTAATTTCTGTCACGCCACAAGTTGAACGCATTAATACGCCAGTTCAAGAGTGCCGCACTGAGTATGTGCGTGAAAGCTATTACGAAGATGCGCGACCATCAAATGGTGGCGCAATCATCGGTACCATTGCAGGCGGGTTGATTGGTAGCCGCTTTGGGGGTGGTAATGGTCGATTGATTACCACGGCTGTTGGCGCCGGATTGGGAGCTGTCATAGGCGACCGTCATGATAACCGCTACAATGTAAGACGTGAACGCGTAGAAGAGCGCCCAGTTGAGCGCTGCGTTACGGTCGACCATTGGGAGTCTGTGACAACAGGTTACTTGGTTGACTATAAATATAATGGACGTCGGTACACAACAGTTACACAAGACCGTCCTGGCAAGTTTATACCTGTGAGTGTTTCAGTGAGACCGAGCGGTTATGTGACAAATGTTGAATATCGTTATGATGACAATCGTTACGATAACCGTTATGAACGTAAACGCTATAAACATCATTATTAAATCATGCATTTGAGAAAAAGCCGCTTATTCGCGGCTTTTTTATTTCGTCTGATGCATTTCTTGATTTATAAAAGTCACATATATTTTAGCTGTTCTATAATCCATCTATATTTAATTAATGGAAACACTTTCTTGTTAAAAGCAATCTATCAAAAGATAACTACTATTTTTATACCAAAAGAAGTGAGCGCTGCCGAAGTTTGGCAAGCAAAAGGTGTCGATACCTCTCACGATTATTGGATGTATGCAACGCCTGTGAATATGCAATTGGGGCGAGACAGCTACTTTTTAAGCGATCCCAATACAGTGACTATTTCTGCAGAAGAAAGTCTTTCCTTGATTGAGAGTTTAAACACGCATTTCGCTGGCTTGGGCTATGGTTTTTACCTGGTAGATAATATTTGGTTGTTAGGTTTGAATAGTGACCCTCAGATCACAACAACGCATATCAAACAAGTTGCGAATCAAGATATAGCCAATCATTTACCGATAGGAGATGGCGCACTTGCATGGAATAAATTGCAAAATGAGATACAAATGCTTTTGTATAATCATCCTGTTAATCAAGTTCGCGAGTCAAAGGGTTTCCCAATCATCAATAGTCTTTGGTGCTATGGTTTGAGCCAATCCTTATAAATAGAAACAATGAACAAAGTAATAACACGACGCCAAGTTGATCCTGAGGCTGAAAAGCAACTGTTGCAAGCTGGTATTGCGCCATTATTTGCTAGGCTTTATGCCGCGCGAGGCATAAAAAAAGTCAGTGAGTTGGATTTAAGCCTTAAACATATTGTTTCACCTGATCTGTTAACAAATAATAAAACAATGGCTGGCTTGTTGGCGGATGCGATTGCAGGTCAGAAGAAAATTCTTGTTGTAGGGGATTATGATGCAGATGGCGCAACGGCAACCGCGCTAGCAGTGAAAGGGTTGCGCAATATGGGCGCGCAAGTTGATTTCCTCGTGCCTAATCGTTTTGAATATGGTTATGGATTAACACCTGAGATTGTCCAATTAGCGTCTAAAACTAAGCCTGACTTCATTATTACAGTAGATAATGGTATTGCCAGTGTAGATGGGGTAGAAGAGGCTAATCAACTGGGTATCCAAGTATTAATCACTGATCACCATCTTCCAGCTAACGTAACGCCTAATGCAGCTTGCATCGTTAACCCTAATCAGCTTGGGTGTAATTTCCCCAGTAAAAATCTGGCAGGTGTCGGTGTAATGTTTTACGTATTGTTGGGATTGCGCGCTGAGCTGCGCTCGCGTGGTGCGTTTGTTGAAAAAAGTGAACCTAATTTGACCGAGCTGCTAGATTTGGTTGCATTGGGGACTGTTGCCGACTTGGTGAAACTTGATGCCAACAATCGCATTTTAGTAGAGCAAGGTTTAAGGCGCATTCGAGCAGGCGCATGCTGTCCAGGTGTGTTGGCCTTATTAAAAGTAGCGGGACGGAATCAAATAGAAGTAAATGCGCAAGATTTAGGGTTCTATGTTGGGCCGCGTTTAAATGCAGCAGGTCGATTGGATGATATGCGTTTGGGTATCCAATGTTTGTTGTCCGCCGATGAAGCACAAGCGATGAAAATTGCGCACTCACTGCATGAGCTCAACGCTGAGCGACGTGACATTGAAGCTGGCATGCAGGAAGAAGCATTAGCCAATCTAGAGAATATTGCAGTTGGCGATCGCTATACAATCAGTCTTTACGAACCAAGTTGGCATCAAGGCGTGGTTGGGATTTTGGCTTCAAGAATTAAAGAGCGGTATCACCGTCCAGTCATTGCTTTTGCAGAGGTGGGTGATGGATTACTGAAAGGCTCTGGTCGTTCAATCAATGGGTTGCATCTTCGAGATGCACTGGATTTGGTAACAAAGCGGGATTCGAGTTTGATTGTTGCTTTTGGTGGCCATGCCATGGCGGCGGGTCTAAGTATTGAACAAGATAAGTTTCCTGCTTTTCAAGAAGTGTTTGAGTCTGTGGTGCAAGATTTATTGGCACCAAGCGATTTGCAAGCAGTGATAGAAACAGATGGTAGTTTTGATGTTGATCAAATGGAGCTGCAAACAGCACAAGCATTATCTGCACAGGTTTGGGGGCAAGGGTTTGCACCCCCTTTGTTTAATGATCGATTTACTGTTGTGAGTCAGCGAATTGTTGGCGGTAAGCATCTTAAGTTATTACTAGAAAAGCAAGGTAAACGGTTTGATGCAATTTATTTTGGACAAATAAATCCACTACCAGCAGAAATAGAGACAGTGTACCAATTGCAGATTAATAGTTATAACGGAGTGCAATCCGTACAGTTGCAGCTACTCCATGCTTAATGGCTACTATATAATGAGTGGTTATGACTAAAGCCAATAATCGAATGACTAATCCTGTTTCAAAGTTTGTAATTGCTAATTGGAAAATGCATGGCAATCTTAAGCAAAATGAATTGTTGCTTAAAGCGTATGTCTCACAGTTGACAGCATACCAACATACAAAAGTGGTTGTTTGTGTGCCGTATCCATATTTAGCGCAAGCGCAAGCTATATTGAAAGGCACGCCAATTGCGTGGGGCGCGCAAAATCTGGCAAAAAATGAAGATGGCCCTTTTACAGGCGAAGTAAGTGCAAGTATGTTACGCGATTTTGGCAGTGAATATGTCATTTTAGGTCATTCAGAGCGTGCAACAGCCTATTGTGAGTCTGATGAAAATATCGCTCAAAAATTTATGATGGCAAAAAAACATGGCCTCACGCCAATTTTGTGTGTTGGAGAAACTTTGATTGAACGTGAGGCTGGCGTAATGGAATTAAAAGTAGGTAAACAATTAGATACGATAATTGATTTATATGGCGCTGAAGCATTTGATGAAGCGATTATTTCCTATGAGCCAATATGGGCTATTGGAACAGGGTTGGCTGCCCGCCCTGAACAAGTGGAAGCTATGCACAAATTTATTTCAGAAAAACTGCAACGCGCCACTAATAGCAAAAAAAATAGCTTTAAAATTCTTTATGGAGGGAGCGTTAATCCTCAAAATGCGGTACAATTATTCCAAATTGAAAACGTAGATGGTGGGCTTGTTGGCAAGTGCTCTCTTAGCGCATCATCATTCGAAGGAATTTGTGAAGCGGCAGAGTCCTGCATTCGTTAAGGTGAACATAACCGAGTTTGTTTTAATAGGTAGAAAATGGAAAATATAATAACAGTAGTGCACGTGCTGGCAGCGGCAAGCTTAATTGGATTGATTTTATTGCAACATGGCAAGGGTGCTGACATGGGTGCAGCATTCGGTAGTGGTGCTTCTGGTAGCTTGTTTGGGGTTAGTGGGTCATCTAATTTTTTAAGTAGAGCAACAGCACTCAGCGTAACAGTGTTTTTTGCTACTAGCTTGGCTTTGGCATACATTGCCAGTCATCGTTCGAGTTCTGGAAGTGTGATTCAAGTTCCAGCAACAATAGAAACACAAACACAGACAGAAACGACATCGCTAGAAACGACGCCAGCAGTACCTGATTCAGTTCCAGCAGTTGGCACTGCGGAGGATGTTCCTAACTAATATTCAGGGTTATCTTCTGAATATAACATGCCGTCGTGGTGGAATTGGTAGACACGCTATCTTGAGGGGGTAGTGACGAAAGTCGTGAGAGTTCGAGTCTCTCCGTCGGCACCATTAGTGTTGCTGTTTAAGGTCAATTGGGCAGAGAATCCAAAATGGCATTTAATAACAAAGCAGTTTGGGTTGTGAAAAATTTTAATGGATGAAAGCTAAGGGTTAGGACTTTTGCTAGATAATTACTTTCCTATTTTGATGTTTATTATAGTTGGCTTGGCTGTTGGGCTGGGTCCGCTTATCTTGGGTAAATTGGTTTCTCCTCATAAACCAGATGCTGAGAAGAACTCTCCATATGAGTGTGGCTTCGAAGCTTTTGAGGATGCGCGTATGAAATTTGATGTACGCTACTACCTTGTTGCTATCTTGTTTATTCTGTTTGATTTGGAAATTGCATTCTTATTCCCATGGGCGGTTGTGCTACAAGAGATAGGATTATTTGGCTTTCTTGCCATGATGGTCTTTTTGTTTGTGCTTGTTGTTGGGTTTGTATATGAGTGGAAAAAAGGCGCGCTAGAGTGGGATTAGGCGTTTAAATCAAATATTAATCAGTTTTAAATTTTAATTTGTATTGGGATCTCTTTAAGTGAGTATCGAAGGCGTATTAGAAAAAGGGTTTGTTACTACCACGCTGGATACGGTGATTAACTACACGCGTACTGGCTCAATGTGGCCAATGACATTTGGTTTGGCTTGCTGTGCAGTTGAGATGATGCACGCAGGTGCAGCGCGATACGATTTAGATCGGTTTGGCATTGTTTTTAGGCCAAGTCCACGACAATCTGATGTGATGATTGTAGCTGGTACATTGGTTAACAAAATGGCGCCAGCACTGCGCAAGGTTTATGATCAGATGGCTGAGCCTAGGTGGGTCATCTCTATGGGTAGCTGTGCCAATGGTGGCGGTTATTACCACTATTCGTACTCAGTTGTTCGCGGATGCGATCGAATTGTCCCTGTTGATGTTTATGTGCCAGGTTGTCCGCCAACTGCAGAAGCATTGCTTTTTGGCATTATTCAACTGCAAAAGAAAATTAAACGCACCAATACCATTGCACGTTAATCATACGAATCATCATATGTCAGCTAAATTAAATCAATTATCGGCGCAACTTAAATTAGCACTCAACACTGGCTTGGCTAAAATTAGCGTAGATTTAAATGAAATTACGGTAGAGTGTAAAGCGAAGGACTTAATTGCAGTCTGCCTAAAGCTACGCGATCACGGAGAGTTAAAGTTTGAGCAGTTAATAGATTTGTGTGGCGTTGATTACAGCGAGTTCAAAGATGGCTTATGGGAAGGTCATCGCTATGCAGTTGTTCTGCACTTGTTGTCTGTCTCACTCAATCAACGCGTTCGGTTGAGAGTGTTTGCTGAGGATGATGATTTTCCAGTCTTACCAACCTTGGTTGATGTTTGGCCGGTCGCTAACTGGTTCGAGCGAGAAGCTTTTGATTTGTTTGGTATTATGTTCGAGAATCACCCAGATTTACGCCGAATCTTAACTGACTATGGTTTTGTAGGTCATCCGTTCCGTAAAGATTTTCCTATGATTGGTAATGTGGAAATGCGTTATGATCCAGAGCAGCAACGGGTCGTTTATCAGCCAGTTTCTATAGAACTACGGAACAATGTCCCGCGAATCATCAGAGACGAGGGTGTGCATAATGGCTGAAATACATAATTACACAATGAACTTCGGGCCGCAGCACCCTGCTGCGCATGGTGTGTTGCGCCTAGTGTTGGAGTTGGATGGCGAAGTAATTCAGCGTGCAGATCCGCACATTGGGCTCTTGCATCGTGCAACGGAAAAGCTAGCAGAAAATAGAACCTATTTGCAGTCAGTGCCTTATATGGATCGGTTGGACTATGTGTCCATGATGTCAAACGAGCATGCTTATGTCATGGCTATTGAAAAAATGCTCGGTCTTAAAGTGCCTATACGTGCGCAATACATACGTGTTATGTTCGATGAAATTACGCGCATTCTTAACCATCTGTTATGGATAGGGGCGCATGGTATTGATTTGGGCGCAATGACAATGTTTATTTACGCCTTCCGTGAGCGCGAAGATTTGTTCGATATGTATGAAGCGGTTTCAGGTGCCAGAATGCATGCTGCATATTATCGTCCAGGCGGCGTTTACCGCGATTTGCCAGATAAAATGCCACAACACGAAACAACTAAGTTTCGTAGTAAAGCGCAAATTAATAAGCTAAATGAGAATCGTCAAGGCTCTTTGCTGGACTTCATAGAAGATTTTACAAATCGGTTTCCTAAGCATGTTGACGAGTATGAGACACTATTAACTGATAATCGTATCTGGAAGCAGAGAACGGTTGGTATTGGTGTAGTATCTCCAGAGCGTGCGCTTGCGCTTGGTTTTACTGGGCCTATGCTAAGAGGATCAGGTATAGAGTGGGATTTACGCCGCAAACAACCTTATGAAGTTTACGACAAGCTTGAGTTTGATATACCAGTTGGAGTGAACGGCGACAGTTATGACCGCTACTTGGTGCGTATGGAAGAATTCCGCCAATCAAATCGAATTATCAAGCAATGCGTGGATTGGTTACGTAAAAATCCAGGACCTGTCATAACAGACGATAATAAAGTAGCACCTCCAGACAGGGAGGGTATGAAAACCAATATGGAAGACATGATTCATCACTTCAAGTTATTTACAGAAGGGTTTCATGTGCCAGAGGGTGAGGCTTATGCAGCCGTAGAGCATCCTAAGGGAGAATTTGGCATTTACATGATTTCTGATGGTGCGAATAAACCATACCGATTGAAAATAAGAGCACCTGGCTTTGCACACATATCAGCGATGGATGAGATGACGCGCGGGCATATGTTAGCTGATTTGGTGGCGATTATTGGCACACAGGATATTGTTTTTGGAGAAATTGACCGATGACACTCTTCGTTTTAGTTAAGAGTCAAATATCTCTTAGATGGATAAAGAAAGTTGTTTAATGTTATCTGCACAGGCTATTAAAAAAATCGAATACGAACTGACCAAGTATCCTGAAGATCAACGCCAGGCTGCTGTGATGTCTGCATTGCGTATTGCGCAAACAGAGAACGGTTGGTTGTCACCTGAATGCATTACAGAAGTAGCAAAATACCTAGGTATACCTGAAATTGCAGCTCTTGAAGTGGCTACTTTCTACAATATGTATGATCTAGAACCTGTAGGAAAATATAAAATTACAGTTTGTACGAATATTTCCTGCATGCTGCGCGACAGCGATCAAATAGTGTCACATTTGCAAAATAAATTAGGTATAGATTTCAATGAGGTTACGTCGGATGGTAAATATTGCCTAAAAGAGGGTGAATGTATGGGGGCTTGTGGTGGTGCCCCATTGATGAGCGTCAATAACACGAAAATGTATGAGTTTCTCACACCAGAAAAAGTAGATGAAATATTGAAGGAACTTAAATAATGGCATCTACAAAAACCAAATATGACAAGCCAGTAATGACGGATCTCAAGGGGCAAACACTGGTTACGCTGCGAACTTTAACAGAAGAGAATCCAGCAGCATTAGCGACCTATGAAAAACTAGGGGGCTATCAACAATTAAAGCGTTTAGTAACAGAAAAAGTTAAAGCATCAGAGATTATTAACGAAGTAAAGTTATCTGGATTACGTGGACGCGGTGGAGCAGGTTTCCCAACAGGCTTGAAGTGGAGTTTCATGCCACGCTACTTTGATGGTACCAAGTATCTGGTCTGCAATACAGATGAAGGTGAGCCTGGTACATTTAAGGACCGCGATATTATTCGCTATAACCCGCATCAATTAATAGAAGGCATGGCTATTGCGGCTTACACATTAGGTGCAGGCGTAGGATATAACTACATACATGGCGAAATTTGGCATGAATACGAGTTGTTTGAGCAGGCACTAGCCGAGGCCAGAGAGGCAGGTTACCTTGGTAAAAACCTATTTGGAACTAACTTTAGTTTTGAGTTGTATGCGGTTCATGGTTATGGTGCTTATATCTGTGGTGAAGAGACTGCGCTGATTGAGTCGCTCGAAGGCAAAAAAGGACAGCCAAGGTTTAAAAGAAGTAGAGAGGGGGGCATAGATGCTGAGCTTACCATGGCCTTCAACTTAAAAGCAAATGACCTTAAATCATTGTTATTATTTTTCAAATCCCAGACAAATTCATTAAATGATTCTGGAAG
>JBNLAC010000045.1:0-18512 GCA_050301935.1 Methylophilaceae bacterium | reverse complement strand
TACAATTTTCAGTTTGGATCAAGCAACAATACGCATGCTATTAATCTGCGTGATGTAATCCGATTTTGTCTTTTATGCCGACATTGTGAGCGGAGTATAAAATGACTTTTACCCATCCATTTTTACTGCTCCTATTGCCGCTTGCACTTATTCCTCTTTGGCTACAAAGACAAGACGGTCAATATTACTCATCAATAGCGATGATACCTAAGGACACTGTTTCTGATATTGCTAGTCTAGTGTTGCGATACATTGTGGTCATATTATTAGCCTGTATGCTTATGGCTTTAGTAGGGGTGCATGGCCCAACGGGACAAGTTGAACGCACAGGCAAAGGAGCGCAGACTGTATTTGTAATTGACCGCAGCGCAAGTATGGATGATCCTTTTGCAGGTTCAGGCACACATGGCAATATTGGTGAAACGAAATCGGCTGCGGCAAAAAGGTTAATCACTCAGTTTGTGAATAATCGTAAAGACGATATGGTAGGTATCGCTACGTTTAGTAATGCGGCAATGCATGCCATTCCTCTCACCCAGAGCCGAGAAGCAATCTATGCGGCCATAGGTGCGGCAAGTGGAGCTGGCCTATTGCAAACGAATATAGGTGCAGGTTTAACAGTAGGTATTTCCATGTTTGAAAAATTGCCTGACTCAGGTTCTCGTGCAATTGTGCTTTTATCCGATGGTGCAGGAAGATTGACGCCTAAAACGAAACAAAAAATTAGTGATTGGATCATTAGAGAGCACATCAACTTATACTGGATAGTATTACGTCAACCTGATGGGATCAGCATATTCAACCCAAAGTATCAGCAGTCAGATTTGAAAGAATTACCCGCAGAAGTTGAGCTACATCGTTTTTTTCAAACACTAGACACCAAATATAAAGCCTATGAGGCTGATGATCCAAAAACATTACAGTCCGCCATTGATGATATCAATCTTCAAGAGCTACAACCAATTACCTACATTGAAAAAACACCCGGTTATGATTACACACCACTGTTTACTTATATTGCTATCTTGCTGATATCCGTATTAATTTTAATTAAGCATTTCAGTTTTCAGTCATGGCGATGAGTCGAACAAACATTAATAAACTTTTTTTATCGATGCTTTTTATCGGCATTGTAGGTACTACTTGCGCTGGATATCAACTCTATAAAGTCGAAACTTTCAATGAGGCAATACTGAATGGTCGCAAGCCTGCATTGAATAATTATGTGTTTGAGAGGAAGTACGCAGCTGCATACACACTTGCATCCAATGGAAGATTCCAAGATGCATCTCAGTTGTTTGGACAGTTGTTAGAAATGGATATCGACAAACAAAAGCGAGCGGCCGTTCAATATAACCTAGGCAATATTTTCCTGACCAGAGGATTATTAGTGCATCAGAATGGCACGGAAGTGAGGGATAAGGCAGAGTACTTGTTTAATCAGGCTAGAATCGCTTATAAGCAGTCACTCAGCTTAGACAATCAGCACCTTGATGTTAAGTACAACTATGATCGCGTGTTGAGATTGTTGCCAAAGGATGCGAATTACAGAGATGAAAAAGAAGAGCTAGGCATCGTAGTGGAAAGTCTTCCAACGGGGCTGCCATAATGAATATTCAAAAACACAAGGGTACACTAGTAATGTTAGCTGCATTAGTGCTAATGGTTATTTCGCTGTTCCACCCTACCATTCCACTGAAGAGAGACTTACATCATTATCTCTTCATTGTAGACATCACACAAAGCATGAATACGAAGGATATACTCGCACACAATGAATTCATTAGTCGTATTGCCCATACGAGGAGCTTGTTACAATCAACAGTTACTAAACTGCCATGTGGTTCTAAGGTGAGTTTGGGCGTATTCTCTGCTGAGAGCATTGCTTTACTATATACGCCGATTGAAGTTTGTAAAAACTACAGTGCTATTCAAGATAGTATTGCACATTTAGAGTGGCGTATGGCTTGGCGAGGTAACAGCCGATTACGCTTTGGTATGCAATCAGCTTCTGCTGTTCAGAACTCACTGCCAGTGCCAGCACAAATTGTTTTTTTCACAGATGGTGATGAAGCGCCCAAGCTTAATGCTGTTAATAAAATCGACCTAAGTAACTGGCAAGGAGGAACTGGTTGGTTAATAGCTGGCGTAGGTAGTGATCAAGCATCACCGATTCCCAAACTTGATAGCGAAAATGAGGTGTTGGGTTACTGGGCATATGCCAACTCCATCATGGCACCCTCGCAAGTACAATCTGAAGAATCTATTGGAACCCGAGACTCCTCTATTGCAACAGCAGACTATGACCGCTATTTATCAAAATTGGAAGAGGCTTATTTGAAATCCTTAGCTACGGAAATCAATGCCAGCTATATTCGTGCAACAAACCCAATTGATCTCACTGCTAGGATACAAGAGCTGCAACCTGCAGGACAAGCGATAACACAATTCTCGATTGCTTGGTTATGTATAGCTGGTGCCATATGCTTGATATTAGCGGAGTATTGGCCGAATTTTATAAATAAATTTAAAAAGAATGAATATTAATTAAACAGTGCTACAGAGGATACATATGAAACCAATCAATGCAGTTACCATATCAGGGTTTTTATTAACAGCGGTGATGCTATATGTATTAGCCTATTTTCCTTTTTTACCAGCATGGCCAATTTTTATCGCATGGGCTTGTTTTTTTCATATGGAAGGCGGTGAGAACAGCAAGCAAGCTTATTATGCAACGTTAATGCATATAGGATTTGGTGCAATAGCGTCTTGGATTTCAGCACTACTCGTAATCAATAGTCCATTTTCTGCTCAGCTAGCCAACCAATTATGGGGGCCTGTTTTAATCGCAGTCGTTATTGGCGCAATCATGCGTATTAGCATGTTAACGCAGCTCAGTATAACGCCAGCGATTATTTATGGATATGCCTCGATTTGGGCGTTCTTGAGTGTGCCAGGCTTGTTGAATAACGATCAGCTATTATCAGTATCATTTCAGAATGCCATCGTAGCAATTTTATTTTGTACTATCTTAGGTGTGTCAGCTGGGTACATCAATGCCAGTATGGTGAATTGGTTATGTGGTTTGCGCAGAAATTATACTGAATAAGGCACTATCAATTTTTTATCAATTGATAGCCAAAAATGTTTGGCGGAGTGGACGGGGCTCGAACCCGCGACCCCCGGCGTGACAGGCCGGTATTCTAACCAACTGAACTACCACTCCTAGTAGTGAACCGAATGCAACCATTCGGTAAATGTCACATTATTGATTTTTGGTGGGTGCTAACGGGGTCGAACCGCTGACATTCGCCTTGTAAGGGCGACGCTCTACCAACTGAGCTAAGCACCCAAATCAATAACAAGTCGCGCATGATACCGTTATTTTTCATTTTCTCCAAGTAGTTTTATTAGATACCGTTGATTTTAATTTATGCCTATAATTAATTCTCAATGATAAATCCATCAATTAACAAAAACTAAATCATGACTAAGCAAACTTCGCTACCAGTGTGGCACGCATTTTTAAAACGGCATATCGCCCTGCATCCGTTTGCAGCTATCGCACTTGCAATCAGTGTTTCTAGTGTACTTTTTTTGTTAACACAAAGTGTATTAAGCAGTGTTGTAGCAAGTACCCACAGCTTTAAGTGGGCTTTAATGGCAGGGACAGCAGGATTTTTAGCAACAGCTATTGGCGCTCTACCAGCTTTGCTTTTACGCCAATTGCCACAGAAATTAGAGGATAGTATGCTTGGGTTTGCTGCAGGCATGATGCTCGCAGCTAGTACGTTTTCCCTTATTATTCCAGGTATTGATGCTGGTAAAGCCATATTCGAGAGTCAGTTTGTCGGTGTGATGGTTGTTGTGGCTGGTTTAGCTTTAGGTGTAATGTTAATGCTTGGTCTAGACCAATTTACACCACACGAGCATGAAAAAACGGGCCCATGCGGTCCTGGCTATGAAATATGCGAACGCGTATGGTTGTTTGTTTTTGCAATTGCACTACACAACTTACCTGAAGGTATGGCAATGGGCGTTGGTTTTTCGAATGGTGATGTTTCAGTTGGTTTGCCATTAACCACTGCAATCGCTATTCAGGATATACCAGAGGGTTTAGCAGTTGCATTAAGTTTGCGGGCAGCAGGTGCTAAAGCAAGTAGTGCCGTAATGATTGCGGCTGCTAGTGGCTTACTAGAGCCGTTAGGTGCAATGATAGGTGTGACACTGACTAGCGGAAGTCTCTGGAGCTATCCGCTAGGCTTGGGTTTAGCAGGTGGGGCTATGATATTTGTTGTGTCTCATGAGGTGATTCCTGAGACACATCGTAATGGCCATCAAACACTTGCCACAATTGGGCTGATGATAGGGTTTGCGCTCATGATGGTTTTAGATACTACGCTTGGTTAGCACTACTCAACCCGTGTCCATATCTGTGAACGACCTATTAGCGAAATGCCAATATAGCCTCTTACCTCTAGCTGGTCACCAGCTTCGTTTAAGGTCATTTTACATTTGTAGACTTTACCTTCTTCTGGGTCGAGGATTTTGCCGCCATCATACTTATCACCGTTTTGTTTCATCCCTTTAACGATAGTCATGCCAATAATAGGCTGATTTTTGCGTTCATCCTTGCATTTGTCGCAAATGGCATCCCCTGTATCGGTAGGTAATAAGCCTTTTTCTACGACCGCACGATATTCACCATTATGCTCACTAATTCGAATTAATGAACGTGGTTGATTGGTTTTATCATCAATACTTTGCCACAGTCCTACAGGTGAAATATTTGCGGCAAAACTGATTTGCATTGTCATTAATAAAATTGCCACTATTTGAATAAAAGAAACCAAAATACGCATACGTGCCTCCATGATTAATGAATATAGCTATTCAATCGCAAATTATATGCCACAAAAACAGTTCATTATGAATCAATAAGATAAGTTTTAACTTAGCCTATTTGTGTGCAATGAGTGCAGGACAAATAAAATAGAGATTCATGAAGTATGCAAAAATTGCATGAAAGGATGAGCATTATTATCTTAGTAGCGCTTAGCTTGAAAGCAAAGATTAATTCACCTGTTTTATCTAAAGTTTGTTTTGAATATGCCGATGCAATAATTAACATCAGCGTGATTGAAATGGGGTGTGTGATGACAATGGTATATGAATTACTTGATGAAGAAGATCAAGCCTACAATGATTTTATGAATGTATATCAAGCGATGTTTTTTACGCAAGATTTTACTAATTGGGACGATTCGCTGTTTTATCAGACCGAAGAATTAGAACTCGAGGTTGTGTAAAATCAAGAAGTCGCTTATGACTGTTTAGCAAGCGGAAGCCGAATGACAAATACAACGCCGTTGCTGGTGTTGCTGACTGAAATGCTACCGCCCATTTTTGTGATATAGCTTTTACAAATAAACAAACCCTGCCCACGCCGCTCTGACGCAATTTCCTCATTATTGCCTGAAACACCATAATCAAAGATATGGTGTAAGCTTTCTTCAGGTATCGGATTACCTTGATTTTCTATATGCACCTCGGCAAATTTTTCCGTTTTTAATAATCTTAATTGGATTTTTGTGTTCTTAAGTCGATGACGTTGCGCATTATTCAGAATATGTGTCAATGCATCTTCTAATGAAAAAGCATTTGCATTGACTTTTAGTGACTCCCCAAAGGGTTCGTATTGCACATTGGATATACCAGCATAGTGCGCATTATCAGCAATAAGGCGAATAAATGCGTCTAAATCAATCACCTCAAGATTGAAATTAGCTGCCTCTACAGCCTCGCTTGGCGATGCATGACCATACAACATGCGTACGGCCTGAAGCATGCGGTAAACATATCGGTAGCTTTGACTCTTTTCATCAGGGTGTAATACCATAAGTGACTGTAATGGTGACATAATCTCATGACCAACAGCTTGCCACATTTCTTTGTCTTGTTTTGTTCGTGCTTGAGCCTGACGAACGTCCTCTTGGATACGCTTTAAAAGGCCTTTTAGACTATTGGCGAGAATGCCGACCTCATCACGTCCATTCAAATCATCCAAACTGAGTGCAGCGATACGCTCTGCTAAGTCTTGATTTGCAGTGAGGTCAGATGGAGATTGCATATTGTAAGTGACCTTTGCCGCCCTTTTTGTTAATAACGTCAATCGTCTCAAAAAGCTGAACTCTACTAACAACCAGGCGACTAAGATAGCGCTTAACATGGCAGCAACTACCCAAGTTAGGCGCCCAGTCATTTCATAAAGCTCACGTTTAACGGAAGCTAGATTACCATGCAGTGCTACTTCATAGTCACCTGTAGAGTGTTTAAGAGTGTCGACTAACAATAAAGGCTGTTTAGTTAACTGATGCGATTTAATTAAGACAGGCAACTTATTTAGTATCGCCAGTAAGTAATCAAAGTAAGAAGAGTTGATAGCAACTGGAACTGGACCTTGTAGCTGCAGTGCCTCATTATCTTTAGCTTGTTGACTACTAATAGTTAAGCTTTCACCTATTAGCAGTAGTTTTGCTAAGTCATTGAGTGCATAAGGGAGGCTAACATCTTTACCCACATTACTATCAAAAATGGGTTTAGTTGAAAGCGGAGGCATCAAAACAACCCGTATTTTATAATCTGCTAAATCTTTAGGTGGCCACACTGGTCTTTGTTTTTTGAATAGTGCTTGCGTGAAACTATCTACTGGCATACGGATTGAATAATAAGTGGTATGCATGCAACTATTACTAAATCCATCATTACAATGGCGCGATTGCCACATCCACCCTCTAAACTCTCGATGTGGTCTAGACTTGATATTGAGTGTGTCGCTGGCGGTTAAAAAACCAGCCAATTTCCCCTTGACCACATAATTGTTATTGTCTTCGATATGCTCAAATGGCGCGTTCCAATGTGTCTTCTCACCGTTATAATCAAGTGTGATACGGACACGGTGTACATTTTTCATGTCTAAGACGCCCGGTTCTCGGCTAATTAAGTCAGTCGTTTGTACTTTACCTAAAATATAGACAAATCCCCCAGCATATGGGTTACTACCGATGCCAACACATATATCTCCTTCTGGGTAATGAATCGAACAGCCGGCAACTTCTATTGCTTGCTGTGATTTATTCTGATCACTAAAATCAAGCGCGGCATATGGCAATAGTAGTGGTCTTAATGGTGTTATCGGTTGTTGAAAAATATCGGGATTCAATAGTGCTAGTTGACCTGATGGGTGGCGTAATTTAGCCATCACAGTAGCATGTGTTTTGGCTAGGTTACGATAATAGTTTTGATACGCACGATATCGCTCGCCTTGTAAAATAATCAATGCTAATAACAAGCTAGCTAGCATCAATAATATAAAAACACTCCGAAAAATTAGCCTGCCACGCAACGCAGCAAAGCCTAACTTGGGAAAAACTGAATCTGAAGTGCGTGTTCTATTCTGGCTCATGTGACCATCTAAATCCTCGCATTGGAATATTTTCAATACGATTGAAGTCTGGATCTAACTCACGGAATGCATCGCGTATCGTACTGACATGTTTGCGGACATTGTCTCGATTACGACCACTCTTAACTACATCATACAATTCCTCGTAGCTTACAACATGTCCTTTTTTTTGGTGGAGTGTGGCTAGTATACGCTGCGCAGTCAATGGCAAATTCATTCGCTGTCCACGCCAGAGCGGTGTACTTTGCCATAAAGGATCCAATACTAACTCAGCATTATTTTCTGACTGTATGGCAGTAGCGTTAGCCTCATCTCTTTGTTTGACTACACGTAGAATTTCGAGCAAGGTTTCAATAAAATCTGCCTCTTCAAAAGTCGTCTTTTGAAGATAGTCCCATGCATCTAATGCCTTCATGATGCTACGGTATATTGCAGCTGGCATTGCGGAAACAACAAGAACAGGTGTGCCAGCATGTTGCTTATTAATTAAATTGATAATAGCTACGCCGGCATTGCGTTCATGACCTAACTCTATATCTAAAATCACTAAATCATAGGATTTTTTTGCCAGTGCCATCTCAGCACTGTCACGATCATACCAAGTGTCAATGGTCGCGTCTGTTCGTGCCGTTTTAACCCAAGTCACAAGCTGGCGGCTAGTAGGCAGATCGTCTTCAATAATGGCGATTGTTGTCATCCCATATAATCCTTGTTCGAGTCTACTTATTATCTACTCAGTTTAGCAAAAATAGTGTGAGTATTTCTTCCGTTGTATTACTGTTTTTTCAACCGCGTGAAGAATGGCACACTGTGCAGCTCTCGCTTCCTCCGCAATGTTCTATGCACAATACAGGTATCGTAAATAAACAACACTTGCTAACCAAGGAGGATTTGATGAGTAACCTAATCAAAAAAATAAGCGCAAGCATTTCAAATGCCTGGTCGCGAGTTCGCAACAGTCATCAGATAAATGACAATAATGCCTTGCGTAGCAAAGGGTACATGAAAACTGTATTGATACTTGGCTTTGCTGCAGGCATCGCTTATATCCTGGTGAATCACCCACCGTTTCAACAGGTACCAAATGGTATGGTAGGTATGCGGACAAGTGCATTTAATCATCAGCCTCAACTATACACAAACGGGAGCGTATTGATATTACCAGGCATCCATAGCATGCGATTGTTAGATCTACGAGACCAAGTATATCAACCGCAGGATATGCGTTATGTCGATAGCCGTGCACCGCTGCAATCTATTGAAGGGCTCTCAATTGGTTTAGATATTAATGTGCGTTATGCCATTGATCCCAAAAAGCTCAAGCAAACAGTATTTAGATTACCTGAACAAATTGGAAAAGATATTGTAGAGCCAGCGGTGCAAGGAATGGTTTACCGGATTGTATCTGGATATTCAGTCAAGCAAATTTTCTCGACCAAGAGACAGACCATTCAAGATACGCTTGAAAAAGAACTATCAAAAAAGTTAGCTCAGGATGGCATCTTGCTTAAAGGAATCCAAATCGGAAATGTTGACTTACCAGTAAATTATAAACGTGGGATGGAGGCAAAGCTTGCAGAGGAACTAGCCACTGAAAAAATGAGCTACACATTAGCGCTGAAAGAAAAGGAGATTAAAGAAACAGCGTTAATAGCGGAAGCGCAAAAGGTAAAGCGACAAAAGATTGCAGAAGCTATAGCGTTAGAACAGGTGATAGCGGCGAGAGCACAACAAGATGCAATGAAGCATATTCTGCCTTTTAAAGAGAAGCAAATTAAACAAAAACAACTTGAGGCCGAGGCTCAAAAACAAAGCCGGATTAAGCAGGCAGAGGCAAATGCAGAAGCACGCACAATAGAAGCGATTGGCGAGGCAACATCACGCCAAAAACTAGCAGAAGCAGAGGCTTACCGCTTGAATATTATTGGCAAGGCTAACGCAGAGCAAATGCAGCGTGAAGGTGTTTTGGTTAGTCAACACCCGCTACTCATTCAAAAAGCAATGGCTGATAAGTTGTCTGACAAAATCCAAGTCATTATTGCACCGCCAGCGATGGATAGTGGATTGATTACATCACATTTGCTGGGAGCTCAGCCACATAAAAACACTTCCTACCCCAAACAACATTAAGGAGCATCATCATGCAGACATTATCAAAAATCATTATCTCTTTGCTTGCTGGACTTTGTTTAAACATACATAGTTTTTTCGCGCACGCGGATACCGTAATGGCAGCCAATACTACAGAACAAGAAATGCAATCACTTGCGCTAGTGATGCAGCCCAATGTGAGCCTAAGGTCTGCACCAAAAGATTCCGCACGTGAGTTAGCCGTTTTATGGCAGGGTGAGTGGGTTGAAGTCCGTGATGAGCGTATGGATTACTTGGAAGTCTATGACCATAAGCGCGAACGGGTTGGCTTTGTAAAAGTGACACATTTGCGGCAAAGTAAATTTCATGAATCAGAAACCAAAGAATTTCTAACTTTGGTACGCTATCTGCGCGATAACAATGGTTCAAATAGTCTTGGCATCAGTCTGGCAAGTGCTTACTTGAGAGCAGCATCAAACGTTGAAATGAATTCGCCAGAAGGAGCTGAAATACTACATGCAATAGGCGTATTTGCTGACCGAATTGCAGATGCGGCTTCCGCTTTGCATACTAAGAATAAGGCTAATACACGCTACTTAAACCAGCAATTAGAAGTGGCAACGCAATACGGTGTCCATTTTAATAACGTAGACAATAACGATCGAATTCAAGTTTGTTATGACGGAGAAGTATATCGTCAAGTTTTAGCTTTATCAGCCGCTCCAGAGCTAAAAGCAACTGCTGCACTATCCTTAACCAAGGACACTTGTATAGACCCTAATCTAACGCCCAGCAAGCGTGCGCAGATTGATGCATGGCGCGCGCAAGTGATTTCGCAAATAGTAACTGACAATTTACCAGAATATCTAAAAAATCGTGTAGAGATGCGAAAGGCATCAATACTGAGTCATTTGAGTTATGCACAAACACGTTTTGCTTCCAACACAGAAGTACAGAAGCTCACAGGAATTGAGGAAAATGCAGAAACACTCATGCATAAAGCAATAACAGCATTTTCACAAGTCGATAAAAATCAATTACCTGACGAAGATTGGCCAACTTATAACAATACGGCGATGCTTGTGAGTGCAAGTCGTTGGGCGTCAGAGCCAATTGAACATAAGCAGCTATTTGGAACATTACAGCTTGAAACGCAAGTTAAAAAGCCAGGTGAAACCTGTGTTAGCCTGATCTCCTTAAAGCAAAAGAAAGTCTTGGCAGAGCGTTGTACATATAGCTTGGTCTGGGCGCAGTCGGCGACTATTAATCCTAAACGTAATGCAATTGCGCTAGCTGTACAACCAATGTCCAACTGGCGCGAGTTGTGGGTATTTAAAAGAAATAAGTCAGGGTGGCAAGTTAATGTACTACCTCCAACAACTCGTGGTATTGGATTAGGATATGCCGAGTTTGCTGGATGGTCGCCCAATGGCAAGCAAATATTAATCGCAAAAGAATCACGCGCCGATGGTATCTATCAACGTCGATTCGAAGTCGTAGACTTGGCGAGCCTTCGTGTGGATAGGCAGGCAAGAGATGCCTCTATATTAGGCGCATTCAATCGCTGGCAAGACGATGTCTGGAAAGCGAACACTGTTAGCCTCCGATAACAATGCACCATCAAAACGAAAGGAAATCATATGTTTAAAAAAACATTGTTAGTATGTAGCTACGTTTTATTGACATCAGCTTGCACTGCTAAAACACACAAATCAGGAGATATTCATCATTTAACTGGCACTTATCCAAGCCATATTGTTTCTATTTACCCTACTGAGGCTAAAACAGAGTTTTTCATAGATGCCAATGGGTTGCAAGCTGGCAAGTATTCTATATTTGAGCACCAGAAATTGAAGTTGGAGGGAAAATTAGAGGATTTCAAAGTGATTGATAGTCATACTGTGATTGCTAGTTGGTATGACAAGTATGGGACAGGAAAGCTAAAAATGAAATTTTCACCTGACTTTTCTTCATTTGAAGCGAAATGGTTACCTGACCAATTCAGATTTGAAGATGAAACACAATGGAATATGGTTGGGATAAGATGACGATGAATAATCAATTAAGCGCTTTGGACTCTTTGGGTGTGACAGAATTGCCATACAATGGCTATGAAAACCTATATCAAGCAATGTGTGTTCATCAGGATTGGTTAGCTCCCGATAAAGCAACGCCATATAATGCAGAAGAGCTGGCGCTAGAAGTAGTTTAAATAACATTAATTTGAGATGCTTGTAACTTTATCCTTAAACTGCCTGCTTTTGGCATCAGTAATACGGTAACGGCTCTGTTTTAGCCAGTTCTTGTTTGCATAACTAGTGGTATATTGAGTACCAGTATTTACCCAGAAATATTCGCGATTAAACATGTAGCGTGGGTGGTAGTCTCTAAAGAGTACAGCAACTGGGTATGGTCGTGTGGCAGATAAACCATCCTTTTGTGTAGCTTCTAATAAGTACTCTTTGCCATGTTTAAATAATACAACCCAAGCATGTCCACCACCGCCTTCTACCTCTCCTAACACCACTCTTGCATCCTCACCTTGCGCAATTAACCAATCAGCTAACACAATAGCATGATCCTCACAATCGCCTCTTGGGTAATAAAATGCTTGTCTACTGGACTGCCATACATCAGTACGTCCAGCATATTGGTTGGCATCAAATTGATATGTTTTACGCTGCGATAAAATATAAAGCGGTGTCATCACACTATTCACAGTAAAGGGGGCATAACCTTCTAGATAGGTATTAACTAAGTAATGGTCTCCATCAAGTGCCTGCGCAGACATTGTATAAACACCGACAGGATCTATGGAATAAATAAGTGGATAGTTTTGTCCATGTCCTGGCGCAAGCATACGGTTCACATCTCTATCCGACAAACTGTATTTTATGGGCAAAATATCAAGACGGTAGCCCGTATGCGGTAACGTTAAATCTTGCTGTGCTAGTGAAAGGACTGCAACATCAATTTCTCTTTTAATGGATGGCTCGGGGCTATAATTCACTTCAACCCCGTGATTATTGTATGAATCCTTGATGGCACTACCGTAGGCGCCAAGAAAGAAGAAAACAAGCAGAAAGAATAAGCTACCAAACCCGCGCATGATAGCTGGTTTTTTAACCCTTAAAACCAAACACAATTACAACAGCTACAAAAATCAAAATGGCAGATGCAAAAATTGCTACAGCAATATTGCCCTTCTTGATTTCTTCTTCAAAGTTAATGTTTTTGACAACTTTTTTATCTACCCACAACAATGCATAAACACTCACAATGAGCGCGACAATTGAGTAACAAAGGTTGATTGCTAGATTGATAATTGATGCGGATAAAAACTCGGCTTCCATCGATTCACTCACTTTATTTGCAATGCTTGATTGCTCGCTATTCTAGCATTTAAGTTTGACTTGACGATCACTTTCAATGAATAAAGCAAGTATGCCGAGTTTATTCTAAAGATTAAAACAACTATGCCGATAGCATAATGAAACTTATCAGCTTTAACTAAGGGTTGATAAAGTTTAGGCATTAATCTCCTCCCCCTTGGGCTTGCACATTGTGTAAGCCCATTTTTTTTACAACCGACTTAATGATTTCGCATTTGACTCACTGCTTAAGCGGTTAGAGAGAATGGAGATGTCCTTCGCGGGTATAACATTTAGCGAGGTTGGGAACGCCCTTTGGGACTGAGAGGAAATTGGTACATTCCTATTTGAGACTATGGTCGTCACATAACAGTCATCTACTTATTCTAATATCAACCAGAAAGCGCAGCTTGTATTTATTGATTCTTTTAACTAATGTTAAATGATAGTAAGCTCGCATATAACAAATAGATGAATAGTGAGGAAAAGCCATGAAAGCGATATGGAACAATACAGTCATTGCTGAGTCTGACCAAACAATCACGCTAGAAGGAAACCACTATTTTCCTTTTGAATCAATTAATCAACAGTTCTTCCAAGAAAGTTCTCATACTAGCGTTTGTGGTTGGAAAGGTCTGGCTAATTATTACAATATTGTTGTAGGAGACCAAGAAAACCCCAATGCAGCATGGGTTTATAAAACGCCTAAGGAACAGGCGCGAGAAATAAAAAACCATATCGCTTTTTGGAAAGGCATTTCAGTCATCGCTTAATAAAGGTTTACACAGCATCATGGACACAGCTGCAATTTCCACTATGGACCAATATCATTTGATAGCAAAGTTTCAACAGTTGCGTCAAACAACGTTGGACATTTGCAATCCTATTGAACATGAGGATTACATTGTTCAACCATCACCAGAAGTCAGCCCGCCAAAGTGGCATTTGGGCCACACCACTTGGTTTTTTGAAGAAGTGATTTTAAAAAAGTACTTAGAGGGTTATACAACATTTAATCCACAGTACGGTATATTGTTTAACTCTTATTACAAAGCCGTTGGTCAGCACACTATTCAATCAGAAAGAGGGCATTTGTCTAGACCAACGCTGGCTGAGATTTTGCGTTATCGTGCACATGTCGATAGTGAGTTAATCAGGTTGATAAACGAGATGCCGATCACAGAAACAGTCGCTACATTAATAGAAACAGGCATGCATCATGAACAGCAACATCAAGAGTTACTGTTTATGGATATCAAATATATTTTAGCCAATAACATAGTCGATACCAGTTACGCTTTAATGCCCCTTGAAGAAGCATCAAAACAACCCAAAAAAGAAAATTGGATAAGCTACAAAGAAGGCTTGTACGAGATTGGTTATAAAGGCATGGCTTTCTCTTACGATAATGAGCGGCCTAGTCATAAGCACTATTTATACCCATTCGCCATTAATCAAGCGCTTGTCACTAATGGGGAGTTTTTAGCTTTTATACAAGACAATGGATATAAGCAAGCAAAGTATTGGCTTAGCCAAGGTTGGGATTGGCTCAACAATAATGACATAAAGCACCCGCTATACTGGCGAAAAGTCGGTAATCAATGGCATGAATATACCTTACATGGCTTAACTCCTTTAGATCTGAATAGACCGCTAGTGCACATTAGTTATTTTGAAGCAGATGCATTCGCAAATTGGAAGGGTCAGCGTCTACCAACAGAGCAAGAATTAGAGCTTTATCTTTCAACCTCACAGGCCAATCATCACTTACCTAAAGCGGAGGTATTTCATCCAAACGATGCTATGGCTGCAGAGCAGGTTTGGTGCTGGACGAGAAGCCAGTATTTACCCTATCCAAATTTTAAAGCTTTCGACGGTGTGCTTAATGAATACAATGGTAAGTTTATGTGTAATCAATTTGTTTTAAGAGGGGGTTGCGTGGTAACGCCTGAACGGCATTATCGCCATAGCTACCGAAACTTTTATTCGCCCGAACAACGTTGGATGTTTTCTGGTATACGACTAGCAAAGGATGTCATTTGAAACTAACTAACCTGATTGAAAGAAATCAGACCACACAACACCATAAAGCATTTTTAGCTGATGTGATTAAGGGATTAAGTGCAGAACAAAAGGCAATATCGGCAAAATATTTTTATGACGATATCGGAAGTGAATTATTTCAAAAAATATCGCAGCATCCGGATTATTATCCAACAAAAACTGAGTTTTCCATTTTAGATAAAATCAGTGACACTTTGCCTAGGCATATCCGTGAATCCGAAATAGACATTATTGAATTAGGCGCTGGCGATGGTCACAAAAGCGAGCTCATCATTAATGGTTTTATCAAAGCCAAACGCAATGTTAACTTTTACCCCATCGATATATCTGAAAAAGCGATGCAGTTATTAGGCGAAAACTTAGCTGTAAATGAAAATCTACATATCCATGGCGTGGTCGCTGATTATTCTCATGGGCTTCATCACATAAGGGAAATTTCAAACAATAAAAAGCTCGTGCTTTTTTTGGGTTCAAATATTGGTAACTTCAACAAAACGCAGACAGATCAATTTTTATCAATGTTATCAAATACATTGGATAAACATGATTATGTGATTATGGGTTTTGACTTAAAAAAAGATCCTGCAATCTTAAACCAAGCCTATAATGATTCGGATGGCTTAACCAAAGCATTTAATCTAAATCTACTCACCAGAATCAATCGCGAGCTAGGCGGAAATTTCGATGTTGCTCAGTTTAAGCATTATGGTTTTTATAATCCTTATCGTGGCACCATGGAAAGCTATCTAATCTCTTTATCCGCCCAGTCCATTTACATTGAAGCGGCGAATCAAATGTTCCATTTTAAACAGTTTGAACCCATTCATCTGGAGTATTCACATAAGTTTACTTCATCTGGTATTGATAAACTGGCAAAACAAAATGGCTTTGACACGATAGCGCAATTTTCGGATGAAAAGAGTTACTTTATTGATGCGCTTTGGCAAGTGAGAGCTTAATTTTAAGTGGAGTTAATATTTTGGCTGAACAGTTTGATTTTGATCAGATAATCAATCGCGAAGGCACAAATAGCCTGAAATATGATGCGAGAAAATCGCTGTTTGGCCGTGCTGATGTCATTCCGATGTGGGTTGCGGATATGGACTTCGCTTCGCCTGCAGCGGTAACAGCAGCGCTAGTACAGCGTGCAAGTAGCCCCATTTATGGCTATACGGATTATCCCGATGGTGTTTATGATGCCATGATTAATTGGTTTGATAAACGGTACGGATGGTTAATACAACGAGACTGGATTATGATGTGTCCAGGGGTTGTACCCTCGCTACATGCCGCGGCAATGGCGTTTGCCGAGAAGGGAGAGGCAATCATTGTGCAACCACCTGTCTACTTTCCCTTCTTTTCTGCGGTAAAAAATACAGGCAGAGCGCTAATAGAGAACACATTAGTATTAGAGAACAATCACTATTCAATTGATTTTAAGCAGTTAGAAGAAAATGCAAAGAACGCCAAAATGCTTTTTTTATGCTCTCCACATAACCCAGTTGGCAGGGTGTGGAGACAGGAAGAGCTCGCACAAATTATAAGTATTGCAGAAAAGTATCAGTTGGTTATTTTTTCTGATGAAATCCATGCCGATCTTACATACCCAGAGACAAAGCATTATCCATTGGCAAGTTTGTCGGATACTGCGCATGTTATTACTGCTGTTGCGCCAAGTAAAACTTTTAATATTCCGGGACTTGGTTTATCAGCGCTTATCGTTCCCAATGCAAATGATCGACATAAGCTCAATGCTGCATTTGAGACTTTACACGTTAGTGCTGCTAATCCTTTCAGTATTGTTGCATTCGAAGCCGCCTATTCGCATGGCGGAGCATGGCTAGATGCTTTGCTTGATTACTTAACTAAAACGCGCGATTTTATCGCAGACTACTTAAGTACACATTTATCTCAAATCAAATTGATTGTCCCAGAAGGAACCTATTTGTTATGGTTGGATTGCCGCGCGCTAGGTTTGAGTGATCAGGCACTTAAACATTTTTTTATCCATCAGGCAGGGATTGGTTTAAGCCCAGGAACGCTCTTTGGAAATGGTGGATCAGGGTTTATGCGTATGAATATTGCTATGCCTAGACAAGTCATCGCGCAGGCACTAGATAACATTAGACATGCATTAGATTAGATTTGCGTCGAATAGCGTTTAATGAGACTGTTCTTATGAAATAATTACTGCTGAATCAGGTCAATACAATATAATGAACTGTAGTAATCATAGAGTAAATAACAATGTTTTTTAAAGTCAAAAAATGGATATGGACGAAGCTTAAGAACTTGCGAAGTGTTGATCGCGCATACGCACGATATTTAGCGCATTTTAATGATTATCAAGCCAATAAAGTCGATCAGAATTTGCAACAAGACTTGAATGTGAAACCGATGACTAAAGAGGAGTTTATCAAAGTTTGGAAACCAGCTAAAAAATGTAAGCCTGGTTGTTGTTCTTAAGTTAACGTTAGATAGTTACTTTTCATAATTTCTGCCACTTTGATAGCATGTTGTCACCACTTAAATAGTCGACTCTTGTTCTTATGATTCAATCCGCACCCAATCCAACACGTATCAAAGTTTTATTTGCGGGTGTTTGTAGCTTGATATTATCAATGGGTATAGCTCGATTCGCCTATACCCCGATGTTACCTGTGATGATGAATCAAACAGGCTTATCACACGAAGCTGGAGGTTGGCTAGCTGCCATTAATTACACAGGCTATTTGGCTGGCGTGGTAATCGCCTCATGGATTAGTCATACAGTAGTTAAGGATAGGCTTTATCGCTGGGGGATGGTGGTCGCTGTTGTGAGTACTGTGTTGATGGGGGTGACGACAAGTATGCCTATCTGGGTTATCTCACGATTTATTGCAGGGCTGAGTAGTGCAGCTGGTTTGATGTTGGGCAGTGGCTTGATTTTTAACTGGCTCATAAGGCATAACCATCGTCGGGAGCTCGGTATTCACTTCTCAGGAATCGGCTTCGGTATAGCCTTTTGTTCAATAATAGCCTTATTGATGTATAAGCGAATAGGCTGGGACATACAATGGTTTGTATTGGCAGGTTCAGGCGCACTATTATTGGTTCCAGCTTTGCTATGGTTTCCGCCACCTCCTACAGATGATGATGCAGTTAATCAACACGCTTCTATGCAACATGCACCTCCTAATGCCAAATTTATGCGTTTTTTTACGGCCGCTTATTTTTGCTCAGGCTTTGGTTACGTTGTGACAGCCACATTTATTGTTGCCATTATTAATGCAATGCCAGCGCTCGCGGGGAAGGGGGCATGGGTGTTTTTAATAGTCGGATTGATCGCGGCGCCTTCTTGTATTTTGTGGGACTTCATTGCGCGCAGAACTGGCGATGTAAACGCTTTAGTGTTAGCTGGAGCAATTGAAGTCATAGGGATTATCACACCTACCTTAGGTTGGGGTGTAATTGGTGCCATGATCAGTGCTGTGTTATATGGCGCAACAGCGATTGCTATCGTGAGTTTAACGCTGACC
>JBNLAC010000044.1:0-19120 GCA_050301935.1 Methylophilaceae bacterium | reverse complement strand
ATTGGTTAAAGGCCGCTTATCCATGCTGTCATCAGGTACAGTATTGCAGAAGTTCAAAACCTTTGGCCCTGCATTTAATGGGATGTTACTTGCGCACTTTGGGTTGGCAATTTTTATCGTTGGTGTCACCATGGTGAAGGGTTACGAACGCGAGCATGACATTACCATGCAGGATGGCGAGACTAGACTGATTAATGGCTATGACTTTAGATTTGAAGGGATTAAACCGATTAGAGGCCCTAACTATGTCGCAAAACAGGGGCAGTTTTATGTCACAAAAGGCGGTAAAGACGTTGCGCTATTAACGCCTGAAAAACGTTTATACCCAGTGCAAGGTGCTGTGATGACCGAAGCCTCTATCTCAATAAACCCAGTGAGAGATATTTATATCTCCCTAGGCGAAGAACTGGAAGAAGGAGGCTGGAGCATTCGTATTTACTTTAAGCCTTTTGTACAGTGGATATGGTTTGGTTGCTTGTTAATGGGCATAGGTGGCATATTAACAATGACGGATAAGCGCTATCGTTTAAAAAAGAATAGCGAGGTAACTGCATGAAATTAAAATTTATTATCCCACTAGTACTGTTCTTTGTACTGGTTGGTTTTTTAGGTAAAGGGTTATTTTTAGATCCGCGTGAAGTGCCTTCCCCTTTAATTGGCAAGCCTGCTCCTGCTTTTGAGGCGCCAATACTAGGCAACCCTGAGAAAACGTTTTCAACAGCAGATATGAAGGGTAAGGTTTGGTTGCTCAATACATGGGCATCATGGTGTGCCGCATGCCGTGATGAGCATCCACTTTTAGTGGAAATGAAAGAACATGGTATTCCACTATATGGGCTCGCTTACAAAGACACTGCAAAGGAAGCATCTGAAGTGCTTGCAACAATGGGTGACCCCTATATTGTGACTGCAATGGATGATGATGGCCGTATTGGTATTGATTATGGCGTTTATGGCGTGCCTGAGACGTATGTGATTGATAAGGCAGGTATTATTAGATACAAACAAATCGGGCCTATTACGCCTGATGCGCTACGAAATAAAATATTGCCGCTACTTAAGGAGCTAGAAGGATGAGCATGCTTCTTAAAATATGGTTGGCCTTTATTTTGATTTTAAGCTCGGCGGCTTACTCTGCAGATAAGGGTGCTGACCCGGAATTTGAGGCTAGACTAAAACATCTATCAAATGAGCTACGCTGTCTGGTTTGCCAAAACACGACATTAGCAGACTCAGACGCCCCGCTTGCGCAAGATTTACGCAATGAGGTGCGGAAACTGATGGAGCAAGGCAAGACAGACGAAGAAGTGGTTGCTTATTTAGTGGCGCGCTACGGTGATTTTGTGACTTTTCGACCACCAGTCAAGGCCAGTACTGCCCTGCTCTGGTTTGGCCCATTTGCGATGCTGATTATTGGGCTTATCACTTTAGTTGTGGTGCTCAAGAAGCGCGCCAAACTACTAGAATCTGAAGATAACGAGCCGACTTAAGTATTTATACCTTATCTAAGTAATCTGCATAGCCTTCTGCCGTCATTTCTTCTTTTGGAATGAAACGAAGGCTTGCGGAGTTGATGCAATATCTTAATCCGCCATCCGCTTTTGGACCATCAGGGAAAACGTGTCCCAGATGACTGTCACCATGCCTTGACCGTACTTCTGTACGTACCATTCCATGCGAGGCATCGTGTAACTCTGTAATATTAGCTTTGTCGATTGGTTTTGAAAAAGCTGGCCAACCACAACCAGAATTATATTTTGCAGATGAAGCAAATAATGGTTCACCTGAGACAATATCGACATAGATACCAGGCTCAAAGTGGTGATCGTATTTGCCGGTAAACGGGCGCTCTGTGCCATTTTGCTGCGTAACGCGGAATTGCTCTTCTGTAAGGCTGTTTATAACTTCTTGCGATTTTTTGTACTTCATTTCCACCATTTTTTTGTGTTAATTAGATGATCCAGACTCAACTTGCCAGCACCATTAAATAGTAAAGGCAACAACATAATCAGTAATAGCAAAGGCAGTTTATAGTTGCCGTAGCCTTTATCTGTGATTGCATAACCTTTCCAAAGTTCAGCTAGAGTACTCCAACTTTCAGGCCAATGCACCGCAGCGATAGCAACTATCGTTAGTATGATTAAGGATGCTGAAAAGAAGCGTGTTGCCAAACCTAATACCAGCGCAAATGCACCAACAATTTCGAAAAAGGTTGATAAATGCCAGCTGAACTCTGGTGGGACAAGGTTAAATGGAAATGGAAATGTAATATTGCTAAACCAATTTGTGCCATGTAGTTTTTCGAAACCAGCTTCACCAAACTCCCATGCCAGAATAAGTCTTAATATTAATTGTGGAAACCATGTACCAATAGACTCTAATAAAGATATTGCCCAATGATAAGATTTACATAGCACGGCGCATTTCATATGATTTATCCCCTTGTTTTAATGCCAATTAGTCGCTACAGAGTGATATTCATTACAACTTTTTTTTAGCCTGATAATACAGTCTAATTCCAAATAATATGGCTAATGCTACTGCATAATAAATAGGCTCAGTTAGATCTTTTTTTACTAATAATAAAAAGTGTAATACTGCGAGAATAGCAATTAAATAAACTAGTTTATGTAAGGTTTTCCATTTGGCTTTCAATTTTTTCATCATATAGCTGTTGGATGTCACCGCTAATGGAATGGTTAATACAAATGCTGCAAACCCTACTAAGATACGGGGGTGTTCGAATACATCATTAATCATTTCATCAAATAAAAAGCTGAAGTCTAACCATACATAAGTGATGATGTGCAAGCATGCATAAAAAAACATCCACAAGCCCAGCTGACGTCTGATCTGAATTTGCCAAACCTGCCCTGTCAGAAGGCGAATTGGTGTCATACTGAGGCTGAGCAACAAGAATACAAGCGCCCAAGTGCCAGTAGAGTGCTCTACAAACTCAATCGGATTGGCACCTAGATTGTTGTTAAATCCAAGCCAGAACAAACGTATTAACGGTATGCTGGCCAATAGCCAAACGACAACCTTCACAATGCTAATGTGTTTTTTATCCATCATTGATATGGCTAGAAGTTCTTTTTCAAATCCATGCCAGCATAGAGCTGAGCAACTTCTGATTCATAGCCATTAAACATTTTTGTTTTGATACGCCCTGCGAATAAACCGCCACCAATAGGCCGCTCGGTGGCTTGTGACCATCTTGGGTGTGATACTCTAGGATTAACATTTGCATAGAAACCGTATTCCGTTGGCCCCGCTTTCATCCAGGTGGTCTGGGGCATTTTTTCGACAAAGCGGATTTTGACTATCGATTTGCCGCCTTTAAAGCCGTATTTCCATGGAACGACCAATCTAACGGGCGCTCCATTTTGATTAGGTAGTAACTCGCCATAAAGCCCTACTGCGAGAATAGCCAGTGGATGCATCGCTTCATCCATACGCAGCCCCTCTGTATATGGCCAATCTAGTATTGGTGAGTTAACACCAGGCATTGATTCACGATCGTTGGCAGTGACGAATTCAACATATTTTGCATTGCCTGTTGGCTCTGCCCACTTGATTAAACTAGCTAGTGGTAGCCCTACCCATGGAATGACCATAGACCAGGCCTCAACACAGCGCATACGATAAATGCGCTCTTCTAGTGTTGATAGTTTCATCAGGTCTTCTATGCTGATTGTTTTTGCTTTTTTGACTTCCCCTTCAATGCTAACTGTCCAGGGATAAGGCTGAAAGGTACGTGCTTGAACAGCTGGGTCTGATTTACTGGTGCCAAATTCGTAATAATTATTATAGGTAGTAATATCTTTATATTTATCTAATTCCAGATCTTTACCATAAGCGGTTTTTTTAACTCCTTTGATTTTTTGCCTTGGATTATAAATTTCACCTTTTTTTAGCGCTTGAGTGGGTTGTGCTGGTGCATTAGCGCGACCTATTAGTCTAGCATCGCCAGTCGTTTCACCATTTGCAATGGTTGCTGCCTGAGACTTGAAAGCAAGGCCTGCTCCTGCAATTAATCCAGCACTAGCAGCTAGTCTAATAAACTGGCGGCGCTGATCGAATACCGTTTTTGATGTGATTTCAGATGGTTGAATATCACTTGGGTTCTGCTTGGATTTATTTACAATAATCATTAATTACCTTGCGTAAGACTGTCAGATGCTACTTAGTCGCAGGAATGATGCAAGCCTTACAAAAAAGTGGCTAAATCTTTAGCTTTTGTTCAGCTGCGGCAATTTCTGCTGCCAACTGCTTTGCGCCAATTTTTTCTGCTTGCTCTCTTGCGCCTACAATAAGTGCTTGGGCGCCCTCTTTGTCGCCATTTGCATACATGGCTTCTGCTAAATGGTAATTAGCTGATGCCTCATAATAGGCACCACCATTATCCTTAGCAAATTTAACCAGCTTTTTGTAATGACGTTCTGCTTCGGGATAGTTCTTGGCATCATAAAAGTATTGACCTAACAGTAATGATGAATCCGCGTAAGCTGTTAATGAACCTGCCTGCTTTTGCATGACGACTGCTTTGAGCTGGAACTCAATTGCTTTGTCGTGATTACCTTGTGTATTGTAGATTTTTGCTAAATTTTCAAAGCTTTCAGCACGCTCATTATCATTGTTTGCTAGGCGCAAGCCTGTTGCGTAACTATCAAGCGCCGCATTCAAATCATTCTGTTTTCTGTGCGTATCGCCGATTAAATTATGATTGATTCTGGTGTAAGTTTGATTACCAGTTTGCGCACAAATTTCAAGGCTCTTGGTGTAACTGGCAATAGCTTCCTCTGGCTTGTCATTTGATTGATGCAAATTGCCAATTAATATGTAGGAAATCGTCTTTGCAAATGGCTCTTTTGCCGCTTCAACAGCGGATTGCATAGCTGTAAGTGACTCTGCATATTTGCCTTGTATTTTTAGAGCTCGACCTTTGCAAAGTAAACCCTCATGGTCTGAACTATTTTTCTCCAGAATGGCTTCAGCATACTGGAGCGCTGTATCTGCATCCCCTTTGTTAACTGCTTCATTACAGGCTAATACTTCTTTTGAAGGCTCTTTAGAAAAAACATTAAAGCTAATTAAAATCAATGCAATAAAACATATTTTTAAAGTGTTTTCTAATTTTATTTTCATGCTAAAACAAATCCTTTTGTTGATTATCTATCTTATTAATCATATCAGACTCTTTAGGAGTGCCATTAGTTGCAGCGCCTCCATCTAATGCAATTTTTTGGCTTAATATGGCGGTGAGTTGGTTTTCATCGAGTATTTGAATACCTAAATCGCTTGCTTTTTCTAGCTTGCTACCCGCCTCTGCGCCTGCAACAACATAGTCTGTCTTCTTGGAAACACTGCCACTGACTTTGCCACCCGCTTTTTCGATCAACGCTTTTGCTTCATCACGTGACAAGCTAGGTAGAGTCCCTGTTAAGACGAACGTTTTACCTTTTAATACCCCATCTACCTCTTGTTTACCATCATGCTCTGGCCAACTTACGCCCATTGCTACCATTGCTTTGATAGTTTGCATATTGTGCGGCTCGCTAAAAAACTCAGATATTGATTCCGCCACAATCGGCCCGACATCATTCACAGAAAGTAAGTCTTCAATGCTAGCTTTAGCTAGGGTTTCCAGACGCCCAAAGTAGTTAGCCAGGTCTTTGGCGGTTGCCTCACCCACATTGCGGATACCTAGCGCGTAAATAAAGCGCGCTAGCGTTGTCGTTTTGCTCTTATTAATAGCGTCAACTACATTCTGTGCTGATTTTTGTGCCATGCGCTCTAAATGCGCTAATACATCGACATTTAAGTTATAAATATCTGCTACTGAGTGCACAATGTCTGCATCGACTAGCTGGTCGACTAGTTTCTCACCCAAACCTTCAATATCCATTGCGCGCCTTGATGCAAAATGGGTAATAGCCTGTTTGCGTTGTGCTGGGCAATATAAACCGCCAGTACAACGCGCAACAGCTTCATCCTCAGGCCGTTCGATATGTGAGTCACATTCTGGACAGGTTTTTGGCATGACAAACTGTTTTGCATCGGGTGGACGTTTATCAGTTAATACTGATACGACCTCAGGGATAACATCGCCAGCCCTTCTCACAATCACAGTGTCGCCGATTTGTATATCTTTACGTCGAACCTCATCTTCATTGTGTAATGTTGCATTTGTGACGGTAACACCGCCAACAAATACCGGCTTAAGTCTGGCAACAGGTGTTATTGCGCCAGTTCGACCTACTTGTACGGTAATATCTTCAACAACTGTTGTCGCCTCTTCTGCTGGAAATTTATGAGCGATAGCCCAGCGAGGTGCGCGCGAGACAAAACCTAGTGTTTCTTGTTGTGCAAACGTATTGACCTTATAAACGACACCATCAATATCAAAAGCCAAGCTCGCGCGTTTTTCACCGATGCTTTTGTAATACTTCTGTAAGCCATCATATCCAAATACCACCGAACGCAGATTGCTGACAGGAAAGCGAAGTGTTTCTAAATAGTCCATTGCTTCAGCATGCGAATGTAGTGTTGGAATACCCTCTGCCACCCCTAAACCATATGCAAAAAACCTTAAAGGTCTTGTTGCTGTAATTGCTGCATCCAGTTGGCGTAAACTTCCTGCTGCTGCATTGCGTGGATTGGCGAATAATTTGCCTCCGATTTTAGCTTGCGCTGCGTTTAGTCGTTCAAAGTCTCGCTTAAACATTAATACCTCACCACGCACTTCTAATAAGGCGGGTGGGTTTTGTGTTGCTAATTTAGTGGGTATTGCACGGATCGTACGTAAATTATGCGTAACATTTTCACCGGTATAACCATCACCTCTCGTGGCACCTTGTACTAGATCCCCGTTTTCATACGTTAATGTAATGGCTAAACCATCAAATTTAGGCTCGACAGCATATTCAACTTTATCCACATTTAGAGTATCAGAAACTCGCTTATCAAATGCCGCAAGTTCTTGATCAGAGAATACGTTATTGAGTGACAGCATTGCTTGACGATGGGAAACGCTACTGAAAATTTCTGATGCGTTACCGCTGACACGTTGCGTCGGTGAATCTGGGGTAACAAGAGATGGAAATTGGGTTTCTAGATCTACTAGCTGTCGATAAAGTCCATCATATGTATTGTCAGGTACGGATGGTGCATCAAGCACGTAATATTCGTAATCGTATTGTGCTATTTCATTCCGTAAAGCAATTATCTGTTTACGTGCCTCATCAATCGTTAACATACTTAATTAAATAAGCGCATACTGCTGTCGCTGCCTGGCATTACACCACGTGCAACCATGGTGGCATGAATGACTTTGAGCTGCTGGCGAATTTTCTCTATTTGTAAATCACCTAATGGTTTCTGGTTATCATCGACGATATGTGCACTCAGACTTGTAGCCATTTTTTTTGCTACATCGACCATCTGACTGAAGACATCTTCACAATTAGCGACTTTCGGAATTTCCATCTGAAACGTAGCACTCAAGACAACGTTCTGACGCAAGCTATCAGGTGTAAATGGCTGCTCATTTGCATTGATTAAAATAAACTTGGCAAAATCAGGTTTAACACTATCAAAGCAGCAAAACTTACCGTGTTTTAACTGCATATCATTTGCTTCTGCCAAGCCTTTAAATTTGGTGCCGTGAATCGGCGTATCCCCCTGCATGAGATGCACGCTTACTAATTGATCTACATCCATACAGAATTTATCTAAATCAATTGCCCGTACAGATGGATCTCCTTTACCCTGCCATTCGACATGTGCATTGAACTCAAGACCGATTGTCTCTACTGCAAACTGAAATTTATTTAATACGGGTTTAGGTACGGGACCTCTTCTATCTGCTAATTGCATACTACATGCAATTTGTTTGTAACTTTCGCTTTCATTAGTATCGCCATCAATACGTTGCCACACATTTTTATCGTCTAAGCCATGCAGCATCACATATACATTAATTTCCTTAAGCATCGTACGCATCATCTGGTTGAAGGCGTGACCGTTAATATCTTTGCTGGCATACAAAAAGGCAGTTAAATCTATTTGTGAATGTACTTCATCTGGTAAAGCTGATGTAACCAGTGGTTCAAACTCTGCCGGTAAAATATGTTTTTCAACAAGAATTTCTTGCTCAGGCGTTTCAGGCTGTTCACGCACTTTGTCTGCAATTGGATTACTTTCGACAGAATCAGTTTCTTCGGGCGCTGTTTCCTGAGCTGGTTTTTTATTATCTACTATTTGATTAGTGTTAGATTGATCAGAAGCTTTATCTTCTTCAGAATTGACTGCTTCTGATGTCACGGCACTTGTTGTGGCAGAAACTGCTTTATTTTGAGGCTCTTCATTTAGTTTGCTCATGACCTCTGATTTATGTGCATCATCAGCAAACTCCTTTTCCACTAATGCTTCAGTGTCAATATAAAACTCTTCAACAAGCACATCTTTTTGGGGGACAATAAAATCTTCACTAATGTTTTCGCGTAGCTTCCTTTCTTGCACCCAGTTGTAAACAACAACGCCAGCAATAATGAATACGCCTAAAATAATCAGTACTATTTGCAGATCAGACATTCTTTTATTCTACTTCGAATTTAAACTCACGTTTAGTAATAATTGGCAATTTTAAGCATGCATTTGCAGAGCTGCATCGATATCCACGTCCACAATACGGGATACGCCAGACTCTTGCATGGTGACACCAATCAGTTGTTGGGCAATTTCCATTGTGATTTTATTATGGCTCACGAACAAAAACTGTGTTTTTTCTGACATTTTTTTGACCATCTGACAAAAACGTTCTGTATTACTGTCATCTAACGGCGCATCCACTTCATCCATCAAACAAAATGGCGCTGGATTTAGCCGGAATAAAGCGAATACCAATGCAAGTGCTGTTAATGCTTTCTCACCACCAGATAATAATTGGATTGTTGTATTCTTTTTGCCTGGTGGCTGAGCAAAGACTTGCAAGCCCGTATCCAATATTTCTTCACCTAGCAATTCCAGCTTTGCTTGACCGCCACCAAACAGCGTTGAAAATAGCTCAGCAAAGTTTTGATTCGCTTCGTTAAAAGTTACCATCAGTTTTTCACGTGTTTCTTTGTCGATTTTATTAATGGCATCTTCTAATGTTTCGCTTGCCTCAATTAGATCTTGCATTTGGCTATCTAGATAGCTTTTGCGCTCAGTCTCACTTTTTAACTCTTGTATAGCGGCTAGGTTGACAGGCCCGAGTGCTTCAATCTGTTTTTGCAATTGGCTTGTTTTATTGGCGTAGGTGCTTGCTTTTGCATCAGTTTCCAAGTCTTTAGACAAGGTCTCCTCGTCCATGCCGTTTTCTTTTAAGCCAGCCTGACATTGCTCAAAGTAAAGTCTTGCTTCCTGTTCGTTGAGTCTGGCTTGCTCTAACTCATCGCGCATCGGCATTAAAGCCTGTTCGTTTTGCATACGCACTTGCTCTAATGTTTTTAATTCAGCTTCTTGAGCTTCTAATTGATTCCGTGCTTCAGATAGGTCCTGTTCTCGCTTTTGTTTGTTTGTGACTGCCACACTCAGGTTTGCCTTGAGTGTTTCCATTGAAGTCACATTTAGCGCTTTTTCTGTTTCATTTTTGCGGAGCAAGAAAGCTTCTTTTTCTTCATGTATATCTTTAATTTTATTATTTAAATCATTGATATTATTATTAACAATTTTAACTTCAAAAGTAATTTCACGATGTTGTTTTTCTACCTCAGATAAGGTGTCGCGTAATTGTTGGAACGCTTGCGCTGCCGATGTTGAAGCAGCTTCATCTGCCAGTTTTTTAGTCTCTATTTGACTGACGTTAGTTACTATCTCTTTTAAAGCTGTCTCTTTCTGTTCTATATTTCTCAGTTGCTCTTCATGACGATTTTTGGCTAATGCAATATCACTTTTTAAGCTTTTCTCACGCACAATAGTGGTTTCTTGCATCTGCTCTAACTTGGAGATTGATAGTTGTTGTTGATGCAGCACTTGCATCGCAGCCTTTAGCTTAGTATTTTCATCCTGTTGCTGGTTTCTTGCTTCAATTAATGCTTGTTCAGCGGCTTTTAATCGATCAGTTGTTTCTGATAAATTGTTTTGTAATGTAGGTAATGCTGTTTTTAAGTTTGCCAAACGTTGTTGACGCTCAATAACGCCATGTAGATTCGTATTCTCACCGTGGAAAATCACCCCTCCTCGACTGAAAATATCACCTTGCTCGTTTACTAATTTCTCTCCAGCGTTAAGTTTTTGGCTGGCTTGGATGTCATCTTGATCAGTTGGCAATAGATAAGTGTTGGCTAACCAATCGTTTAATAGTGCTTGTAATTCTAACGGACACTCTTTCACGATACTCATTAGTGAGGTGAAATGCGCATGATCCTTATTTGTTTGATTGCTATTTGCAATAAGACCTAATGCAACAGCACCAGGAGGACGCTGCTTAAAATTGAAATCATTTGCTAGTAAGGCATTTAGTCGCTCTCCTAATACTGCTTCTAAAGCAACCGTCCATTTTTCATCAACTTTAATCTTTTGCCATAAGCGGTCATTGTTATTAAGTCCTTGCTGAGTCAGCCAATCAGATAGTTTGCCACCAGCATTCAAAGATTGTTGTATTTTATCTAGCGAGTGAATTTCTGCCTCAGCTTGATTTAATGCTCTCTGCTGTTGATGCTGCTGCTCCCTCAAAACGCCGATATCTGCAAGCAAACCTGCTTCATTTTTTCTAATTGTCTGAATCGTTTGCTCAATATCAGCAACAGCTTGTTGGGCTTCTTTTAAGGCTAATTTGCTATCCGTTAACAGTTGGGTATCAGGCATACTCAATTCGCTTAATGCAGCCTCCAAACGTTGTATCTGGGCTGTCGTATCTTGAATTGACTGCTTAAGATGCTGTATGTTATTGGTATCGATTTGAATACGCTGGTTAGCTTCGCGCAGGGCATGTGCGCTACTTTCCAGTTGAGTGGCTTTATTCTTATAGTCAGCTTCTAGTTTTGGTAGCTGACGATTTAATGTTTCTAATTCGGCTTTTTTCGTTTGTTCTTTTTCATGAATTTGCGCTAATGCGGCATTTAATTCAACGAGCTTTTCATTTGACTGCGTATTTGTCAGTTCATTTCGCGTAATGCTGTCTTTGAGTTGTTGCAGTTGCAGCGTCATACGATCTCTTGCTTCTGTACTCTGCTTAACTTGGTTTTCTAAGTTAGCAACTTCAGCGTTGGCCTCATAGTAAGCTGCTTGTGCTTTATTAATCGCTTCGCCTGCTTGATAAAAAGCTTGCCGGCTTGTCTCCAGTCCAGCTTCACTCTTACGCAGCTCTGCGGTTTGTGACTCTAATTGAATAACTAGTTTTTCCACTTGGACTTTGGACTTTTCCCAAGCGAGGCTGGCATCACGCTTTTTAAGTAACCAAAACTGCCCTTCAGCTAACTTCAAATCAGCCTGCATTGTGTGATACTTTTGTGTAACAACGGCTTGAGACTCTAGTTTTGTAATTTGTTTTTGTAGCTCTCGGCAAATATCCTCAACACGCGTTAAGTTTTCGCTTGTATCACGCAAACGGAGCTCCGTTTCCCGCCTTCTGTCTTTGTATTTACTAATACCTGCAGCTTCTTCTAGGAAAATACGTAGCTCTTCAGGCTTTGCTTCTACAATACGTGATATGGTGTTCTGACCGATAATGGCATAGGCCCGACCGCCAAGCCCAGTCCCTAAAAACAAATCAGCTACATCACGTCTACGTACCGCAGTGTTATTGATATAGTAAGTTGAGCCTTTTTGGCGCTCAATAACGCGTTTAACAGAAATCTCCGCATATTGACTCCATTCACCACTGGCACCACCCAAACTGTTATCAAACACCAGTTCTACACTGGCGCGCGATATTGCCTTGCGATTGGATGCACCATTAAAAATCACAGCATCCATGGCATCTGCGCGCATCTCTTTAGCTGATGACTCACCTAGCACCCAACGTACCGATTCCATTACATTCGATTTACCACAACCGTTTGGTCCGACAACTCCGACACGTTGTCCGTGCAGATGTATCGTTGTTGGGTCTACAAATGATTTGAAACCAGCAAGTTTTAAATGAGTTAAACGCAAAATGGATTATGAAAATTGATTTTAAATTTAAGCGCTATAATAACGTTTTTTACACGTAAAATCTTTATTTTAACGATTAATATACAATCTATGAACACACAATCTTTAGGTGGGAAACCCACGGCACAACCAACGAAAACGCTGGAAACATTCCCTAACCCGAATACAAAGCGCGATTTTCATATTCATATGGAAATTCCAGAATTCACATGCTTATGCCCCAAAACAGGCCAACCTGATTTTGCTGTCATTTATTTAGACTATATTCCAGATGCATTATGTGTTGAATTAAAAAGCCTAAAACTCTACACATGGTCATTCAGAGATGAAGGTTGTTTTCACGAAGCAGTAACCAACCAGATATTGGATGATTTGGTGAATGCTACACAACCAAAATTTATGCGTGTTACAGCCAAGTTTTATGTACGTGGCGGCATTTTTACCAATGTAGTTGCTGAACATCGTAAAGAAGGCTGGACACCACAACCGCGTGTTGACCTCACACAGTTTGAATCCAACAGCAATACGCGTGGATAATGGCTTTAAGCATGTTTATTTAATAAAAAAGCATTGACAAGCGCCCCGCCCGTCTTTAATATTGCGCCTTCTTTGAATTGACGTGCTTAATTTGAAGCGCCAGATAGTTTTAATTGGCAGAAGTAATCGGGGGTATAGCTCAGCTGGGAGAGCGCTTGCATGGCATGCAAGAGGTCAGCGGTTCGATCCCGCTTATCTCCACCAATAAAAAATTATTCGCAATAAATTGCTTAGCAAAAAAAGCGTCTTGTAGTAGAATACGCACGTCGCAAAAAGACATTCTTAGGTCCCCATCGTCTAGAGGCCTAGGACACCTCCCTTTCACGGAGGCGACAGGGGTTCGACTCCCCTTGGGGACGCCAAGTTTAAAAAGGCTTACATATTGATGTAAGCCTTTTTTCAATTCAAAGTTGTTTGATTAAACATCTATTCACAAGTCACAGGTTAAACTTCCTCACCCTCACTCATTTTAGTTAAAAACCGCTCACTATCATCCAAAATTTGCTGGTATTTAGGTTTGTCCATTTTCTTGAGGGTACTGTATATCATTGCCATCCGTGGATTTTTAACAAATTTTTCTTGGTTCTGAATTAGAAAGTTCCAATACAAGTAATTAAATGGGCAAGCAGATTCTCCATGTTTTGTTTTCACGTTATAGTGACAATTTTTGCAGTAATTTGACATCTTATTGATGTAGGCACCACTGGCAGCGTAAGGTTTGGATGCCAGTAAACCACCATCAGCAAATAATGCCATGCCCGTTACATTAGGTAACTCTACCCATTCGTATGCATCTGCATAAACCAATAAATACCATTCATTGACTTCATCAGGATGAATGCCTGCTAATAATGCAAAATTACCTAGCACCATGAGTCGTTGAATATGATGTGCGTATGCATGTTGTTTGGTTTCTTTTACGCATTGTGCCACGCAGTTCATTTTTGTTTGACCTGACCAATAAAATTCAGGTAAGCGACGCTGTGCATCCAAACTATTCTTTTTTGCATATTCGGGCATATATAGCCAATAAACGCCTCGCACAAACTCACGCCAACCAACAATCTGGCGAATAAACCCTTCTACTGCATTGATAGGTGCTTGTTGCTTGTGATATGCCTCTTCTGCTAGTTTTATGCAGTCCATTGGCAGTAATAGACCGCAATTGAGGTACAAGCTGATATGACTATGAAATAACCAAGGCTCATTTTGCAGCATCGCGTCCTGATAGTCGCCAAAAAGTGGTAAACGCGACTCTACAAACTGTTTCAGAGCGTCTAATGCTTGTTTGCGCGTGACGGCATAATGGAAGTCATCAATATCACCAAAATGGTTAGAAAATCGCTCTCTAACCATTTCAATTACCGTTTGCGTAATTGCATCTGGCGCTAGTCGATAAGTTTGTGGAATATCAACTGTTTCTGGTAACGGTTTCTGATTATCTGCGTCGTAATTCCAGTCTCCACCAATGGGTGAGTCGCCGTCCATTAATATCTGATAGCTTTTACGTAGCTCTCGATAAAAATACTCCATACGTAATTGCTTGCGCCCTTTAGCCCAATCATTAAATCCTTTATGTGAACACAAAAAGCGCCTATCTGGACGTATTTCTAGCGTTATACCTAAAGTCTTTTGCCAGCTTTTCATGTCCTCTAAAACACGATACTCACTGGCTTCTGTGATGATGACTTTGTCAGGTTTATAGCGCTCAACTGCCCTTTGTAATTCACCTCCAAAAGACCCAGAATTGCCTGCTTCATCCAGCGTGACATAGTGGACTTGAAAACCATCTTTGCGTAACGCTTCAGCAAAATGACGCATTGCAGAAAAAATGAAAACCAACTTTTTCTGGTGATGTTTAACATAAGTTGCTTCTTCCACTACCTCGCAGAGCATGATGACGTCACTTGTGCGACTGACTTCATCAAGGCTGGAAATGTCTCGGTTAAGCTGGTCGCCTAAAACTAAGCGAACATTCATGCACTAACCTGCACAGGCCTTGCTTGCTTGAAGTTTTATTTCCTCATAGGCTTGACTGCTACCCATGGCCAGTGCGTAGGGATTCGTACGAATATATTGAATATATTCCATTTGGTTTGCAGGTATCTTTGAAGCGTATTCATTGGCAATACATGCACAATCAGCACCAGGCTGATCAGCGCTACAATCTTCTATTTCTTGTTGCTTTATGTCTTCTGGCCAAGCTTTATCGTTAGTTTGCGTTGATGTGACTTCTGCCCTTTTTTGCGTTAAAAAAGCATACATTAGCTCTAAACTAGCCCTTAGTTTACCTAATGGGGCTGTTTGAAGAATGTCAGCCTCAGTGATGGTGATTTTATCGTCTTTAACATTAAATATTGCTTCATGCTTGGTCTTCTGTGGCAATGTATAGCCTTGCGCACCTAACATAATTTTTTTAGCTGGTTGTGCATCTAGAATAGCATTTGCTTCATCAATATCGGATTGTGGTAGTTCAACAAGCAGGCGTGCTTTGCAATCGCCATCGACTTCTTGAATGGCTAATGTGATGCTATTCGATGATAATCCGTGCTTAAAAGCAGGCGGAATTTTTTCAGAAAGATATTCAATTTCCTGTTTTTCCAATTGTTTTAATTGATCATCTGATAAACAGTTCGCAAAAACAAATGACGTTTGTAAAATGAATATTAAGAAAGTTGTGGTTTTAAACATAAAGAGAGTCCTTAATTTATTTCAAAACTCTGACTTTACTGGTTTGCAAGCGTTCATCAATTTTTCATTACAGATAGTTAATGTTTCTCAAGCACTAGAATGATTGATCAATAGACAATCAACTCAAAGGTTATCTCGCCAGCGATATACCGATTCTCAGCTGGGTATCACTTCTTTTATTATAGTCAATTAGGGTTTCGCCATAGCCGCCAAGCAATTGAAGGTGTAAAAAAGTACCTGTACGGCCAAAAATCTTATCACTAATTGGATATGATAAATCTAGCTGACCTTGTGCATAGCCCTCAGTGCCCTGGCGATACATGGCGGTTAATATAGCAGCATCCTCACGGCCATAGCGTGCCATCCAGTCAACATAGCCACGATAATGATGCATGTCGCGGTTATCTGATTTTTCTAAATAATAGTAAAACCTCGGCATAAACGTAAACGTCTTACCTCCAGAGTATTCAAGGTTCCAAATTGGTTGTACAAATGCGATGTTTAATGAGCGTGATTCATCACCGTCACGTCCATTTGACTCATGTTCCAAGCCAAATTTCCAACTATTGGGATTGTACCCTTTACCACTTTCACTCCAATTGTAGTAAATGCTGGGACGATAGCTGGTATCTTTAAATGGGCTGGACTCACTACCTAGATCCCAAATGCTTGTTTGTGTGTAAGCGAAGTAGAGATTACTAGCATAAGGAATAAACTTAGCAACTCTGGCTTCAGGGTCAAAAGGCCTGTATTTAAAGCTTAATTGAAACCGCGCATCAAAGTCTCGCTCATTACTTGATCCGACGATGAAATAGAGTGGTTCGTTGGCCGTAATTGTTCTATCTTCTTTTGGCTCAGGAATAATAATTTTTGAAAACTCACCTTCAGCTGGCTTAGCCTCATTGCTGAAGTTATCTTCCGCATCAATCACATCTGTACTAGCAGTCTGTAATTTATCATAAGGTTTGTTTTGAACTAACATTAGCCTATTAGATGACTCTTTCGTTAGTGAAACCAATACATTCCCAACAAATTGCTTCTCTGCCCTACCCTCATAATGCTGGCGTGAAGAGCCTTGTTTTTCATCAATCAAATGTAACGTAACAAGCTCATCCAAATTATCTTGAGATAAATTTATTTGCAATTCTTGTGGCCAGACATTAACAGAATCAGGTTTAATCACCTCAAGCGAGATATTTCCAGATTGATCAAGAATTTCATTTTTCGAGACAATTAACCATTCTTCCACAGCAAATGCTGTATTCGAAATACATAATGAGGTGAGAAGTGTCCAAAAAAAACGCATTTTTTATATCCAATTGATTATTCAAATATTGATTCAATAGACTCAATATTAGGCACAAAAAAACAGTAACAGTGCGTATTCAGTTTACTATTGTTGAACTAAATCCTGAGAGTTGATTTACGATGCATTTGATTGAGTATGTATTTGCGTAAATGTTCAACTCAGATATTACATTTTCAGGCTAATAAAAACCTTAAGCCTTACTCATATTCCTTTGTCTGCGAACTTCATATAAACAAATACCACTGGCGACACTTACATTTAAACTCTCTACAGAACCAAACATTGGAATGGTGACTAATGCGTCGCAGATTTCCGCGGTTAAACGACGGATACCATCGCCTTCAGCACCTAAAACCAACGCAATCGGACCATCTAATTTTGTATTCAGTAAGGTACTTTTTGAGTCCATTGTTGTGCCAATGACAAAAACGCCTGCTTCTTTTAGCTCGCGTATGGTGCGTGCTAAGTTAGTCACCACAATAAAAGGTACCGTTTCTGCCGCACCACTTGCCACCTTCCTCACCGTTGCGTTTAACCCAACAGCACGATCCTTTGGTGCAATAACGGCATGCACACCCATGGCATCAGCAACACGCAAGCAGGCACCTAAATTATGAGGATCTTCTACACCATCCAATATTAAGAAAAATGGTGGTTCTGTCAGATTTGACTCTAAGATATCATGGATATCTTTGTAAGGCATTGGTGAGTCAACCACGCGTGCAATAACACCTTGATGGCGCCCATTTTTACCTGCTATACCATCTAATCTTGATCTGTCCACATGCATGACGCGTATATTTGCTGCCTCAGCGAGTTTTAGTAAGTCTTTCATTCGCGGATCTACACGGTCTTGATCAATCAGAATTTCTTGCAGGCTTGCTGCATGCTGACGCATGCGACTTTGTACGGCATGGAATCCAAATAAAATTCTAGGTTCACTCATCTTTTATCTTTTCTTTCTAACACTACTTTTTCGACTGCTGTTCGATTTCTTAGTTTTCTTGTTTACGGAAGTTTTGGGCTTAGCACCTTTTTTAGCAGGTGGTTTAGGCTTAGGTTGCCTTTGTAACCGATTATGATCAACAATCTCTTTTATTAGCGGATCTTTAGCGGATGTTAACTTGTTGATTAGCGTGAAGTCTATTTTAGTTGTCTCTAAATCTACCCTAGCGACTTTTATCTTCACACGATCACCAAGCCTATATTTTACATGTGTGCGCTCGCCAACCATTTCATGATGTGCTTTATCGTAATGAAAATAATCATTACCTAGTTCTGTGACATGCAACAGGCCTTCAACATAAGCATCATCCAATGCAACAAACACTCCAAACGATGTCACACCAGAAATGGTGCCTTCAAATACATCCCCAACCTTGTCTTGCATGTAATAACATTTAAGCCAATTGGTTACATCACGACTCGCATCATCTGCTCGACGTTCTGTCATAGAGCAGTGCTCGCCTATTGCAGCCCAATCTTTAATTTTATAGGTTTGCTTGTTAATGGCAGCTTTAATTGCTCGATGGACAAGTAAGTCTGGGTAGCGTCTAATTGGCGAAGTAAAATGTGTATAAGCCTCATAGGCAAGCCCAAAATGACCTAAGTTTTCTGGTTGATAAACTGCCTGTTGCATTGATCTTAATAATACCGTTTGTAACAACTGTTCATCATGGCGGCCTTTAATTTGCTGCATTAGTTTGGCGTAATCTTTTGCATGCGGCTTATCTCCACCACTTACACTAAATCCAAATTCAGCCATAAATGTTCTAAGAAGCTCAAGTTTTTCCTCACTTGGTCCTTCATGCACACGGAAAATAGCTTCATGATTCTGTTTTTCCAAAAAGTTAGCTGCACACACATTTGCCGCCAACATACATTCCTCAATAATTTTGTGTGCTTCGTTTCTTTCTGTTGGTACGATACGGTCAATTTTCCCCTCTTCATTAAACACCATCATTGTTTCAACGGTCTCAAATTCGATTGCGCCACGCTGTTTACGCTGTATCAACATTGTTTTATACAACGAGTAAAGGTTTTGCACATGCGGCATTATGTGAGCATATTCCTTTGCCGTTTCACCCGCTGGGTTATCCAGCATATCAGCTACTTTGGTATAGGTCATCCGTGCTTTAGATAACATTACTGAGGGATAAAACTGATATTGATCCACAATACCACTAGCATTCACTTGCATATCACACACCATACACAAGCGTTCTACATCAGGATTTAATGAACAGAGGCCGTTAGATAGCGCCTCAGGCAGCATCGGAATCACACGTCTTGGAAAATAGATAGAGTTTCCACGCTCAAATGCATCTTTGTCTAGTGGATCATTAGGCCTTACATAATGACTGACATCCGCGATAGCAACAACCAATCGCCACCCAGCTCCTTTGGGCTCAGCGTAAACCGCATCATCAAAGTCTCGTGCTG
>JBNLAC010000043.1:0-19349 GCA_050301935.1 Methylophilaceae bacterium | reverse complement strand
TTGTATGGGATTTATAGCCTCACGCGAAGCAACTTGGATGTTTTCCCGGAATTTTCCCCCACACAAATCATCATTCAAACAGAATCACCTGGTTTGTCTGCCGAGTTAGTAGAGAGCCTGGTTACGCAACCAATTGAAACTGCTATTGCTGGTACTGTCGGTGTGGCTGAAATGCGCTCCCAGTCGATCCCTGGTCTTTCTGTAGTAACCGTTATTTTTAATGAAAATACTGATATTTATTTAAATCGGCAAGTCGTTGCTGAACGTTTGAGCACCTTAAATAATAGGATTCCTGCTGGCATCACACCCAATATCACACCTTTAACCTCATCTGCTAGCACTGTACTTGGATTTGGCTTAACCTCTAAGCACCGCGACCTAATGGAGCTAAGAACAATAGTAGACTGGACGGTTGTTCCACACTTACTCTCAATACCAGGCGTTGCTGATGTCAATGTTTTTGGTGGTAAGGTACGACAATACCAAGTCCTAGTAGACCCTGCGAAGTTGCTGCAATATCAGTTAAATATTAATGATGTTGTAGACGCCACCAAAAAGGCAACTGGTGTCAGCGGCGCTGGCTACATTCAAAATAGCAACCAACGCATTATTATCAACACAGAAGGACAAGCCGCTACACCTGAAAAACTTGCAAAAGCAACATTACTCCATAAAAATGGACTTACCATCAAAATAGGTGATATTGGCAGCGTGATTGAAGCGCCTGCACCATCAATTAGTGCAGCAGCTATTAATGAAGAAACGGGTGTCTATTTGTCAGTTCAAGGGCAGCTAGGAGCCAATACGCATGCCGTGACACTTGCCATTGAATCTGCACTTCAAGCTATCAAGCCGACGCTCGCAAAAGAAAAAGTGGAGCTACATGAAGGTTTGTTTCGTCCTGCCAACTTTATTGAGACGGCAATTGAAGGCGTGAGAACCGACATTCTAATCGGCTCCGCTTTGGTCATTACCATTCTGTTTTTGTTTTTGTTTAACGTTCGTACGGCATTTATATCAGCTACGGCCATACCTCTATCTTTACTTACAGCGATTGTCATATTGAGTTACTTTAGTGTAGGACTCAATATTATGGTATTAGGTGGTCTAGCTATAGCGCTAGGTGAGGTGGTCGACGATGCTATCATTGATACAGAGAATATATTTAGACGGTTAAGAGAAAATCGTCTGCTAGCACAGCCACAATCGAACTTCAAAGTTGTTTACGAAGCCTCCATGGAAGTACGTAGCTCTGTGGTCTACGCAACCATTATTGTTGCTTTAGTATTTGTACCTCTTCTCACGCTTAGTGGAGTGGCTGGTAAGCTTTTTGCGCCGTTAGGACTCGCGTATATTACTGCTATCATGGCATCATTAGTTGTAGCGCTGACAATCACACCTGCGCTTTGCTACCTGTTATTAGGCTCAACAAAGTTAGATTCTGAAGATTCCCCTATAATCAAGTCAATCAAAAAGGTTTATGTGAAGTTGCTTGAGCAAATTGAGCGTAACTATAAAACCACTCTTGCTGCTAGCTTTCTGCTCATTGCTTTGGGCCTTGGCATTCTCATGTTATTCAAAAGCCAATTTATCCCAGCCTTGCATGAAGGTCATTTCATTATGCACATGACTGCAGTACCCGGCACTTCAGAAGAGGAATCATTAAGACTCGGCAAACATGTATCTAAAGTTTTGCGTAACATAGAAGGTGTTAAATCTGTAACACAGTGGGTTGGCCGTGCACCCAATGGAGCAGATACGTTTGGTACACATTATAGTGAGTTTGAAATTGAAATTGGCACCCTTTCTGGCAAAGAACAAGACCGTATCTTAGCAGATATCCGCGAAGAACTTGCAGGCGAAGCTGAGGATTTAGACAATGATGGTGTTGCGGAAATTGGCTTTGTTGGCGTTAACTTTGCTATCAATACATTTTTAACAGAACGTATTGAGGAAACCATATCAGGCTATGCAGCGTCAACAGTGATTAATATTTATGGCTCTGATTTGGATGCATTAGATCGTGATGCACAAAAAATTGCCGCGCTTGTTTCTGAAATCAAAGGTGCTGAGGATGTATTACTGCAATCTCCACCTGGTACGCCACAAGCAGTCATTCGATTGAGACCTGAGAAACTAGCTGAATGGGGGCTAAAAACGCTTGATGTCTTAGATGCGTTACGTGCATCCTATGAAGGTGTACCTGTAGCACAGGTTTATTTAGGCAATCATGTCATTGGTCTAACTGTAGTGCTAGAAGAAGAGGCTCGCGATGATATTGGCGACATTCAAAACATTCCTTTTTTTAACCCAGATGGCAAAGTACTTTACTTGAAGGATATTGCGTTTATCACACAAGAAAATGGTCGGTCAAAGATATTACATTCAGGAGCTAAACGCATACAAACCATAACTGCAAACGTTGAAGATCGCGATCTTGCAAGCTTCAATAGCGAGTTACGCAGCCGTATCGACGATGAAATACAACTACATGCTGGCAATTACCTTGAATTTACTGGCGAAGCTGAAGCAAATGCACAATCACGAGAAGATTTATTAGTGCATTCAATTCTTGCTGGCGTCGCCATTTTCTTGATGCTATATGTAGCCTTTGGCCGATTACGGAATCTATTACTCACCTTTGTTAACCTGCCCTTTGCTTTAATTGGCGGTGTAATCGCAGCATTATTAACTGGCGGCTGGATATCACTGGGTTCACTGGTCGGGTTTGTGACACTATTCGGCATCACATTACGCAACTCTATTATGATGGTTTCCCACTTCCAACACCTAATTGACAAGGAAAATTGTATTTGGAACCTTGAAACCTGTATCCGCGGTGCTAGCGAGCGACTACCATCAATTTTAATGACCGCACTGGTAACAGGCTTAGGTTTGCTACCATTAGCTGCTGGCAGTAATCAACCAGGCCGCGAAATTGAAGGGCCGATGGCAACAATTATTGTAGGCGGATTGGTCACATCGACCATTTTAAACTTACTGATTTTACCAACTATTATGTTGCATTTTGGTAAGTTCAAAAAGCAGGTGTTTGAATGAGCTCTAGGTTAGTAGTCAGTCGTATTTGATATATTTAAACCGAGCATCTTCATTTGGTGTTCCTGTTAACGCACCCGCCTCTGATGCTGGTTGCCAAGAAATAACTTGTTCAATTTTGGCGGCCAATTCGAAGTCTTTATCAGTGATGCCTTTTGCCTCATGCGTACAGAGTTTTACAATGACAAAAGCATAGGAAACAGTTAAGTCAGGGTGATGCCATGCTGCTTCTGCAAGGTGACCAACAGTATTCACAACCATCAATGTTGCCTTCCAGCCACTCGTTTTGAATTTACGTCGAATCCACCCATTCTCAAGATACCAATTTGGCAACGTTTTTGCCAGTTTCTCTTGTACCTCATCATCAGTGTATATTTTTAGTGTTGTCATCTTTAATGCAATGATCCAGCTACCCTATCGAGCGTTTCATAATTGACACCTTCTAGAAAATACTCATGGTCGGTCTTTTTCAGCATCCACTTACCGAATGTTTTATTCAGAACAAAATCACTAAATGCTTGATCAACTACACCATTTTCGCTCATCATTCTGAGGCTTAATTCTGCACCTGCTGGTTTATCTGATTTGACCAAGACCAATTGTTGCGCATTTACTTTTTCAGCAAGCCAAGCTGCAATACTGTCAGATGTTACATCCCAACTCTTCGGAATACTATCATCTGCCAACACCATTTGGCTAGGCAACCAAATAATGCACCTATGTTGCCAGATGCGTTCATCAATTTCCATTTCAGTTCTGGCAACCGCTAATTCTGGGTTCATGTTTGCTAGCAATAAACCAAATTGATCCATCGCTAATACCGCTAGCTTGTGCGCACATGCATCACTAATTTTGGATACCTTCTGCGCATCTCTCACAGCGTCCGCGAAAACACCCCCGCCAGGAACAATAATAATATTACCATCGCTAAATTTTGCAAATAGTCCCAACCAGCGCTCTAGCTCTGGCGACCCTAGCAAACTACCACCGATCTTAACTACCCACACAGTTTTTTCCTTTTTGTTTTCTGCAAGACCGAACCACTTTGGGCTATAACTTAATAATGAAAATCGACGATAGATTTTTCTTGTTATTTCACCTAAGTTCAGGTTGGTTTTTAGTCTATTAAAAAATGCTTTAATCACGTCTTCTAAAAAACTTTAGCAGTTCTATCATAGTAGACGCTTTGTCTAACGTTTCCAAGTACTCTTTTGTGCCATCTGAATCTGCTACTATGCCACCTCCAGCGTAATAGCTCAAACAGCGTTGATGTGTTACCGCAGTCCGTATAGCGATATTAGTGTCCATTTTACCATCGAAACCTATATATCCAATAGCACCACAATACACACCCCTACGATTTGGTTCTAGTTCTTCAATAATTTCCATTGCGCGAACCTTTGGTGCGCCAGTGATTGAGCCACCTGGAAAGCAGCCTTTCAGAACATCAATCGCAGTTTTACCTTGCTTGAGTTTGGCAGTAACAATACTGACCAAGTGATGGACGTTAGCGAAGCTCTGCAATTGAAATAATTTATCAACTTTAACGCTTCCTATTTCACAACTCTTGCCAATATCATTCCTAAGCAAATCTACTATCATCAGATTCTCAGCTTGATCTTTGGTGCTATTTTGCAGTTCTTTTGCATTTGTTAAATCTTGAGCCACTGTTCTAGCGCGCGGACGCGTACCTTTAATTGGCCGCGTTTCAACATGCTCGCCAATCACCTGAATAAAGCGCTCAGGTGAGTTTGATAACACTTGAAATAAATCATTATTACGATGCGGCAGTTGCATGAAGGCCATAAAGGGTGCTGGACTGATGCTACGCAACTTTTTGTATGCGACCCAGCTACTACCTTCAATATTAGCTGAGAAGCGTTGTGCCAAATTGACTTGATAACAATCTCCAGCCTGAATATAACGTTTGATCAGATCAAACGCATCCAGATATTGTGCTTTTGTAAAGTTACAACTCGTGTCTGAAGTCGTGTAAAAATCATCTTTAGCATTCTGAAAAGGCGCCTCAAACAATCGACAAATATCACCCCAGTTCTGTTTCGTTTGTTCAGTCATACCATGTGAAATCAACACAGTCTTTTGTTTGTTGTGATCAACTACTACCGCCCAATCATAGATACCTAACATCATTTCTGGAATATTTTCGGGTTGATTTTTATCCTCGATGACTTCTATCCGTCGCCCTAAGTCATAAGAAAAGTACCCTAATGCACCACCAGCGAAAGGCACCCCGAGATCTTTCGTTTCGTATCTATTAAGCAGTTTGTTTAAAAGCTTGAATGGGTCCTCTTTAGAAGTCTCAGTAATCGAACCCTCTACAATAGTTGTATTATCACCCTCTGTCACGATAGTTGCGATAGGGTTTGCAACTAAAATATCATATTGACCATATTGGCTACCTGGCTTGTTAGTTGATGGATCTAGCGCTTGACCACTATCTAAAAACATAGCCCATGGCCGATGTGAAATACGCTGAAATAGTATTGCACTATCATGATGGTATGGTAAAGGATGTATTAAAGCACTCATAAAAATTCACTCTCGAGCGCAAGTTTTGCAACTGCAAAGGCAGGAAAGCAGATATCTACCTCCTGTTCCTGTGATAATTCCAAGTCAAATAAAGCTGCCAGATTAGCATAAGGTTGATTCAGCGTACTTGCTGCTTCCTTCACTAAAAACTGCCCTGCTCCCGTACCAACAATCATCATGTTAGATGTTAAGTGTTTTTCTATTGCGCATGCGACTTGATTTAACTGCTTATTACGGAAAGCATGCGCCAATGCAAGCCAAACTTCAAGGGGTTTATCTTCAAAATCATAGCCAACCATTCTGGCTAATCGTTTAGCGCTAGCATCTACAGTTTTTGCAGCACCATCGGCTGTGGGTGCAATGTCAGAAGAATTATTTAGCTCTCCCGTAAGTCGATATACATCAGCCGTAGTTGCAAAATACTCAGCTGCCAGATTACTCGTTTTGCCATCAACTTCTATTTTTTGCGCAATAGCCATCAGTGGTGTTCTTACTACCCCTGTGTAAAGCAAAGTATCTTCTTGTAAACGCAGTGCATCGGTCCAGTTGCTACTAATCACCTGACCGTTGATGATTGAAATAATATCAGTTGTTGTACTGCCAATATCAACTAACAGGGAAAATGGGTGTTTTTTTGCGACAAGGCTTGCACTGGCATGCCAATTAGCAGAAGCAATAGCACTAGATGCAATAGAAACCTGGTCAACGGAAACGAATGATGCTTGCTGCCTCTGATCAGCCATTTGATAAAATAAAATATCTTTACCTAAATGTTTTGATACTGATTGTGTAATTTGCGTAACACCTTCTTGGCGGCTACTAAACAAATCAACTAATTCACCCGTCATTGTAACCGCGTGATTGACTGAGTGAGCCCTACAGCCTAATAACTCTAGCATACTGGTGATAGACTCAGTCAATTGCTCAAGCCCTAACCACAAAGGACAAGCCAACTGCTTCGCATATAACAGCTCTCCCTGCTCTCCTAACAATACAGCTTTCAGGTTTGCACCGCCAATATCCCATCCAATTGTTTTAGACATGTGCAACTTCCATATAAACCTCATTTCTAGCTACATGCCATGGTTGATCAACTCTTTCCATTACAATATCAATAATTAATTTTGCAGGATTTAGCCCTGTGGCGTCTCCGAGAGCAGCGTATGTTGTTGTCAGGCGTGGGTTAACTTCTGTCAGTGTAATTTCAAATTCACCACTACCAGAATAACTAACTATTACATCAATACCTACATAACCAGATGCATCTGGTAATAGTTTTGCAACTTTATTTGCCAAAATAGCAAAATGCTCCCAGTGCTTGTGCATGCCATTCACCAAAAAACCTTGATACCCAAAAACATTATTTTCGATTGAAACAAGCTGCTTATTACAGCTGAGTAACTTGGCGTGCCCTTTGTGCATAATACAGGATATACTTGCTGGAACACCTTCAATATAAGGTTGGATAACATGTGTTTGCACCATATCACTATCAGCTATCCAATTCATCAATTGAGCAGTATCGTCAAAGAATAATGTGTCTTCACAGCCTGCCCCATCGTCAGGCTTAGCAACCCATTTATTAGACAATGTTTGATTCCAATTCGAACTCAAGAAGGTTTCTATCGTATTGATCTCATGGTGCTTGAAAAAGCGATAACTTGACAGCTTACTGCGGCAGATATCAATTGCCTTTAGCCCACAGCCAATGATAATTTTCTGATGTTTTATTGCAAGGCTAGTTAATTTTTCCAAATAACCATCAGTCTCAGGTGCAATGAGCCAAACAGCATCAACTTGCGTAATTATTGCTTCCCACTCTGACCAAACGTCTTGACCAGCTTGAATATGTAAGGTACAAGCCAATGCATTATGGCAATCTAAACGGCTGTCTATTGTGACATATAGCTCATATGACAGAGAAGCCAAATCTTTTAATAAAGCATCTCTCATCAATAAACCTTCATTCACTAATGATGAATTAAGCTCGTGATGATTTAAACCGCCGCCGGTGATAAACTCACAAACAAATATTTTTTTTATAGGCTTATTTTGCACATTATCCCAGTGATTGATCTATTGAATGGCTCGGTTGTACATGCCAAAAGAGGAGATCGCACCCATTACTTACCAATTACTTCGTCCTTAACCTCCTCTACAAAGCCAATTGATATTGTAAAGGCTTTTATGGATATTTATCCATTCGATACCTTATATATCGCTGATTTAAATGCGATTCAATCAATAGAAAATACCTCTCAGTCACATAGATCCTATATAGATCAAATTCATACAAGCTATCCTGAACTGACTATTTGGATTGATGCGGGTATTAATAGCTTCCAAAAGGCCATGTTATGGCAAGCGCCTTATACGCAGTTGATCATTGGAAGCGAGTCCTTCACAACATTGCGTGACTACCAACAATTAACATCAACCCTTGATAAACCTTATCATTTATCTTTAGACTTCTTCGCAAATGAATATAATGGCCCACAGACATTATTAAACAACTCGCAATATTGGCCAAATAAAGTCATCAGTATGACATTAGCCAATGTAGGCGCAAATCAAGGTATCGACAGAGAAATAATAGAGAAGCTGCTAAAAAAATCAGAAAAGCATTCCATTTATGCTGCTGGTGGTGTGAGAAATAGAGATGATTTATTCTTACTCAGATCTCTTGGGATTAAAGGGGCGTTGATTGCTACAGCCTTACATAGCAAACAAATTCAGCGTATTGATTTAGAAGAGTTTTTTAATGCATAAAAAACCCGAGTAGTCTCGGGTTCTTTATCTATTAGATTTACTCTAAGTTTGCATGTAATGCACGCATGCCTTGTTCAGTTAAGTCTTCATCATGGATAATCTCAGAAATTGCACCTTCCAAGAATATCAATGTTGAAAGCTCAAATTGTGAACCCATTGGCATACCTTTAACTAGAGGGAAGCTATCATCTTGGCCGATTTGTACAACTAAATCAGCAGCATCTGCCATTGGTGATGATTTTTTCATTGAGATAACAGCTAATTTAGCACCAACCTCTTTGGCTTTCTTCACAAATGGTAGCAATGTTGCCGTACCGCCAGAACCAGAAACCAAAATTAGCAAATCACCTTCTTTAATTGCTGGCGTAACAACTTCACCAACCATGTAGACTTTATGTCCTGAGTGAACTAAACGCATTGCGAAAAAGCGTGAAACCAAAAGTGAACGACCAGCGCCACCAATAAATGTTGCGCCTGAGCTCTTCACAAGTTTCACCAACTCAGCAGCTTTGCTTTTATCAGTAACATCTAAAATACGTTTTAAATTATCTAAAATAAATTGTTGATGATCCATTTTTTTTCCTTCTAATCTAACTGATTAATTAATACAAAAATCTTAAACAAAAAATCCCGACACATTTCTGGGTCGGGATTTTTTTATACTCAAATCAATAATGAATTATTGATCGCAGAAATTATCCGTGAGCAATTTTTGTGATTTCTGCAGCAGCAGCAGCAGGATCTTCAGCACCGTAGATTGCAGCACCTGCAACGATGATTGAAGCACCAGCATCACGCACTTGAGCAGCTGTACCAGCTTTAACACCACCAGCAACTGAAATTTCAGCGCCTGTGTTTAAAGCAGCAATAGCAGCAAGATCAGTGAATGGTGTTTGACCAGCAGCTTGTTGATCTAGACCAGTATGAACACCGATAATGTGAGCACCAGCAGCTACAACTTCTTTAGCCAATGCTGGTTTATCAGCAACATTGATTAAGTCGATTTGTGCTTTTTTGCCGTATTTGTTTGCTACATCGATAACGCCTTTGATTGTACCCATATCAGCACAACCTAAAACTGTACAAATATCAGCACCAGCTTTGTAGAAAGGCTCAGCTTCGTAAAAACCAGCATCCATTGTTTTCAAATCAACTAAGATTTTATTGTTTGGGAATTTAGCACGTAGCGTTTCTAGAAGTTTGATACCGTTGTGCTTGATGCATGGTGTACCGATTTCTAAAATGTCAACGTGTGGCGCAACTGTTTCTGCTAATGCAACTGTTGCGTCGAAATCTAGTGAATCTAATGCCATTTGGGTTAAAGCCATGGTTAATCTCCGATTAAAGGTTAGTTATTACAAAAAGTCATTTGTAGAAGACTTGTTGCTATTCTTTGTTACTACAAAAAATCTGGACGCTTATGATAAGCGTCCAGCCGTTTTATGTCAATGTTACAGCGGCTAAATTACAGAAATATGACCCACATGGGTCTACACGTAATTGATTATCAACCAACTATAACAAATCCTTATAGCTTCTCACTTAAAGCTGCTTCAAGTTTGTTTTGATCAGCAACGAAACCACGAATACCCTCAGCCAACTTCTCAGTAGCCATTGCATCTTGGTTTAGTTCAAAACGGAACTCTTCTTCAGTCATTTTAGCTGGTGGTGTTTTTGTTGCGCCGCCGTCTTTTAACACTTGAGTCAATGTTCCTTCAGTAGCTGCAAGCTCTTGCAATAAGCCTGGAGATACTGTTAAACGGTCACAACCTGCTAGCGCGATTAATTCACCTGTATTACGGAAAGAAGCGCCCATTACTACAGTTTTATAGCCGTGCTCTTTGTAATATTGGTAGATATTACGAACTGATATCACACCAGGATCAGACTCTTGATCATAGGTTTCACCTGTTTTAGCTTTGTACCAATCTAAGATACGGCCAACGAATGGTGAAATCAGGTATACCCCTGCTTCTGCACAAGCACGTGCTTGACCAAAGCCGAAAAGCAACGTCAAGTTACAGTTAATACCCTCTTTTTCAAGTGCTTCACCAGCTTTAACGCCTTCCCATGTTGAAGCAAGTTTAATCAAAACGCGGTCTTTACCGACACCTGCTTCTTGGTATAAATCAATTAGTTTGCGACCTTTTGCAATCATTTTTTCTGTATTAAATGATAAACGTGCGTCTACCTCTGTAGAAATACGGCCTGGTACTACTTTAGAAATTTCAATACCGATTAGTACAGCTAGTTTATCTGCTGCATTTTCAATTTGGTCTTCTTTGCTACCGCCTTTTGATTTTGCATAACTGATTGCTTCATCAATCAAATGCGCATATTGTGGTAACTGGCTTGCTTTCAGCAGTAAAGATGGATTGGTTGTTGCGTCGACAGGCTTAACAGATTTAATTGCTTCAACGTCACCTGTATCTGCGACGATTGTCGTCATTTCTTTAAGTTGGTCTAATAAATTTGCCATTGCATCCTCCTAGAATATGCTTTTCTGTTGTTTTCGAAAATCGAACTCATACATTATATCTCAAATCAATCTGTATAACTGGACAACTTTTACTTTTGCTTGTTTATTAGAATTTCTTATCTCGAATTTGCAAAACATTGTTAATTGCATTGTAGCCTCAGTTAACTTTATCAATAATGTGACAACAATATAGTAAAGCTGAGTAACAATGAGCAACCCACTGCAAGAAGATATCATTAGCCATGCACTAGACTTACTATCAGGTACCAGCATGTGGTTACACGCCAGACATCAGTGGATTATAAATTCAATGCGCTGTGTACTGACAGGCGAAGATTTTCAGTCAACAAGTACACTACCAAGCTTTAGTGACATTATTCCCAAACATGTACAACTCCCCGATCTATTAATGAATCGATTTACTGAGATTCGCCATACCTTAGAGGCACTCTGGAAAGAAACAGCAAAATCAATTCAACCTGCATCAGGATTACCATTATTTGAACAGTTGGATAATTATCAAACATTGGCTTATCAATTTATGGCGGCTTCTAAAGAAGCTAATCAGCAGTTGATTTATGAATTTACAATGCGAGACCCTCTAACTGGCGCACTTACTAGACTAACCTTGATGCGCAATTTAGACGAACATCTTAAGCTAGCTAAACAGAGTAAACTTCCAGCAAGTATTGCATTATTGGATCAAAACGACTTTAAAGCGATTAATGATAAATATGGTCATGTTGTAGGCGACTCCACTATTGCTATTACAGCTGAGATTATTAATAAAAACCTGAGACCTAATGATCAGCTATATCGATATGGTGGTGATGAGTGGTTAATCATAATGCCTGCTACATCGCTGACATCTGCGAAACAAGCGATTGATAGAATATATAAAATATATATTTCTCACGCTTTCAAATCATCCCGTAACGAAAATTTTTTTGCTTCCTTTAGCTATGGAATTGCTGAGTCAAAAGATGAACTGACGGCTGAGCAATGGATTGCAGAGGCTGATATGCGCCTATATGATAATAAAGCCAACAGCTTTAAAAATGATAGTTAAGCAATGCCAACAGTAGGTAGCGATATACTAAATATTGTCCCACTACCAATATCACTTTTTACTTGAATACGCCCACTGTGCTTTTCAACAACGACGTTAACAAAGTAAAGGCCCAAGCCTGTTCCTGAAGCTGTTTTCTCATGACCTTTCACTCTAGAAAAACGCTTAAAAAGATTAACCTGATCTTTATTTGAAATGCCAGGGCCTTGATCTGTAACAGAAATAGTAATTGAACTTTGCTCAACAACAGATACTTTAACAATGATTTCTGTGTTCTCTGGACTATACTTGATTGCATTCAAGATGAGGTTGAGCATTGCTCGATGTAATAAACCAAAATTTCCTTCCACCCATACAACATTATCTGGAATGTCTCGAATCAGGTTGATTCGTTTCAGTGTAGCTTCGTTATAGGCATCATCTACCGCTTGATGCACTAGTCCTACAAAATCAATTTCATCAAAGTCATTTACATCGATCATTTCTGCACGAGATACCTGCAGAAAGTCTTCTGACAAACCCAAAGCTTGTGATAACGGCTTATGTAGTAACACTTTTACTTCGTCGTATTTATCGATAACAGCGATTGCATTAGCAATCGGCGCTCGTAAATCATGAGAAATAAATGCCAATGTTTCTTTTCGACTGTCGTTTAAATATCGCAATTGTTTTGAAGCGTTGCGCACTTGCGCGATGCGCGCGTCAAAAGCGTCATACCCAACAGAACCGGACTCTTCTATGTCAGTTTGCGATTGCACCATATTCTTCTTTAAATAATCAAGCTCATAATCTAGGTAGCGCTGTGCTGCCTCAAGTTTTCTCCAGCTCCATATGGGGTAGGCAAGTAAGACAGCCAAAAGCGCAGCAGTAGGTGGCAGCCATATATTTGCAATCCTCGGTAAAAAACTAGCGGTTATTGCGGCTACAATCATAAACACAATCGTGAAGACAAAGCTCTTTAGTGCTGATATCTTTGGCATCCACAAAAGTGGCATTAATGAAATGGTTAGTATGATCGCACTACTCTGCCATAATGGCGTGGTATTTATCAAGGTGTCATTTCTTAATGAATTAAAAACATTGGCATGAAATTCCACACCGGTCATCGGGGTGCTTAATCCTGATACAGGTGTGGTCAGCAAATCATTCATACCAAGCGCTGTGGCACCAATTAACACAATCTTATTTTTGAATGTATCTGGCAAAAACTCACCTTTGAGTACTTGAACATATGAGATATGGTTATAGTGTCCAGGAGGACCAGTAAAATTAATTCTCCGCTTATCTTTCTGAATTAAAGTGTAAGTATTCCCTAATTTAGCATCATTAGATTCAAAGTTATTTGTTGAAGGTTGACGTTTGGCAACGTTGAGGATTGCTTGGGAAAATAGTTGCCAAACAGGCGCTCCTACTCCCTCATACAAATACACTGCTCTTGCAATGCTGTCAGCATCCAACACCGCATGCACACGGCCGACATCCGCTGAGGATTGCATAAAAAGTGGTAAAGGTAAGGTTTCGATAATCTGTCCATTTGCTCTTACACTTTCCAGCAAAACAGGTAGCACAACATTGTTAGCATCTGCCATTGCCTTCGCAAATCTTTGGTCGGCTTGCTGATTGCTTCGTTCTGATTCGGCAAAAATGATATCAAAACCAATAACAGCTGGCTGCTCTGGCTTCAACTGATCTAATAATTGTGCATGCACCTCTCTCGACCATGGCCAGCGACCAAGCTGGGATAAGCTTTCTTGGTCAACAGCAATAATAATGATGTCGTCAGGTGGGTTCGAGACAATTAGACGTTGGCCTAAATCATAAATCAAGTCATCTACCCGATTTAGCAAACCTGATAAGTGTAAGGTCAAGCTTAATAGTACAAGTATAATTCCTGCTGAAACCAAGTCATTTGAACGCAATCTGCCTAAGCTGATGAGCCTACCATTCCGGTTTTGCATAAAACTCATAAATAGCTGCAGGGCCAATCGCACCGGTATCATCTTGGTATTGAATACGAAGTGTTTGCGGGCCGTACTCTTTTAATAAAAATTCATAAGTAGGTTCTGCACCACTTTCTTGCCAAACGTTTTTTTGATTATTGACTGGATTATCTAGGTTAAAAACGTAGCGCAGCCTTTCAGGTGGTGGTGCAGTTTTTATTTGAACGCGGTTATTAAAAACCTTAATCACCAACTGGCTGATATCTGGTTTGTCAGGTAAAGGCTTATAGGAGAACTCACTATACTCAATTGCAGGGCCATAATCCGGGGTGCTATTTTCATTTGTTGCAATGCTGGATACACGCCAATAATAAGTACCAGGCTTCAATTCTTGCTCCAATTGGTGTGCATTAATTATGAGCTCTTTCTGTTCGACAATCTGATTAAAATCCTGATCAGTGGCCACTTCTAACTTATACTTTACTGCCTCATCAACTTGGCTCCAACTTAAAGTTGGTTTTGCATCTCTAACAAGTGATTTCGATGCAGGCACAAACGAAGCTGGTTGATTGGGTCTAGCATTTAATGTAAATGCGTGTTGAGCGTCATAACCTGAAATACCAAATTGATCTTGCGCGCGGAAGTTAAGAAAATATTGACCGTCAGGCATGTCAGTAAAATGCAATTGTTGTGTGTCGGTCTTGGCTTCAGCAACAACAGTATTAAGCTGCTGATCCGAAGACACTGCTCCAATCCAACTGACTGCACCATCCATTTTTGGCAAGTTAAATATGACAGGTAGCTGATTAAAATAGTTTTCTAGCTGAGAAGTATCTGCTGCTGACAATAATTTGACTGGAGGTTTTGGCGGCTGACCTCGCTCAGCCTTGCTACCAAAACCCTTATTGACTAAGACTTCTTGCTTAGCTGCAATAAGGCCAACTTTACCATCTAGCGTCTCTTGAGTTGTTACCTCACCTTCAGCCAACACACGAAACTCTGTTCCCCTGACAGCAGCAATCGCACTTGGAGTGATAATCTGCATAGTGTTTCCTTCATTATGCAGAGGATTGGCCTGCGTTTTAAGCTGCCCCTTTTGCAGTCGCACTTTCGTATCGACCATTGCGCCACCACTATATAAGCTCATCGAATCTAATTGTATTGATGCGTTCGAGCCTAACTCAACTGTAGTCTGATCAGCAAATTGCACGATCACCTTACTATTTTCTTTAGTGATAATATTCGCACCTGCATGTAATTCATCACCAGCCTTCAGTGGTTCAAAATCATTAGCTGTCTTTTGTATTAGCACTTGACCTGAAGAAAGTACCACTTTCGCACTTGCCGGAGCTTGTTTAACAAGCGTAATAGGCACTTGCAAGACCGTACCTACAGGTATTCGGTATGGATTTTTAATCTGATTGATGCTTTGCATCATTTTCCAGTTGTCTGGATTAATTAAGTGTTTTTTACCTAAGGTAATTAAATTGTCTCCAGGCCTGACTGAATAACGCCACATAAGCTCCTGCGCTATCAGTTTGGGTGGCGCAAGCAGTAAACTAGCTAGCAGCACAAAAAATACATTAGTGAACAAAATCCTAAAATTAAATAAACTCATTTGCTGCTTGACCATGAGCTATTAATCCAGCCTTTCTAAGCGGTAACCTTGATGATAGACTGAGATAAGACGCCACCCATGTTGAGGAAGTAACTTAAGCTTACTCCTTAAATGACTAACATGGACATCCAGCGTTCTTGTATCAATATCTGGCGTAGTACCCCAAACAACTTTTGTAAGATGCGCTCTCGATAGCAAAACACCTACCTGACTAAAGAAATACAGCGCTAAATCCAACTCTTTTTCAGTTAGCTTTACAAGCGCGTCATTAAACGTGAATTTTCTTTTCCCAAAATCGACAGATAATTCACCATAATTAACCAAGTCACTATCTAATCCACTTTTATTGGCTCTTCTGTATAGTGCATTGATACGTGCGATTAGCACTTTGGAACTGGCAGGCTTGACAATGTAATCATCCGCTCCCGCTTCTATCACAGCAACGACGTCCTCTTCTGCGTCACGGCCTGTTAAAAAAATGACTGGCGGGTAACTCCCTTTGAGCTTTAGACTCTCTAGCACCTCAACACCACTCATCTCTGGAACTTCCCAATCGATAAGTGCAATATCATATTGATTGTGATTCATTGCCTTCAGACACTCACGCCCTGACGTGTAGTGATCCGTTTCAATACCGGCCGCCTGCATTGAAGATATTATCTCTTCTGCAAATGCTGGATCGTCCTCCAAAAACACAATTCTCATCTTATTTACTTTACCTATACAATACGCCAATCATATTTTGCCATAAGTATGAATGGGTGTGGGGAAGGCAGTATGTTAACGAATGTTAAATGTATCCAATATCAGCAAGGTTTTGCAACAATAATACGGCAACTGTTAAGTCAGCACTCGTTCCAGGATTGATTGCACGAGCTTTGAGTGAGCTATCAAAAGCCAATAACTGAGGTAAGTACAACTTTGGATTATCTAACGCCAGCAATGCATTAAAATGACTTTCTGCCTCAATCTTTACTTGGTTAGCCGTATCATGTCCATATTTACGGACAATATGACTATCTGGGTAATGACTAAGCCAGTATAGATAAACTGCCGTTGCAGCCCAAGCTGGGCGTTGCCAGTATGAGAAAGCGGTTTGATAGCATGGTAAGCCTTCTTCAAAGATTTCAGAAAAATTATTTGCATATTGTCGACCGATGAAGTCTTCACTGGCACATGCTTGCATAGCCTCTAATAAGCTACAATCTGCAGTTTCGTTCACATCATGTGCAGTGACGCGGCCCAAACCTGCTGGTTTTGCTAGTTGGATAGCTTTATAGACCCACTTTGCATCCTCTTCAGTTGTTTGATTGAGTACAGAGGCTATTTGTCCACGAAAGTTGGTAGTGGGCGTTAATTGTAGTGCATGAATAATAGGTGCACACAACAACACGATGCCTAAATTAGTATTACAGTTGACGGCATACCACGTGGCCTCAATGCTCTTGAAAACACGCTCTCCCAGAGTTAGGTTTGCTTGTGCGATTACTGCGGATGAAGCTTCTGCACTTTGAATAAAATCATGGACCTGCATACCATGTCCATCAGCAAAAACGTGTACATTTCCGGGCTTTAACGCCTCAATTTCTGCTAGACATGCGGCTTTGTAGATTTGCGCAAGTTCTTTTGTCAATTTTGCTAGAGCGTTAAGCGCCATTTGATTTACTTAGTAAGTCATCCACTAAAATTTGTGCAACATTAACTTGAGCAAGACTCTGTAGTCCTGCCCATGCGGGAATACTATTAACCTCTAGAACCCATAACTTACCGTCTTTGTCACGAATAATGTCAACACCGCAATAATCAATATTTACGGCTTTTGCTGCGCTGACAGCTAGATTAAAAATCATGTCATCATGGATGCTCACGCACTTTGCACCCTGGGCGACGTTGTTCAACCATCCTGAGCCATTTCGCTGCATTGCAGCAACGACTTTATCGTTGACAACAAAAACACGGAAGTCATGATTACCTTTTCCTGTATCAATATAACGTTGTAGATAATAAACACCATCAACAAAACCGTCTCTAGGTAAAGGCAACGCACTATTTTTATCTAACAAACGAACACCTTGGCCCTGCGAACCAAACAACGGTTTGATTACCAGTGTATCACCCAAACTTATTTGATTTTCTATTATGTTGTGTGCTGCTTGTCGGGACTCACAAACCCACGTTTCAGGGGTAGGCACACCATGTTGTTTCAGCAGAAAACTGGTCATTCCTTTATCGACAGTTCGCTCAATCGCTTTACCATCATTGTAAACTTTTGTTCCTAGCATCGTTAGCATATGTAGGACGTTTAAACGTGTGACGACTTGTTGTAAGGTACCCGCTGCTATACCTCGCACAAAAGCCATAGCCGGCAACGTTTCAAAAGTCGGTAGGTGTAATCTCGGTAGCTGACCTGATAAGTCAATCATACAATCTTGCAGCTCAACAAACACAGCTTCTAGACCATGGTGAGCAAAAGCTGCTTGTAAAACCTGACCATGCCAACCACCAGCCTGCGCTGCCTCATCTGTAATAATGGGCACTCTCATTTTAATAAATCACTTTAATTAAATAATTTAACTTGTTAATTATTAATTAAAAGATTTTTCAAGTAGCTCTTCATTAAAATTGCCAGCGAAAAAACTATTACCTGTTTTTAAATTCGTTACGGTCACTTTAGCAGGTGAAAAAAGCAGTGGGTCTATCTGGTAAAAATCCATATTAACTGCTTTAAAAATTTCAGCAAAAGGTCTGCCATAATCTTTGGAAGCACTGCTAGGCATCGCCTGTGCAAGCTCTGCTGCCGCAACATCTTCACACTGCACATAGAGATGAACAAAGCCACCAAATAAAATAGCATCATTTGTTCTTCCCATTCCTGTCAGAAAATCTGGAGATGGAGCAGGAATAGGCGCAACCCCATAACCATCAACAAAATGCTCTAACGGAAAATGCACTGCATGCAGCTTATGTAAAGCAACCTCCAGGACACGTGCTGTGATTTGCACAGTACCAGCAAGACTTCTGGTTGGCGTAAGTATAAAAGTTAAGTTTGTAGGTCGGATGCGCGTATCGTGCGCTACTTTCTCAATTACCTCTATGGGAGGCACTTTGTCCGTTTCCAACACCAGACAGGTGTGGGCACTACGGTCTGTATATGCCAACTCTTTATAAATATCTTCTCTTTGGGCTATCGCACGTGCAGGACCGCTCCCTAATGAAAAAAACTTATCATGTGATAGTGCCCAGCCTGCATACTGACTACCGAGACAAGCAATGACTGGACTTTTTGCATGCACCTTCACACTTAATGGCCAATTTTTAAATGTACTGTCATTTTGCAATGAAACTGATCCTAAACCGCCCATGCAAATTTCAGCAATCCTTCGCCCTGCTTCCAAACCACCAGTAGCTTGAATCCCTGCATCAACAATCATTGCGCCAGACTCATGCTCAGTTACTATTAAGTTGAGCGCACTTGCATCAGCTCGCAAATCTTTTACCAGTGGATTGGTACGCTTATTAATACTCACATCGGAGTCATCTGTCATTTTCATTATTAGTACCTATGATTTAATTTAAAAAATTCCGTTTTAATATTGATGCCCTATCAGCTACAAGTGCTTTAGCAAGAGATGCTGTTTCCGCTTCAGCAACTACTGTACAGATGGGCGCGCCTTCGTAAATGTCTGCGCCAGCAGCAGGAACATCACTTACCCACTCTGGCCAAATTATATCGTTTTTTAATTTCAATGCTTGCCTGGCATATACAATTTGATGAGCTCGACTCCTTACTGCACCAGATGCACTAAACATATCTTGCGATTCCAAGCTGTTCTGACATGCAGCAATGTGCATTTTCATTAAATTAGC
>JBNLAC010000042.1:0-20796 GCA_050301935.1 Methylophilaceae bacterium | reverse complement strand
AGCGGCGTAGGTGTAGCAGGCAACGATGGTACACGTGTTGATAGACTTGAGAGCTTGGTAATTACTTTCAGTACTGCTACCCATCCTCATGGTGTGCAAGACGTAATTATTGATTTGAATAATGCTAATAGTAACTTAGGTGGTAGTTTGGCACTAAGTTATACGATATATGATATTCATGGCAATTTATTGGGTCAGTTCTCATCTAATTCCGAAGCGCCAATCAATATGGGTTACGCTGGGATTGGCAAAATTGTGATTGAATCAGGTGGATTTAGTGATCCGTATGGCACTATTGAAGATATCTCATTCTCTACCATTCTTGATACACCAGGCACATTAGCGCCTGCACCAGAGGTGATTAGCTATACGATTTCTGATGTAGACGGCGACACATCAACAGCAACACTTACGCTCAATAACATTATTGATAATATCGCTGGTACATCGGCTAATAACACCATTAATGGTACTGGCCACAATGAATCAATTTCTGGGTTTGCAGGTGACGATACCATTAATGCTGGCGCAGGTTTTGATATCGTTCGTGGCGGTACTGGTAATGATACGATCGACGGTGGCGCAGATGACGATCAGTTATACGGTGAGGATGGCAATGATATTATCAGTGGCGGTACAGGTTCTGATCTTATCTACGGTGATGCTGGCAATGACACGCTAAGTGGTAATGCAGGTACCGATACACTATATGGCGGTGCTGGTAATGACATTATCAATGGTGGCGATGGCGATGATTTGATTGTCGGCGGTGCTGGCAACGATACCTTAACCGGTGGCGCAGGCGTTGATGTATTTAAATGGACGTTAAATGACCAAGGTACTGCAGGTTCCCCGGCGAAGGATGTAATCACGGATTTCAACCCAGCTTCAGTAGGTGGTGATGTGCTTGATTTAAGAGACTTGTTAGTCGGAGAGCAACATGTGTCTGGCGTTGGTAATCTAGAGTCTTACCTTCATTTTGAGCAAGTAGGATCTGATACTGTCGTTCATATCAGTCACAATGGAGGTTTTTCAGAAGGCTACTCTCCAACGATAGAGTCGCAAACCATTACATTAGCAAATGTTGATTTAGTGACAAGCTTAGGCAGTGATCAAGCGATTATCGATAATTTACTAGCCAATAATAAGTTAGTTGTTGATTAGGTATTAACCAAGCAAAAAGTTTAGTTGTTTCGGCTTTTTGCTTGGTCTAATCATTGAATTAACATCGATTCATCGTGTTCTTTTAATCAATGCTTTCTGTGTTTATTTACTATGATATGGCTTGTAGAGAAAGATGGAGGCATTATGCCATACATATTAAGAGGACAAGATAGTAAAATTGAAGCGATTAGCCAAACACGTATAACAGGCGAAGGCTGGGAAGAAGTCATGTCTGGTGATCCAGAATATCTTGATTATCTAGACGATGCGCTCAAAAAAGAAGACAGGTTTCGCGAAAGTGATATTCAACTTGCACGCGTACTCGAAGATCTGATTTCTTTATTAATTGACCGTGACTTTATTCGCTTTACTGATTTTCCAGATGCAGCGCAGAAAAAACTTATTGAACGACAAGGTTTTCGAGCAGGTAAAAAAAATCTGAATTTATTGGAAGACGAAGATACTTTCTAGAAGGTTTATGTCAAATAAAAAAAGGTAGCATCTAGCTACCTTTTTTATTTCAAGCTTTACTTCCTTACTATTTCACTGCAGGTCCTGTAGCTGCATCAATGCCTAGTTCAGGCAGTGCTGCAAGTTCTTTATCCGTTTGTACACCTTCCGCAATGGCAAATAAATTGATTGAATGTGCAATTAGGCAGATACCTTTTAAGAAAGCTTTGTTGCCAGGGTTGTCATCAATGTCACGAATAATAGACGCGTCAACTTTAATGTAATCCAGGTCTAAATCGTGTAACTCGCCTAGACGACTAATTTGAGCGCCTACGTGTTCAACACCGATTTTGCAACCAAGCGATTTTACAAGATCAGTAAATGTTTTGAACTTAGATAAGTTTTGGAAGACGCTATACTCGCCTACTTCAAACCAAAGGTTATTGGCGATATCTGGTTTGTCTTGCAGCAGCTTACTAATAGCTGCATGATAATGTGGATCGCACATGCCGCTTGTCGATACATTCAAAGCAATTGGTTTGGATTTGTCATTCGTCAACGATTGAACAGCCGTTTCAAATGCTAGACGGTCAAGCTGTGCAACCAATCCTAACTGTGTAGCCCAAGCAATAAATTCGCCTGCTGGAACCCACGGGCCATCTTCAACAAGTTGTAACCTTGCGGGACATTCATAATGAATAATTTCTTGTTTATTCGATAAAACAGGAAAGGACGCAAGCATTAATCTACCCGCCTCAATTGCAGATGTGAGCATCGCACGCCACTCGGTTTCATTGTGGTTTTCGTAGCGATTAATGTCTTCTTCGTGAATAAGCGCCAAAATATCGGTTTCTGTAATGCTAGTTTGTGATTTTATGGTGCTAATCAATTTTTTCAGCCCATCAAGTTGCTCTGATTTGCTAACAACGCTGGAAATTGTATGTAAATCAAAGTTGCTAAATTGGTTGTCCAGCGCGGCAGCATCATGCAATACACTCTTAACTTGGCCACAAATAACATTATGGTCAACTTTATTGCTTGAAAATACGGCAAAATCTGCGCCAGTTAAACGACCAGAGATGAGTGATGGGTGCTGTTTGCAGTAAGCATCTAATGCCAAGCCCATTCTCTTAAGAACTTTATCTGTGGCTGCTGAGCCAAGCGTTTCATTGATCTCAGCAAGGTTTGTTATGTGTGACACAACGAGTAGGCCTTCTGTAAATGTGTCATCGTTTTCCATATAGGTTGCTACACGGCTGCTAAAGTATTTACGGTTCATTAGCCCTGTTACAGCATCATAATTCGCCTCAATACGCATTTGATCTAATAGCTCTGCTTCGTTCTTAAGCATATCTTTAATACGTTGTGATAACTTATTTAGCGCCTTTGCAAGAGACCGAAATTCATACGTTCTAGGTTCTTTAATAGAAATGAAGTTTTTTTCACCGATGGCTTCAGTCATGTCGACCATTTCATGTAAAGGCCTAATAATTATTTTTAAAACAAGTGAGCCAAGTATGCCGCAAACAAGCGCAATAATCGTACTCCACACTAACATTGCAAAAGAACCTTTCCACAAGTCACGGTAGGCAAAGTCAGTCGCACTAGCTAATGTTAATACACCATACTGTGACCAACCATCTTGAATTTGTGCAATACCTGGATTCGGGTTGATGTGAATCATATTTTTAAACCAGCTAGGTACAGATTGACTCGCTGCATTATTGACGCGTTCCGTCATAATTTGTTTATTCGGATCCGTTAGCCTTATATATTCGTAATGCCCATTGTCAAATTGTGCCGATAACATTAAGTTGACAGCAACAGGGTCTTTTTCCATCTGAGAAATTGATAGCGCAAGAGAAACTGCATTATCTGTGTTCTTCATTTCTAGTTGCTGCTCTAAATAATGTTTACTTGTAATGATATTAATTAAAAAACTAGCACCAAAAGCCAGCGACATAATCAATATGATTGCAAACCATAACTGTTTAATAAGAGACATGTTGATTCCTAATCAATAAATTACTCAATACCATCGTTTTTAATACGTGTTAAAACATCGCTCCATCGTGATAGAGATTTCAGCGATGAGCCTTTTGTGTTGTTCGCGATACCTGTCCATAGCCCTTGACTATTGAAGCTGAAAATAGGTCTCAAATCAACGCGGCGCGAGCTTTCATGAATTTCAGAGAGCAGGTTATCTAAAATTAATGGTTCCGAGCTAGGTGTCGCATAGTAGCTGAGTACCATGTGTGCCTGAAATACATCGCTATCTGGCCCGCCAATCCGCGCTTTAACATAAGTAAGTTTTAAGCGTTCGTCGGGAATGCCAAGTTCACGTAGGAATATATATTTAGCAATGCTGTAATCTTCACAGTCGCCTTTATTCTTTCCAATAGACTCAAGCGGTGTTGCCCAATAATCTTTTTCACCCCAATTGTCTTCGTCGCTAACAAAATTAATATGTAAATTAAAAAAGGAGTTAATCCTTCTTAATTTTTCTGACTCAGATGCGGTTCTAAGATTGTTGATTAATGTCTCTAAACTTATTATAGTGTCTTTCGCTTGTGAACCATATCGTTGATTAGCAAGATCTGCCAGGTGTTGAAAATCTGTCGCAATCGACAAGCTGATGATGCAAAAAAGCATCATTAAACTAATAATTTGCTTAATATCAGAGGGTAAGTTGCGTAAATTGTAGATAATGGTAGTAATTTTTGTACCTATAGAGTAAATTGTCTAGACAGCTATATAATACTTTTTCTTTTAAAATTAATTAATTGCGGTATCATTCTACGTAATTACATTAAAATCTGTTTGGAAAACAGTTGCAAATGTAAAGAATAAATAAATATTAAAATCACACCTATACATTAAGGCACAACTATTGCATTGTATTGCTAGATTAGAAGTGTTTTTTGTAGGGATTTTAAGTGATTGGGAGTTTGTTAAGTTTATGTATAAAGCTTTGGGAGGAATAATTACCTTTGTGTTACTGTTGGTAACACCTTTCGCCTATGCAGAAGTACCTGATACCCTGAAAGAAATCGTTCAAAAAACAATCACGACAAACCCAGAAGTACAAGCAAAGTTTCATACTTATAAAGCTGCATTACAAGAGCAAAAAGTGGTGAAGGGTGGATACTACCCCCATGCAGACATTATTTCTAAATATGGTAGTTATGAACGATTAACACCTAATGTAGGCAATACACAGACACCACAAAGTCAAACAGACATAGTATTACGTCAAATGTTATTTGATGGCTTTGCCACGCCAGCTGAAGTCAACCGTTTAGATCACGCTGCTCGTGTTCGTTATTATGAGCTACAGAGCACAATGCAAAATACCGCCTTAGATATAATAAAGGCTTATGTTGATGTCAGACGCTATCGTCAATTAAAAGCATACGCAGAGAGTAATTATGCTGTACACAAACAACTTTTTGATCGTATCGAACAGCGTGTGCAGGCTGGTATTGCACGTCGAGTGGATTTGGAGCAAGCTAGTGGACGTCTAGCACTAGCTGAAGCCAACTTACTAACAGAGCTAACAAATTTGCAGAATGTGACTGCGCGCTTTCAACGTTTGTCTGGCGATTTGCCACCTGAAGAATTACCACCTGTGAGATTTTTGACAGAAGGATTAGCATCTAGTCCAAATAAGTCTTTAGAAAATGCTTATCAAAAGAATCCTGATTTATTGTCTGCTATTGAGAATATTGTCGCTACACAACAAGAGGTGCGTGGCAAAAAAGGGCGGTATTTACCAAGATTAGATTTGCAGGCCAGAAAAAATCTGGATGTTAGCTCTGATGGTAGAAACAGCAGCTTAGCTGCCGATATGGTAGAGCTTACAGCAACTTTTAACTTATTTAATGGTTTTTCAGATCAAGCTGGCATTGCGCAGTCAGCTGAGAACCTAAACCGTTCATACGACCTCAGAGACAAAGCTTGTATCGATACACGGCAAACAGTTGTAATTGCTTACAATGACGTCGTAAGCCTTACTGAGCAATTAACATATCGCAACCAGCATCAGCTCTCGATTGAAAAAGCCAGAGAAGCCTATCACAAGCAATTTGATATTGGACAAAGGACCTTACTGGATTTATTAGATACTGAAAATGAGTATTTTCAAGCAAGACGTACATACACAAATACAGAAAGTGACTTGCACACTGCCTATGCGCGCACCTATGCCGGTGAAGGTGACTTGCTTGGTAAATTGGATGTTACGCGTGGTGATTTACCTGACCTAGGTAAGGCAGACTACAACGAAAATTATGCAGTGTGCCAAGCTGTAGCCCCAGAAATGGTGAAAGTTGATAAAGCAAGCATAGTTGCCAATGCAGAACCGTTAAGTGTAGCAAACCAAAAAATGCTCGCTAATAAAGAGCCAGCAAAAGTTGTGTTGTCTGATAAAGTTATTCCAGATGTGCAGTTTGAAACTAATAGTGCAGTCATTAAGGCTGTTTCTTTCCCTGTTTTAGATAATGCATATAAAACGCTATTGGAGTGGGGTGATTCAGGTGTTGAGGTTGCTGGGCACACGGATAAACGCAATACATCAGATGCTGATTACAATCAACGCTTATCAGAGCGTCGCGCGCAAGCGGTGAGTGATTATTTAATTAAAAAAGGCATAGACGCAAAACGCATGACTGTTAAAGGATATGGTTTCTCCGTGCCTATTGCAGAAAACGATCCTATAACAGGTAGCGCTGAGAACCGTCGTGTCGAATTGATCCGACAAAAATAACCATGCGAACAAACAAATAAAAGGGGGCATTAGCCTCCTTTTTTAATGCATACATACAGGCAAATCAATAAAGGGTATTATTTTTTATAAAACGATAATAAAAAGCCGTATTTTTACTTATAAAAATACAGGGATGGTGTTAGAATACGCACCGCGCCGAAGGTCATGGCGCACATAAAATGTTTTCATAAGAAAACTAATCACCCGCCCGGGTGGTGAAATTGGTAGACACAAGGGACTTAAAATCCCTCGGCCATTGCGGCCGTGCCGGTTCGATTCCGGCCCCGGGCACCATTTTCTAGTTTCATAAAATCTCAAATCGTATCAAAACCCAATAAAATCAATAGGTTTTACAGTTAGTTAGCTGTCACACAGTATCAAGTCACATCTAGACATATACACAAGGCGCTTACAGGTGCCCTGTTACGTAATGCCAAACTAGCACTATGTTTTTATATAGAACTTCTATTTCTCGGCATTAGCCTAAATAAACTAATATTAAAAATTTCTTATTGATTTACGAACTAGATTTCATATCACTTCGCTTAATTCTAGATTTAATACTACACATAAGAACGTATCCAATCACCTGCTTACCATAGCGCCAAGGACACGTTTGCGAGTATTGATTTTATTATCTACCTACTCCTGCAAAAAAATATAACGTACTTTTCAAGCTTTGTTCTGAGCATTAATCGCTTCCCTTAGATGGTAAATTGCTATCTTGGAATATGCACGCATCATTCTTTTGAAAATTAAATGAACATTAAAAAATTTAATCATTACTTACAGTTTGCGCTATTTAGCATTCTAGTTCTTACGTCTGCTGTGGCAGATGCTGTGACTAAGGAGCAAGCTGTTAAGGCTGGGCTAATTTACAACATCACTAAATTTGTGATTTGGCCAACTCACGCCTATCACGATGAAAAATTTAATCTTTGCGTGATTGGTGACGATAACCTAAGTGGTGCCCTTGAAGCTTTGTACGACAAGCTTGCGGATGGGAGGCCAATTGTTTTACGTCGCACAATGACTAAGAGTAATTTCAGAGAGTGTCAGATAGCATTTGTTGCAAGCAAAGGCGTGAAAAATGCCAAACAAATTTTGAAAGAACTAAGAAAGTCACCCATTCTGACTGTGAGTGATAGAAAAGATTTTATTAAGCAGGGTGGCATGGTTGGTTTGGTAAGAGATGGTAATCGAGTTGGTTTTGAAGTGGATTTCGCTGCAGTCAAAGCAAGCGGTCTGCAGATGAGTTCACAGCTATTAAAGTTAGCTAAGCAAGTGAAGGGTTTAAAATGAATACAACACAAAACAATAAAGAATCATGGCTTACTAAATGTAAACGGATATTTATAGAGCAATTGTGGCTTATTTTTTTGCTTGCGCCATTGCTTATTATAGCTTTCATGATAACCAAGCACTACGAGCCAACCAAACACCAGATATTGCTTAGTAAACACACTGGGGGCTTATCTTTTTCTGCAGAGATCACATCCGCTGAACTGGCATTGATTGTGGCTAAACCAATTGGCGAGCTACTCGCTATGGAGGTATACATAGATTATAAACAAGCATCAACCGCAAATTTATTGATGACTAGTGTTGATGTTGGCAAAAATGTTGATAATGAGGCTTATAATAAGGTAGGTCTAAAAAGAGATAGTATGCATCTGTATGCAAAAAATTAAAGTTTAGAGTATTGATATTAATAATGAATACAAAGACTAGGGATAGTATCCGTGTTTAATATATTGGCTAGATGGTCAATTAGCAGAAAATTTATGCTGCTTGTTTCTGGCACAGCTGGCCTAGTCGTACTTCTTGCATTTGTCTTTACTACAATTAACGATGCTAAAAGCGCAAGTGAGTCTGCAAAAAATAGCTTAGTGACGCTAGCAGATGTAATTGCACATAATATTGCATCTGCAATTATTTTTGATGATTTAGATACTGCCAAAGAAACATTGCAAGCAATTGAGGCTGATAGCGCTGTGCTACGTGTCGATGTCCTTAATGCTGATGACACGTTGTTTGTTTCATTTGTGAATCAGAATCATCATATGAAATACTGGTTGCATGGCACATCAATGGCTGAAGAAGTCCATATAGAGCGACCTATCACACAAAATAATCAACGGGTCGGGACAATTCGAGTTATTGCCGATTATGACAACGTCTATCAGGGTGTGATTCTAAGAGTGACGACAAATCTATTGGGTATGATTGTTGCCTTCTTGCTTGGCTACATGTTTTTACGCGCTATGCTTAAACATATGCTTGCCCCGGTTGATTCATTAACTAATGCCATGAGCCAAGTTATTGATCAAGAGCAATATTCACTTCGTGTAGAAAAAACCTCAGAGGACGAGCTAGGAAAACTAACCGATGGCTTTAATTCTATGCTGTCACAAATAGAGTATCGCGACTCTAAATTGCGTCAAAGTGATCAAGCCTTATCTCAAACACAAGAAGCTATTTCATTACATGATGAAAACTTATGTTTCCAATATGTAAATCCAGCATTTGAATTTTTATTTGGATATCAATCCGAAGAATTAATAGGTAAGCCATTTTACTTGGGTCCTGATAGTCCTGAGGGTGACTTGGGGCCAAGCCATGCAGAAATTTTTGACATTGTTAAAGAGCACGATAGTTATCGTGGTGAAATTAAGCTGGTGGCCAAAAATGGAAAGCTATTGCCTGTTGCACTTCAAGTTAGTCCCATTAGAGATGCAGATGGTGTTGTGACTGGTTATGTTTCGGTAGCATCAGATATTTCTGCTAAGAAGCAAGCAGAAGAATGGATGTGGAAGCAAGCTAATTTTGATGCTGTAACTGGATTGCCAAACCGACATATGTTCCATGAAAAGTTATCTAGTCAGGTCGAGCTAAGCAAGAGAACAGGTAGTCCATTTGCACTGATGTTTCTAGATCTGGATGACTTTAAAGAAGTAAATGATAGCCTAGGTCATGATATTGGGGACATCCTATTAAAGCAGGTGGGAGAAAGATTAAAAAAATGTTTACGTATCACTGACACGGTTTCTCATGATGAAGATTTGGCTAGACTTGGTGGCGATGAGTTTACAATCATTCTAAGCCAATTCGACGAAATCAATCATATTGATATGGTCGCACAGCGTATATTGTCGGAATTAAGCAAACCGTTTAATTTGGGACACGAAATCGCTAATGTTTCTGCAAGTATTGGTATTACATTATTTCCTGAAGATGCCACTGATGTTGAGTCACTTATCCGCAATGCGGACCAAACGATGTATAACGCAAAGAATAAAGGCCGCAATACTTACAGCTATTTTACGAAAGAAATGCAGATAGCCGCTGTTAAACGTCGCGAGATGACGCAGGACTTGCGTCTAGCGATACAAGAAGAGCAGTTTAGGGTTATGTATCAGCCAATTATCGACTTGGCAACTAATAAAATATACAAAGCAGAAGCTCTACTTCGTTGGGATCACCCGCAAAATGGTGTGGTTAATCCAGGTGATTTTATTCCAGTGGCAGAAGATACAGGTTTAATTGTTGAAATTGGCAACTGGGTATTTTACAAAGTAGCGAATCAACTTGTTAAATGGCAAACATCTATCGATAGCAAGTTTCAAGTCAGTATCAACAAATCTCCAGTCCAGTTTTATAATAAAGATGAAAAACATCTCGGCTGGTTTAAACATATGGAGCAACTGGGTATTTCTGGCTCAAGTCTAGTTGTTGAGATTACAGAAGGACTTATGTTGGATAAAAACCCAGAAGTCAGTGAAAAGTTATTGGCATTCAGAGATCATGGCGTACAGGTAGCGGTGGATGATTTTGGTACAGGTTACTCATCACTTTCTTATCTTAAAAAGTTTGATGTGGATTACATTAAAATTGATCAGTCATTTGTACAAAACCTATCTATATATTCTGAGGATCTGGTTTTGTGTGAAGCGATTATTGTTATGGCGCATAAGCTAGGTCTAAAGGTGATAGCAGAAGGCGTGGAGACGATAGAGCAACGAAATCTGCTGTTCGCTATTGGGTGTGATTATGGACAAGGTTATCTATTCTCTCAACCAATATCTGCTGAAGATTTAGAAAAGATGTGCTATGAGCAAAATAAGTTAAACAGAGGCGAACAGCCCGTCTATGAAAGAGTGGTGTCATAACCAGATAATATGAACCATTTCACGCAAATTGTTTATGTAAGTCGTGCAACTTTTCCATTATCAGACAACCCATATAAAATCGAGCCAGAGGTTGCAGATATTTTAGAAAAGTCTAGAGCAAACAATAAAAACAAGCGCATAGTCGGTGCTTTATGCTTCGGTGATGGCTATTTTCTGCAGTGTTTACAAGGTGATAATGACGATGTTAATGCCCTAATCAATGTGCTTAAAAAAGATAAAAGGCACACTGATATGACGATATTGAGTAATAAAGAGATTCAGCAAAGGTCTTTTTCAAAATGGCATATGAAGTATGCTGGTTTAGGCTCTGACATTCATGCAATACTGCATCAACACAAGCTTAAGTCCTTTAACCCCAACCAATTCAGCCCAGATGTATTAGAGGAAATCATTCAACATCTAGCCGCTAGCTATACGATATAGCGTTTTTGCCTGTCAAAAAACCTTCTAAATTCTGATTAAAACAATTGTCAGTTAAATGCTATTTGTATATTAGCGGCATAGCGACTGGACAATCATATAAAAGCTTAATAGTATTCATTTAATCTTCTGTATGATAAAAAGGCTTTAGTTATGCAAAACTACCGATTGCTCAAATTAATGCTAGCCATCACTGGCGTAACAGTTTCTGCATGTAGCTCAGTTAGCTCTTCGCAAGAAAGGGCTGCCAGTAACGATGCTAGCAGCCCTACAGAAAACTATATGCCAAACGTAGATACTACTAAGAATATGACACCAGCTGAAGGCTATGCAGAATTAAGAGTTCAGCCAGTTCCTGATCCTAATAGAGAGGTTTTTACACCTAATCCTTATAGTGTTTCTGGTGGGGATTTTCGTATCCATTGCTCTGCCAGCCATATGGCAAATGATGATTTTATTGTTTATCCAAATCAGGAGGGTGCAGCCCATCACCATACCTTTTTTGGTAATACAGGTGCCTATTTTGACTCTACGCCAGACACTATAAGAAAAACAGGCAATAGCACATGCCAAGGTGGTATTGCTAACCGCTCATCATATTGGTTACCCAGCCTGATTGACACTACAGACGGCACCCCATTAGCACCTGATTGGGCGCTGTTCTATTACAAAGGCGGTGACGTAAAACCGCCAAACGGGTTAATGATGATTGCAGGAGATCAAACTGCTACAGAGGACAACCCTCAAAACTGGGATAGGATTAACTGGCAATGCAATGCCGATAAATTAGGTGGTGTTGCTTATAAACTAAGAAAAAATTATATTCCTGATTGTGTGGGCGATTTAACTGCAGTTGTGCACTTCCCCAGCTGCTGGGATGGTGAAAATCTGGATAGCCCTAGTCATAAAGCCCATATGGCATATGACTCAAATGGTCGATGCCCTGCAACACATCCAAAAGCATTGCCGCATATATCAGGTATAATTCACTATAAAGTAAATGGCACAAAAACGCTTCGCATTGCCAGCGATAATTACAAAGGTGGTCGAGGAGGCTACTCATTACATATGGATTATGTATTTGGGTGGTCACAGCAAGTGCTTGATACTTGGTGGGAGAATTGCAATGTTCCCAATAGAGATTGCCATGCTGATTTGCTCGGTGACGGCACTTGGTTATATTGAACTAGTCAATAATTACACACTTTCACAGCATATATCGCCCTCGTAGCTCAGATGGATAGAGCGTCCCCCTCCTAAGGGGAAGGTCATGCGTTCGAATCGCGTCGGGGGTACCATCTAACATGTCATGCATCATTCTGTATCTATAGTTAAAAAATGACAGACAATATAAACAAGCCATGGTTTTTATATCTAATTGAATGTGAGGATGGCAGCATCTATACTGGTATTACGGTGGATGTTGAAAAGCGCTATAAGGCGCATGAAACCGGAAAAGGCGCTAAATATATGCGTGCACACCCGCCTAAAAGATTACTAAAAGTAATAGCGTTTGTTAATCGTTCCGAGGCCACTAAAGCTGAATATATGATTAAAAAACTATCAGCAGCGCAAAAGCGCGCTATAGTATAAACAGTGGCATAAATTGTGCATTAGCTACTAGCTAGGTATTCAGCATAATACGAAATTTGTCTGATTAGAATAATGAATTAAAGGAAGTAAATGGCTATTCGCGTCGCATTGCATCATAAAACCAGCTATAGGTTTGATCGTTTGGTAAGCTTGTCTCCACATGAGGTTCGACTGAGACCAGCAGCACACGCACGCACGCCAATATTATCTTATTCTTTAACCGTAACTCCCAAGAAACATTTTATTAACTGGCAGCAAGACCCTTACGGTAACTATATAGCGCGTTTTGTATTCCCCGAAAAGGTGCAGGAACTAGAATTTACGGTCGATTTAGTTGCAGATATGACGGTGATTAATCCGTTTGATTTTTTCGTTGAGAAATATGCGGAACATTTCCCGTTCAAATATACAGATCAACAGATGTTTGAGCTAAGTGCATACTTGAAGCCAGACCCTATGGAACCGTTATTAAAAGATTGGGTGGCTAACGTTGAAAAAGAGCTGGTTACGCAAAACTTGAGTACAGCTAATTTTTTAGTCGCTGTTAATCAAGCATTGCAAAAAGAAATCGGTTATTTGGTGCGTATGGAACCAGGTATTCAAACCCCAGAAGAAACCCTTACTAAAAAAACAGGCTCATGTCGCGATAGTGCTTGGCTATTAGTGCAAATATGTCGTCATTTAGGTTTGGCTGCAAGATTTGTTTCGGGCTATTTGATTCAATTAACAGCGGATATAGAAGCACTTGATGGGCCTAGTGGTACCAAGGTTGATTTTACAGACTTGCATGCATGGACAGAAGTTTTTGTGCCTGGAGCTGGATGGATAGGGCTGGATCCTACCTCTGGTTTATTAGCAGGTGAGGGTCATATACCGCTTGCCTGTACTGCGCTACCTTCATCAGCGGCACCTGTTACTGGATTAACAGATATTGCTGAGGTCACTTTTAATCATGAAATGACTATTACCAGAATTCATGAGGACCCTAGGGTGACAAAACCATATTCGGAAGATGATTGGTTGAAAATTGATCGTTTGGGTAAAAAGGTCGATGCCGACTTGAAAAAACAAGATGTCAGATTGACGCAAGGCGGTGAGCCTACTTTTGTATCAATTGATGATATGGAAGGCGCAGAATGGAATACACAAGCGCATGGCAAGAAAAAGCGCGAGCTTGCTGGTGAGCTAGCGATTAAATTAAAGCAGCATTTTACTAAAGGTAGCTTGCTACATTATGGCCAGGGTAAATGGTATCCAGGCGAACCTTTACCACGCTGGGCAATAAGCATGTTTTGGCGGGTGGATGGCAAACCAATATGGCGTAATGAAAAATTGTTTTCCGATGAGAATGCCAAAGACAATTATACGGGGGAACATGCATTAAGCTTTGCTAAGACCTTAACGAAACAACTTGATTTTCCTGAGGCTTGTTTGATCCCTGCCTATGAAGATGTAGTTGCATTAGCGCATCTAGAAGAGCAGTTCCCAGAAAATATAGATCCGTTAAAAGTTGATTTAAATGATAGTGAGGAAAGGCGGCGCTTGGCCCGATTACTAGAATCTGGTTTACAAGAAGTTGTTGGTTATGTAATGCCGATAAAACCAGCTAAAAGTAATTCAGGCAAAAAAAGACAAAGCAAAAAAACAAGTGTTGAATGGTTAACCAGTAAATGGCCACTTAAGCGCGAACATTTATATTTGCTAGGTGGTGATTCCCCAATGGGCTTGCGTTTACCTTTGAAGTCTTTACCTTGGGTATTGCCTGATGAAATGGAACCTGACTTTGCTATAGATCCTTTTGCAGAGCGAGAGGAGCTTGCCGAAGATAGTCCCGCAATCAAGGTTAAGGTTAAACATAAACAAAAGAAACCTTTGCCACGTGAAGTGATTCATACCGCCTTATGTGTGCAGGTGAGAGAGGGGCGTCTGTATGTCTTTATGCCACCGATGGAGCGATTAGAAGACTACCTCACATTATTGCGTGCTGTTGAGGATACAGCCGCTAGCCTTCAAATGAAGCTGTGGATAGAAGGGTATACACCACCGAGAGATGCGCGCATTAAAATGCTCAGTGTGACACCGGATCCAGGTGTAATTGAAGTGAATATTCATCCTGCTGGATCATGGTCAGAGCTGGTTAATAATGTCACAACATTATATGAGGAAGCACGCTTAAGCAGACTGGGTACAGAGAAATTCATGCTGGATGGGCGTCACACAGGTACAGGTGGTGGTAATCATGCTACCTTGGGTGGTGCTACAGCCGAAGATAGCCCCATGTTGAGAAGACCAGATGTATTAAAAAGCTTGATCACCTATTGGCAAAACCATCCTGCTTTATCTTATTTATTTTCTGGTACTTTTATTGGTCCAACCAGTCAGGCGCCACGTGTGGATGAGGCGCGCGATGATAATTTGTATGAATTAGCGATTGCATTTCAGCAAATGGAAAAGAACTTGCCCAAAACAGAGGAGAGCAAAAGGCCATGGTTGGTTGATCGTTTATTACGCAATTTACTGGTTGATTTAACAGGTAATACGCATCGCGCAGAGTTTTCGATTGATAAGCTTTACTCACCTGATGGCCCTACTGGTAGATTAGGGTTAGTCGAATTTCGTGCATTTGAAATGCCACCACATGCACGTATGAGTTTAGTGCAAAGCTTGCTGTTGCGGGCTTTAGTTGCACGTTTCTGGAAAGAGCCATATCAAGGTAAATTGATTCACTGGGGTACAGAGTTACACGACCGCTGGATGTTGCCGCACTTTGTTGCACAGGATATTGCCGACGTTGTTGCAGATTTGCGAGATTTTGGCTATCCGTTTGAGCAACATTGGTTTGATCCTTTTGTTGAATTCCGTTTTCCCAGATATGGTACTGTTGCGTATCAGGGGGTAGAACTAGAATTACGTCAGGCTATTGAACCATGGAATGTATTAGGTGAGGAAATGAGTGGTGGTGGTACTGCGCGCTATGTGGATTCTTCCGTTGAGCGGATGCAGTTAAGAGTAAGGGGGCTGACTGACGGGCGTCATATTGTGACATGTAATGGGCGACCATTGCCCTTGCAGCCAACTGGAAATGCTGGTGAGTACGTTGCGGGTGTTCGCTTTCGTGCTTGGAGTCCTTGGTCGGCATTGCATCCAACTATTAAAGAGCAAGCGCCGTTGGTGTTTGACTTGGTTGATACCTGGAGTAGCAAAGCAATTGGCGGTTGTACTTACCATGTTTCTCACCCGGGTGGGCGAAACTATGACACATTCCCTGTAAACGCTAATGAAGCAGAAGCACGTCGATTTGCCCGTTTTTGGGGTCATGGGCATAAGCCTGGTAAATTAGAAGTGATACAGGAGTCACGTAACCCCAGATTTCCATTCACCATTGATTTAAGGTGGCAGGCTGATTAGGATTATTAGTTAAAGTTTTGCTGAATATTTGCTGTGTTGACTTGATCTTGTTGTTCCCATTCGAACTTAGGTAGGCTCATCAACGCGTTAATTAAGCCATTATTCCATTTTTCAGACAGCTCTTTTGCAAATGCATCATCTTCTGTTAGGTGTAGTTTTCTACCCTCAGTTAGGCTATCTTTTTCATAAAGCATGAGGTCAATTGGTGGCCCTACGGTGAGGTTACTTCGGATGGTAGAGTTCATGGATACAAGCGCGCAACGGGCAGCTCTGTTAAGCGATGTTTCCCGACTGATAATCCGATCTAAAATCGGTTTGCCATATTTTGTTTCGCCTATTTGTATATACGGATGCTCATCAGACTCATGAATATAATTACCTTGTGGATATATTAAACAAGTTTCTGGCTTATCAGTGCCAATTTGGCCTGCAACAATAAAGGTCGCCTGAAAGCTAGTATTGCTGGCATCACGTACAACGTGTACGTTTTGTATGGTTGTACTCACAGAGGCAATGTAATCAATTGCTTCATGCATGGAGTTAACACTGAGTAAATTAGGCAAAAAACCTTTATCAATGTCAGTTTGTATTTTCTTTAATACTTGCTGCGTGGTAGCCAAATTACCAGATGACAATATAGTGATAAAACGATTGTTTAGCCATGAGAATGTATGCATCTTATTGTAAGTAGATACATTATCAAAGCCGGCATTGGTGCGTGAGTCTGAGCAGAGCACTAATCCTTCATTTGTATTTATAGCTAAACAATAGGTCATCGTTAATAGTCCCCGAGAAACGCAGTTTATGCGCTAATTCTTAAGTGCAAATCTATTATTTTTGTTTTATAGCAATAATAGTTCATAAGTACAAAACTGTAAAAGTAAATTAACGAATTAAATCTACTTTAGTTTACGCTTTAATTACTCCCAATAGAATTTGGGCAAGCTTTCTAATGCACTAATGATACCTTGGTTCCATTTTTCAGAGGTGTTGTTAAAAAAGGTATTGTTACTATCTACAGATAAATAAGCACTCATTTCAAAACTATTCCTTTTATATATCATGAGCTCGGTTTGAATGTTATTAGATGGGTTGCTCCTGATTGTAGAGTCTACAGAGACCAAAGCAGCGTGTGCTGCAGTGTTTAGATTGGTATCTCGTTTTATAATGCGATCCAAAATAGGCTTACCATACTTTATTTCGCCGATTTGCAAAAAAGGAGAAGAATGCGGCTCATGTATGAAGTTCCCTTGGGCATAAATCAGCAGCGTTGCCATCTCTTTATTAATAATTTGACCTGCCACAATAAAGTTAGCGTCATAAGCTTCTCCTTTACCCAGCCGCTGAACCAAATCTTTCTGCTGTTGAACACTTATTGCTGCGATATAGTCTGCTACTTCATCTAGGTTATTAGCGCTTAGCAGTGTTAATGAAGATTGCTTATTTAAGTCCTGGCGGATTTTATTTAATACAGCATCAATGGTTTTCTGGTTGCCTGAAGATAAAATCGTGATTAAGCGATTTCCTGGCCAGATGAAACGTTGCATATTGGTTGATAATTGTACGCTGTTTGCATTTTGCGCAAACACAGTGCTAGCACATAAGACAAGTCCTTCATCCGTATGAATTGATAGACAGTAAGACACTATTTGCTATTGAAATATTGATTTGTTATTGCATTATTAATATCGCCAATAAATTGCTGTGAAAGGTCAATATGCTCATGCAGTTTTTCTTCGCTCATGGTTTGTTCATCTTTTTTTGCTAGAGATTTTTGAGCTAATCTGACTGTTTTGAGCACTACTTTGTTATTGGGCATATCAACTAGACAGCTTTCAAGCTCACCAATGCAATGTAAGATGCTGCGCGGAAAGTTTTTTTCATTGAAAAGAAAGTCAACGACATCTGGCATCGTTACTTGAAAGTGTTTGAGTCGGCGATAGGTTTGATAGCCAGATAATGATTTTAGAATACTCGCCCAGAGTGTCTCTTTAGCTACTTCATACAGTGGGTGGTTTTCAGGTAAAGAAATCGCATAGTTGACATCCATGATCCGTGTGGTCATATCAGCACGCTCTAGATTTCTGCCTATCTTCATAAAGTGATAGGGCAAATTGCGCTCCATGGCACCGAAAATAAGGCCAATTATTGCCTGCCTGCGGTAAATAACTTCTTGGAGGAACACATACTTTTTACGTCTTTTCTGCGAGGTATCTTCAATATTACTCAAAATATACAGATACAAACTATTTACACGCTCCCATAGCTCTTCAGGTAATAGCTCTCTTAACGTGCGCGTATTCTCACGCGCATATTTGATGCAGGCTAAAATAGAGCTTGGATTACGTTCATCCGCAATTAAGAAATGAATAATGTCATTTTCTTTCGCTACTTTGTAATGCTCATGGTATAGGTGGTCAACACCAACAATCTGCAATAATGTTTTCCAGCCAATAGATGCATCGGTTGGCATATCTAGCAAGGTATCTGTAATTTTAATAATCAAACGTGCTGTGTTTTCTGCACGCTCCAGATATCTGGCCATCCAGTAGAAGTTTTCAGCATCACGTGCGAGCATCATGTTAGCTGTCTCCTTCCACAATCCATGTATCTTTACTGCCACCACCTTGTGATGAGTTGACGACCAGAGAGCCTTGACGCATAGCAACACGGGTCAAGCCGCCCATAGTGACATGAAGTTGATCTGATTGAAGCACAAAAGGGCGTAAATCGAGATGACGTGGTGCTAATTGGCCATTGATGATAGTTGGCCCAGTAGAAATATTAAGCGTTGGTTGCGCCATGTAATTACGCGGGTTAGCGCGAATCAGGTCAGCAAACTGATCGCGCTCTTTTTTGCTGGCACGAGGGCCGATCAGCATACCATAGCCGCCAGATTCATTGGCAGGCTTCACGACTAACTTGTCTAAATTTTTCAGGACGTAATCGCGTTGATCATCATACATGCATAAATAGCTGGGAACGTTCTCAATGATTGGGTCTTGATCCAGATAGTATTTGATGATTTTAGGGACAAAGGTATAGACCACTTTATCGTCAGCGACACCTGCTCCAGGCGCATTAGCAATTGCAACGTTTCCTTTACGCCATGCCCGCATAAGGCCTTTTACACCAAGCACCGATTCTGGATTAAAGACTTCTGGATCGATAAAGTCATCATCAACACGGCGATAGACTACATCAACTCGTATTAGACCTGTGATTGTTTTAAGGTAAACAATATCTTTTTCATCAACTACCAAGTCGGAACCTTCAGCCAGATTTGCGCTCATTTGCTCTGCTAAGTAGCTGTGCTCGAAGTAGGCAGAGTTGTAAATGCCTGGGGTCAGGACAACGATGACAGGTGACTTGTTTTTACGCGGTGATAAGGCTGCTAATGTTTTGTATAGCATAGCAGGGTAGTTGTCGACAGGCTTGATATTTGAGATTTGAAATAATTCAGGGAAAACTCGCTTCATGATCTGGCGGTTTTCTAGCATATAAGAAACACCTGATGGAATTCTTAAGTTGTCTTCCAGTACGTATATCGTGCCATCGTCATTTCTCACTAAATCAGTGCCGCATATGTGCGCCCATGCACCAAAACGAGGCGTTATTCCAACGCATTGCTGTCTAAAGTTTTTAGAACCATTCAGCACCTCAATTGGGAAAACGCCATCTTTAACAATTTTTTGCTCGTTATAAAGGTCGTTAATAAACATATTAAGTGCTGTAAGCCGCTGTTTAAGACCTTCTTGGACGGTGTCCCATTCCTTGCTGCTGATGATTCTTGGCACAATATCAAACGGCCAGGCTCTGTCGATATTGCCTGCATCGGAGTAAATTGTGAACGTAATACCCATGGCCAGAATTGCTGCGTCTACCGCTTGTTTTCTAGCGGCCAGCTCCGCTTCATCCATCGATGCTAAGTAATCGAGTAAGGGTTTTGCCACATCTCGCGGCACTAAATTTTTGTCAAGCAATTCATCATATGCTTGAATTGAGGCGTATTCTATAGATGAAATTTTCATTCTAGTTTTTATCTTACACAAAGTTGTGATTAATAACTAGCGAATACTGTGCCAGTATTTTATTTAGCCAAATTATACGTCCATGGCCCTAACACCCTCTTCAACTCCAGCTGCTTCCGTTAGCGCAGCTACGTTTTCCTTGGTAAAGAATCCATTAAAATCGCCGTAACGTTGAACATATTCAATGATGAGCGATGAATGTTCCGAGGCGTTGGAAAAGATCTGTTTCAAACCTTGCTCTTTCGAGCCTATGACATCTAACAAAAAGCCTTTACCTTGTTCTGCAATGGAATTAACTACGTAATCGATATTCTCAATACCATTACGCTCGCCGTCTTTAACGGCTAACGCCATATGGTGTAGACGAGGGCCATAATTGCGAACGAAGGTTTCGGTAGGTGAGGGTAGTTTTTCCAAATGATTGACAAAGTAGGGAGTGTTGTTCGCAGTAAAGACCTTAGCTGGGCTTTTTGATTCAGGGACAGGATGTACGCTTTTAGTGACATTTGTTGAAGAGTTTTGGTCTTTGATATTGTAGGCTCCCCAAAAATGGTAACTAGACAACGACAAATACTCAAGGATAGCGACTTCTCTATTCTGGCTATAGATGCGGGTGGCAAGGTGGTCAACAGGTAAAATTAAATCATGAATACCTAAGTTTTCTTGCAGTTCCTTGGCTTTTTCGTAGGCAGACTGCACATCATCCCTGATGGAGCTGATACCAAGTGCATAGACTCTGATATCAGCTATATCACGCTCTAAGTAACCAACGATA
>JBNLAC010000041.1:0-21266 GCA_050301935.1 Methylophilaceae bacterium | reverse complement strand
TCAGCAGCTTTACCAGTCAATCCTTTTGGTCGTAAATCAACTAAAAACACATGTGACTCCGTCCGGCCAGAAATAATCCGCAAACCACGCTCAGCTAGCGTTTCTGCCATCACCGCTGCATTTTTCAATACTTGCGTTTGATAGGCTTTAAACTCAGGTGTTGATGCTTCAAGGAAAGCTGTCGCTTTACCTGCCATCACATGCATTAACGGCCCACCTTGCAGACTTGGAAATACGCTTGAATTTAACTGTTTTTCATATTCAGCTTTAGCCATGATAATACCCCCACGCGGGCCACGGAGTGTTTTATGTGTTGTCGAAGTAACAAAATCTGCATGTGGTACTGGGTTAGGATAAACACCGGCTGCGATTAGACCTGAGTAATGTGCCATATCAACCATAAAATAAGCACCTACTTTTTTAGCAATTTCAGCCATTCGTTCCCAATCAAAACGTAGTGCATAAGCTGAAGCACCACCGATTAGTAACTTTGGCTTTGTTTCGAGCGCGATACGCTCCATATCATCGTAATCGATTTCTTCCTTCTCATTAAGACCATAAGCGACAATATTGAATAACTTACCTGATATATTAGCTGGTGACCCATGTGTTAAATGCCCACCATGTCCTAAATTCATTCCCATGATGGTGTCACCAGGTTTCAACATCGCAAAATACACAGCTTGGTTCGCTTGCGAACCTGAATGCGGCTGCACATTGGCATATTCAGCTCCATATAGACGCTTTAAACGGTCAATAGCCAACTGCTCAACTTGATCCACGAATTCGCATCCACCATAAAAACGCTTGCCTGGATAACCCTCAGCATATTTATTGGTTAACTGTGAACCTTGTGCCTCCATCACAGCAGGGCTGGTATAGTTTTCTGAAGCAATCAATTCAATGTGCTGGTCTTGTCGGACAACTTCAGCATCAATCATTCTTGCGATTTCTGGATCAGTAATATGAAGCTTTTTTGCGTGACTAAACATGGGGTTTAATAATTTCCAAATTGACTTAAAAATAAAGCGTGCATTTTATCATGCCGATATGCTTACTTGAAACTTATATCGGATAGTCTTGATAGGTCAAAGCATCGAATTCAATGCACCAAAATAATGCACCTAATGCATGATTTACGCGACACTAGTTCTTAAGATAATGCGATTAAAATGATATCTCATTGTTTTATATGTATAAAATAAAGTGGCACAGCCTTTGCTTTATATAAACTGAAACGTAATTCTCCAAAGTTTCGCCCTCCTCCCTCTTCCCAACCCTAGCGGTTGGGTTTTTTTTAGCTTTCACAACCATTTGTTGGCAGGCTATAATTAAAGTTCAATTTATCAAGATTAAAGCGCACGTAAATGAAGTGGACAGACTCGCAAAGAATTGCAGAAGACTTATACGACAAATATCCCGAAATTGACCCCAAAACTATTCGATTTACTGATTTAATGGATTGGGTTATGGCTTTGGATGGGTTTACTGATGTCAAGGAGCATTGTGGCGAAAAAATCCTTGAAGCTATCCAGCTTGCATGGATTGATGAAGCGAGCTAAGCATGTTTGAAGCATTGCTTGGGCTTTTTATCAAGCATTTCATTTGTGATTTTCCATTGCAAATGTTCCCTTGGTTATATAAAAACAAAGGCAAATATTTACATCCTGGTGGTATCGTGCATGCCAGCCTACATGGTATCGGCACCATGATTGTCCTTGGCTATTTTTTGAACTTCAAGCTAGCACTTTTTATGGGCTTGCTAGACTTGTTATTGCACTATCATATTGATTGGGCAAAAATGAACCTATCAAGGCACTATAATCTTAAACCTGACAACAGCGAATGGTTTTGGCTATTGTTGGGCCTTGATCAATTTTTACATCATCTTACCTATTTTGCGATTATTTACTATGCATTCAGATACACAAGCTAAAAGCACGACAAACAACGTACCTAAAGAAATTTTTAAAGCCTATGACATTCGTGGCATCGTAGGCAAAACACTCACACCTGAGATTGTAGAAGCTATAGGTCATGCTTTAGGAACAGAAGCTGCTGCACGTGAGCAACACACCATTTGCATTGGTTATGATGGTCGTCTGTCGGGCCCAGAACTGGCAGCATCACTGTCCAAAGGAATCCGCAAAGCTGGTATCGATGTCATTAATTTAGGTTTGGTTGCAACACCTATTGTTTACTTTGCTGCTTATCATCTCAACACTAATTGCGGTGTCATGGTGACAGGAAGTCATAATCCACCTGACTACAATGGTTTAAAAATGGTGCTCGCAGGCGATACGCTCTCTGGTGAAGTAATCCAGAATTTACGGCTGCGGATAGAAAATAATGACTTGAGAACTGGAGAAGGAAAAGAGACCAGTTACCATATTGATGATGAATACATCAACAGAATCAGTAGTCACATTAAGCTATCTCGTCCAATGAAAATTGCAGTTGATTGCGGCAACGGTGTAGCGGGTGCATTTGCAAAAAAACTTTACGAAGCGATTGGCTGTGAAGTAGAAGAATTGTTCTGTGAAGTAGATGGACACTTTCCAAACCATCACCCTGATCCATCAGTCCCTGATAATTTAAATGATTTAATCAAAGCATTAAAAACAGGGAATGCCGAAATTGGTCTTGCTTTTGATGGTGATGGTGATCGATTAGGCGTAGTCACCAAAGAAGGTAACATTATCTACCCAGACCGTCAGTTGCTATTGTTCGCTGAAGATGTGCTCAAACGTGATCCTGGGGCAACCATTATTTATGATGTTAAGTCCACACGTAACCTCGCCCCATGGATTAGTGCCCGTGGTGGCAATCCACTCATGTGGAAAACTGGCCACTCGCTAGTTAAAGCCAAAATGAAAGAAACTGGGTCTGCACTTGCTGGCGAGATGAGTGGTCATGTCTTCTTCAAAGAGCGCTGGTATGGATTTGACGACGGCCTTTATTCTGGCGCGCGCTTATTAGAAATTCTAAGCCAGCACAAAGATCCTTCTGCGATATTAAATGCATTACCAGACAGTGTTAGCACACCTGAGCAGCATATCAACATGAAAGAAGGCGAACCGCATGCCTTGATAGAAAAACTGCAAAAAACTGCAAAATTTAATAATGCAGAAGTGCTCACCATAGACGGCCTAAGGGTCGAGTACGCTGATGGCTTTGGTTTAATGCGCCCGTCTAATACAACGCCTGTTATTGTGCTTCGTTTTGAAGCGGATAATGCTGCTGCACTGCAGCGCATTCAAAATGAGTTCAGGTCAGTCATTCTGGCGGCAGCACCTGACGCAAAATTACCATTTTAGCGGATGTCCAAAAACGGTCTTTTTCTTACTATAGTATGGATTTGTATCGCTGCAGTCGTTTACTATCTTGCAGATAATATTCAAAATCCAAACAAACTGGGAGCACTTGGATCAGGCACTGAAGTTACCCTCCAAAGAGGGCTAGACGGCCATTACAGAGCTGAAGCACTCATCAATGGACATAAAGTGAATGTGCTTGTAGATACTGGCGCAACAGGTGTTGCAATTTCGCAAGCAGTAGCCGACAGACTCAATTTAAAAAGCATATCAGCCATCAGGTCATCAACAGCTAATGGTGATACCGTGAGCTATTTGGTTAGATTAAACTCTGTGAAACTAGGCGGTATTGAAGCAAAAAATGTATCCGCATCAATCGTTCCAAGTTTACAAGGCGATGTCTTACTCGGCATGAGCTTTTTAGGTCGTATGGATGTGCGTTTATATAAGGGTGAAATGACCATAAAGCCAGTAAATTAGTACTAACTATCTAATAAATAAGTACATTTCCAAAATTATTTGGAACTATTCATATTTCTCGATGTCAGATTTATATAAGCAATTAATTGTTGCTTATTTTCTGTTAACTTTTATAGGAGATTTATGAATTTAAAACAAAAGAAATTACTCATTGCACTAAGCACACTCACACTATCAAGTCTTACCTCAGTAACATCACAAGCTAAACAAACGAATTTAAGCACCGGCGGATACGCCACAGAATTTCAAAAGCCAGCACTAATGAACAAAATTGATACAAATAAAAACAATCTAGTGTCATCTGGCGAATACTATCGATTTAATGACCATCTATTTAATGAACTAGACCACAATAATGATGGCTTTCTTGACCAAAATGAATGGGTAGGTAAAAAAATCAAGCATAAAAACCCAACTCTAGCCACAGGTGGCTATTTAAATGAGTTAAGAAAAACAGAAATGTTGAATGCCATGGATGACGACAAAGATACAACCGTATCCAAAGCAGAGTTTCTGATTTATCAATTTAAAGTCTTTAATGCTCTAGATAAATCTAAGAACAAAGAGCTCACATTACAAGAGTGGGGTTCAGAAGGTTTAGTCAGCTAGTGAGCTAAACTGATACAAAAAAGCCAGGTTTAACCTGGCTTTTTTATGTAATGACTGTCGGCTTAGTTCGACCAGTTAATTTTTCCAAATCAGAAATATCCATTGCAATCTTAATCATTTCTTGCAATGCATCCTGTGCATCTAAATGATGTTTTGCGGTATCAGGTTCAAAGGCTTCTATGTAAATTCTGATCGTTGCGCCCTGTGTACCTGTTCCTGACAATCGAAACACAATGCGCGAGCCGTCTTCGAATAATATTCTCAAGCCTTGTAAATGACTCACTGAACCATCAACAGGATCAGTATAAGAAAAATCATCACATGTTTTTACTGTATAACTACCGAAAATTTGGTTTGGCAATGTATTGAACTGTGAACGAATATGATCAATCACACGGTTTGCATCTTCTGTAGGGATCGCCTCATAATCATGTCTTGAATAAACATTGCGCCCATATTCAGCCCAATGTGCTTTCACAATATTTTCAACACTATCTTTTTTGCTGGCGATAATATTTAGCCAACATAATACAGCCCATAGACCATCTTTTTCTCTAACGTGTGAAGACCCTGTACCAAAACTTTCCTCACCGCACAAAGTCACTTTATCAGCATCCATTAAGTTGCCAAAAAACTTCCATCCTGTTGGTGTTTCGTAGCAATCTATTTTCATTTTTTTAGCAACTAAATCTACTGCACCGCTGGTCGGCATGGAACGAGCAACACCAGCTACTCCCGCTTGATAGGCAGGTATTAAATGTGCATTAGCAGCGATTAACGCCAAACTATCAGAAGGGGTCACAAAAAAATGGTTGCCTAAAATCATGTTACGGTCACCATCACCATCTGATGCCGCACCAAAATCTGGCGCATGCTCACCATACATAATTTCAACCAAATCATGCGCATACGTTAAATTAGGGTCTGGGTGACCACCGCCAAAATCCTCACTTACAGCACAATTCATTAAGCTACTAGCGGCAGCGCCTAAACGATTAATAAACAACTCTTTGGCATAAGGGCCAGTCACAGCGTGCATAGCATCAAATTTAAGCGTGAATCCGCCTGCCAACAGCGTTTTTATCGCATCAAAATCGAACATGCGCTCCATCAAATCTGCGTAATCCTTAACAGAATCAATCACTTCAACGACAAACCCATTGACTAGCGTTTCACCGATTGTATCAATATCAATATCCGCGATATCAGCAATCTTATATTCTTGAATTTGTTTACTATTTTCAAAAATAGCTTCGGTAATTTTCTCTGGCGCAGGGCCGCCGTTGGCAGTATTGTATTTGATACCAAAATCTTCGTTAGGCCCACCTGGATTATGACTTGCAGATAGAATGATGCCGCCGAATGTCTGATATTGACGTATAACATTTGATGCTGCAGGCGTAGACAAAATACCACCCTGCCCAACAATCACCTTACTAAAGCCGTTTGCTGCTGCCATTTTAATGATGGTCTGTATTGCCGTACGATTATAAAAGCGTCCATCGCCACCTAAAGTTAAAACTGCTCCTTCAGGCAACGTTAAGGTGTCAAAGATACTTTGAACAAAATTCTCAAGATAATGTGCTTGCTGAAACACCTTTACTTTTTTTCTAAGGCCAGAAGTGCCTGGTTTTTGATCTGAAAAAGCTTGTGTTGCTATCGTACGGAATTGCATAAGGTCTCTACTCGCTTAATAATAGATGTGGTCGGAACGGCAGGATTTGAACCTGCGACCCCTTGTCCCCCAGACAAGTACGCTACCAGACTGCGCTACGCCCCGAATGCACTCGCTGAGTGTGCGCCATTATTATAAATCAAAATAGCACGACGCTCTGCTTAACAATATAACTTTAAACTCGATAGAAAATTGAATTGCTAAGAATTAATGCGCTTAAGCGCGCAATAGTTGAATAACTTCTTGAATTTGTGATCGAATAAAACCTAGGTTAACATTTTCATTACTGCTGCTTGAAACCGCAGTTGTGACTGCTACTTGTGCAGTATTATCAGTGGTCTCAACTTCATCTGCCCCATCTAAACGATTGCGTGCGCCACTAATAGTAAAGCCTTGCTCGTAGAGTAGTTCTCTGATTTTGCGGATTAATAATACTTCATGATGCTGGTAATAACGACGATTGCCACGACGTTTAACTGGTTTAAGCTGCGTAAACTCTTGCTCCCAGTAACGTAACACATGTGGTTTTACACCACACAAATCACTCACCTCACCAATCGTAAAGTATCTTTTGGCTGGTATCGGAGGTAACTGTACGTTTTTAATAGTATCTGGCATACATTCAATAGTTACTTAAGTTATTTAGCGTAATGCTCTTCAACTTTGCTTTTTAGTTTTTGGCTGGCATGAAATGTAACTACACGACGAGCAGAAATTGGAATCTCTTCACCTGTTTTTGGATTGCGGCCAGGTCTCTCTGACTTTTTGCGGAGCTCGAAATTACCAAAGCCTGATAATTTGACACTATCCCCATTCTCTAATGCACATCTTAGTTCTTCAAAAAACGCTTCAACCATGTCTTTTGCTTCCCGTTTGTTGAGCCCTACCTGTTCAAATAGCAGATCTGCCAAATCCGCTTTCGTTAATGTCATAAAAACTCCCTGTATTGCTTTTCTTACATCGTCATTGTTTCAGTTAATTTCTTAACTGCGCATTAAATTTATTTTCTAATAATTTGAGCAGTTTGGCTATTGCGGCCTCTGCTTCAGAATCGATGAGCGTTTTGTTAGTATCTTGCATAAGTATAAGAAATGCAAGGCTTTTTTTACCTTCTTCAATTCCTTTACCCTGATAAATGTCAAATAACTGTACCTTTTGCAACAATGGTATCTTTTCTGCATTTACAGTATCGATGATCGTTTGCACTTCAATTGCCTCATCTACTACGATTGCAATATCGCGACGTATAGGTAAAAACTTGGAAACTTCTGTATATGAAGCAACCTTAGTTTGTAATATTAGCTCAGTATTTAATTCAAACAATATGGTACTTTTGGGTAAATCATATTGCTGTTGGTACTTAGGATGCAGTTTTCCTAACCAACCTATTGCAACACCTTTTAAATAAACGCGAGCCGTTTGCCCTGGGTGCAATGCAGGATGCTTATCTTGCTTGTAGGTGGCTTGTTGATGGGTTAGCGTGTCGACTATCGCTTTAACATCATAGAAATCAAAATCACGCTCAGATTCACCCCATTGTTCTGGTATCGCAGACCCATAGCATAAGCCTGCCACTTTTGCAGTTTCTTGATACCCATCATCTAGGCGGTGATAAGTGTTGCCTGTTTCAAACAACATGGCGCGATCTTGCTTGCGGTTTATGTTGTAGGTAAGCACATCCAATAAACCAGCCCATAAGCTGCTGCGCATAACACTTAAATTACTGGCTATGGGGTTCTTAAGTTTGATAGGGGTTTGGTTATCTGACAGCGTACGCTCCCAGTCCTCATCCACAAAACTGTAGGTTACAACTTCTTGGTAACCTTTTACTGTTAAGATATCTTTTAACCAGTTCAAACTACGCTTAGCTTCTGGCAATGGCAGCATTGTTACATTTGTGACGGGTGCAATCGCAGGAATTTTGTCATATCCATGTAAACGAGCAATTTCTTCTATCAAGTCTGCTTCACGCTCGATATCAAACCGATAAGTTGGCGCCTGCACAATAAAACTATCCTCAGCTTGGCTAAACGAAAAACCAAGTTGTTTTAGTATATTGGCAACTGCCTCTTTTGATAGACTGATACCAAGTACAGATGCGATTCGTGAATATCTTAGCGTCACTTTTTTACGCTGAGGTAGTTGTCCCACTTTTTCGGATATTGTCCCAGCTTGGCCACCACAAATTTCTAAAATAAGTGCTGTAGCTCGCTCCATGGCTTGTTTGGTATTTCCATAATCAACGCCACGTTCGAAGCGATATGATGAATCGGTACTTAACCCTAATCTTCGTGCTTTACCTGCCATCACCTCAGGAGTAAAAAATGCCGCTTCCAAAAATATATTTGTAGTTTCATGATCAACAGAAGTTGGTTCTCCACCCATAATACCTGCAAGGGCGATAGGGCCTGTATCATCAGCAATCACTAAATCATCTTCTGCTAATTTTGCTTCGGTTTCATTCAATAGCTTTATTTGCTCATCTTTTTGAGCAAACCGTACAGCAATATCACCGCGCAATTTATCTAAATCAAATGCATGCATAGGCTGGCCGAGCTCAAGCAATACATAGTTGGTAATATCGACAATTGCACTGATACTGCGTAAACCACTGCGCTCTAGCGACCTCACCATCCACTCTGGCGTAATAGCATTAGCATTAACATTTGCAATGACTCTGCCATAATAGCTAGGACATGCTTCTTCTTCATTTACATGAATTGCACGTGCATCTTCAGAGCTGATATTGACTGCAGTTGCTTCAGGTGAAACTATTGGCGCACCAGTAATAGCCATTACATCTCGTGCAATGCCCAAAATACTCAAACAGTCAGCACGATTTGGTGTGAGCTTAATGGTGTAAAGTGTGTCATCTAAATCTAAATATTCACGCACATCTTTTCCAACTGGTGCCTCAGGTGGAAATTCAAGTAATCCATCAGCTTCTGCTGCTAAACCCAACTCTTTCGCTGAGCACATCATACCGAACGATTCAATACCGCGTACTTTTGCTTCTTTTATTTTAAAATCAGCAAGCTTTGCACCTACTCTGGCACAAGGTGCTTTTAGACCCACACGCGCATTTGGCGCTCCACAAACAATCTGCAATGGCTCAGCTTCACCTACATCAACTTTGCATAACTGTAAACGATCAGCATCAGGATGTTTTTCCGCTGAAATAATTTCTCCAACAACTACGTTGGTAAAAGGCTGTGCAACGTAAGTCTGTTCTTCGACCTCTAGCCCCGCCATTGTTAAAGCATGACCAAGTTCATCCGCATCTAAAGGCGGATTAACGAATTGACGTAACCAATGTTCAGAAAATTGCATAATAAATTCTTAATCGTTAAGTTTATTTAGAAAATTGGCTTAAGAAGCGCAAATCGTTGTTAAAGAAGTGTCGTAAGTCATTCACGCCGTAACGCAACATTGCCAAGCGCTCAACACCAAGGCCAAATGCAAACCCCTGATATTGTTCACTATCTATATTCACATGCCTAAATACTTCTGGATGTACCATGCCACAACCACCAATTTCTAACCAACCATTATTCCAGCTCATATCCATCTCAGCTGAAGGCTCCGTGAATGGAAAAAACGATGGGCGAAAGCGCACCGTTATATCATCTCGCTCGAAAAATTTCTGCAAAAAGTCTTGTACAACACCTTTTAAATTAGCAAAGCTGATTGCCTGATCAACCCATAAGCCTTCTACCTGATGAAACATTGGAGAGTGTGTTGCATCTGAATCAACGCGATACACTCGCCCTGGAGCGATAATTTTAAGTGGTGGTGTTTTTTGTTCTTTAAGCGCATTTTCCATATAGTGCACTTGAACAGGAGAGGTATGTGTTCTCAGCACATGTGCGTCATCGACATAAAATGTGTCGTGCATGGCGCGCGCTGGATGATTTTCAGGAATATTAAGCGCTGTAAAGTTATAAAAATCTGTTTCGATTTCTGGACCTGTAGCGACATCGAAACCAATTGAATGGAATAATTGCTCTATACGCCGTAAGGTAAGTGTCACAGGATGCAATCCGCCTTGGCCTTGCGTGCGGGCTGGTAGCGTCACATCAAGTGACTCACTGGCCAGTTGTTCAGCTTGTGCAGCATCCATCAATGCATCACGTCTTGCATTTAATGCCGCCTCTACTTGTTTTTTAACCACATTAATTGCAGCGCCAGCAGACGGCCTCTCTTCAGCAGACAGTCGCCCCAAACCTTTCAAGGCCTCTGTTATAGCACCAGTCTTGCCTAAATATTTTGCTTTTGCATCTTCAAGTGCAGCAGTTGTATGACAAGCTGCGAAATCAGCCTGCGCTTCTGTAATTAAATGGTCTAAATTTGCCATGCCATCCTAAAATATATAGTCTAAGAAAAAAAAAGAGGCCGCAGCCTCTTTTTTTGTTAGATAAAACTATGCTGCCAATCCTGCTTTTGCTAAGTCTACAAATTTTGCAAAAGCTTGCTTATCAAACACAGCTAAATCCGCTAGTACTTTACGATCTACATCTACTGCAGATTTTTTCAAACCATTCATGAATCTGCTATATGTTAAACCACATTCACGTGCACCAGCATTAATACGCGCAATCCACAATGTACGGAATTGACGTTTTTTCTGACGACGATCACGGTAGGCATATTGCCCTGCTTTCATTACCGCTTGCTTAGCAACACGGTATACGTTATTGCGACGGCCACGATAGCCTTTCGCAGCTTTTAATACTTTTTTGTGTCTTGCACGAGCGACGACACCACGTTTTACTCTAGGCATATTATTCTCCTTATCGTGTTGGCATCATTGCGCGAATGCGTTTGACGTCAGTTGCAGAAATAATCTCAGTTCCACGTAGCTTGCGCTTTTGCTTCGTCGTTTTCTTTGTCAAGATGTGACGTAGGTGTGAATGGGTACGTTTTACTTTACCGTTACCTAAGAACTTAAAGCGCTTTTTTGCGCTGCTCTTTGTTTTCATTTTTGGCATTTTTTTCTCCTTAAGAGTAATTAATGAGTGCATAGGCATGCCTTTTGGCCAGTTCACTCAGAAAACTTAATACTACTTTGTATTGTTATTCTTTTGCTTGTTTGTCTGATTTATCAGACTTCACTTTTTCATTCTTTTTAGGGGCCGCCTTTTTCACAGGTGCGAGCACCATAACCATTTGACGACCTTCCATTTTTGGAAATTGCTCAACTACTGCAACCTCCTCCAAGTCTGCTTGCACACGTCTTAGCAAGTCTAAACCAAATTCTTGATGGGTGATTTCACGCCCTCTAAATCTTAAAGTACACTTCACTTTATCGCCACCTTCTAGGAAGCGAGTAATATTACGCACTTTAATATTGTAATCACCACTATCTGTTGCAGGGCGAAACTTTACTTCTTTAATTTGAACCTGCTTTTGCTTTAACTTTTGCTCATGCAGACGCTTACTTTCTGCATATTTAAATTTGCCATAATCCATGAGGCGGCAAACTGGCGGACTAGCATTGGGAGCAATTTCTACTAAGTCAATATCAATCTCTTCAGCTTTAGCAAACGCTTCTTCCAAGCTCATTATTCCTAACGGCTCACTATCAATTCCCACTAAGCGCACTTCTCTCGCTGTGATTTCTCCGTTTACTCTTGTCCCTTTACCTCTATCTTGAGCTATAGCAATCCCCTCGTGTTCAAATCTGTAATATCAAATCAAAAGCCGCGCATTACCAGACAAATAATGAAAGTGCCTACTTAAGCTTTGTTTTCAATATCTGCTTTAATACGCTCTACAAACGCATCTACAGACATAGATCCTAAGTCTTCACCTTTTCTGGTTCGCACGGCCACACAGCCAGTTTGCATTTCTCTGTCGCCAGCCACTAGTATATAGGGCAGCTTTTGCATGCTGTGTTCGCGTATTTTATAGGTAATCTTCTCATTTCTCAAGTCAAATTCGCATCTAACGCCACTTTTCTTTAGTTTTTCAACTACTTGCAACACATAATCTGCTTGTGCATCTGAGATATTGAGTACAATTACTTGCACAGGGGAGAGCCAAACAGGTAATGCACCTGCATAATTCTCTATCAAAATACCCATAAAGCGCTCCATGGAGCCAACGATGGCTCGATGTAGCATGACTGGGCGCTTACGCGAGTTGTCTTCTGCAACATACTCCGCCCCCAATCGCTCAGGCAAATTGGCATCTAGCTGGACAGTACCACATTGCCATAAACGACCTAAGCTGTCTTTAAGCGTAAATTCAATTTTTGGCCCGTAAAACGCGCCCTCACCTGGTAAATAATCAAATTCCAGGCCATTTGCTTTCAATGCATTTGCTAATGAAGTTTCTGCTCTATCCCAGTCCTCATCTGAGCCAATACGCTTTTCTGGTCGTGTGGAGAGCTTGACTAAAACTTCTTTAAAACCAAAGTCTTCATATGCCTTGTATAGCATTTTAATAAAATCAGCCACTTCAGATTCAACTTGCGCTTCTGTGCAGAAAATATGCGCATCATCTTGTGTAAAGCCACGCACTCGCATTAACCCGTGTAATGCGCCTGAAGGTTCATTGCGATGGCAAGAACCAAACTCCGCTAAACGTAAAGGCAAATCACGGTAGCTATGCAAATGACTATTAAAAATCTGAATATGCCCAGGACAATTCATGGGCTTAACTGCGTAGTCACGATTTTCTGAAGCAGTGACAAACATATTGTCATGATAGTTTTGCCAATGACCAGATTTTTCCCATAATGTTTTGTCAAGCACAGCAGGCGTACGAACTTCTTTGTAGCCAAAATCAATAAACATTTGCCGCATATACTGTTCTATCTGCTGCCACAATGCCCAACCTTTTGGGTGCCAGAACACCATACCTGGCGCGTCATCTTGCATATGGAAAAAGTCCAACTGCTTACCTAGCTTACGGTGATCACGTTTTTCTGCTTCTTCTAGTTGAAACAAATAAGCCTTGAGTTCGTCTTTATTTCGCCATGCAGTACCATAAATTCGCTGCAACATTTCATTGTTGCTATCACCACGCCAATAAGCACCTGCAACTTTCATTAGTTTAAAAGCTTTCAGCTTGCCGGTATTTGGTACGTGCGGGCCACGGCATAAATCAGTGAAATTACCCTCTGTATAGAGTGAAACTTCCTCTCCCGCAGGGATACTCGCAATGATTTCTGCCTTATAAGCCTCACCTATACTTTTAAAATAGGCAACTGCTTCATCTCGCGGCATGACTTTACGCGTCACAGGCTCGTCTTTTTTGGCGAGCTCTGTCATTTTCTTTTCAATTTTTTCTAAATCTTCCGGTGTGAATGCGCGCTTGTAACTAAAATCATAATAAAAGCCATTTTCTATGACTGGCCCTATGGTCACTTGTGCTTCTGGGAAGAGTTCTTTCACTGCATATGCCAGTAAATGAGCTGTTGAGTGGCGAATTATCTCTAAGCCCTCGTCATTCTTATCTGTAATAATTGCCAGATCACTATCGGCCTCGATAACATAACTCGTATCTACAACTTGACCATTTACCTTGCCTGCTAATGCAGCTTTGGCTAGACCTGCGCCAATATCCATTGCCACCTCGGCTACGCTTACAGGCGCATCGAAGGTACGTTTTGATCCATCTGGTAGTTGAATGACGGGCATAAACAATCTCTACTATTAAAAATAACAAAAGCCGTCAAATTATACGGCTTTTTTGTCTTTGGTAGGCAGTAGCAGATTCGAACTGCTGACCCCTTGGATGTCGACCAAGTGCTCTAACCAACTGAGCTAACCGCCTATACGCTAAGAAGGCGTGATTTTAGCTGATTGCGCTACGCCACGCAAACGGTGTAGCACATTTATTTTCTGCGACAGCAGAGTTCTACTCTTTCATTAGTCGATTAAATAAATCATAGGATGGATATCCGTCAGCTGGCAAGCCATTTTTTAGCTGGTAAATTCTGATTGCCGCCTTGGTTTTAGTGCCTGGATAACCATCAGGTACACCACTGTCATATCCTAATTTATTCAGTTTTTCTTGCATGGCCCATGCCTGACTAAAGGTAATCGCAACATTATCAAGATTCCACGCTTTAATGATCGGTTTACCATCTCCCAATTGATCGGCTAAATGACTAACAGATAAAGCATAATTTACTGAACGGTTCCATTTCATCACCACATCAAAATTACTGCCCACCATGAAGGCTGGCCCCTGCCATCCTTGCGGCAATATAATCGCTGTATTATCTAGCTCTGGCAAAGCAGTACCGTCGGCTTGTTTTACACCTAACATAGTCCAATTTTTTGATTGTTGCCTTAGGCCTAACTGCGCCTGATAATATTCGAAATTTTGCGGCAGTGTCACCTCTATTGCTACAGGTTCATGCTGTTTCCATCCGATCCTAGATAAATAATTTGCGGCTGAGGCCATTGCATCGAGTAAGTTATCCCAAATATCATTGCGCCCATCTTCATCTGCATCAACTGAATAATCCAAAAATGTTGATGGCATAAATTGCATATGCCCTGATGCCCCAGCCCAAGACCCTCGCATGCTGTCAGCATCATGATGGCCCGCATCAACGATGATCATGAGGTTGAACAGTTGCTGACGAAAAAAATCAGCTCTTCGGCCTTCATAAGCTAGTGTCAATAATGCAGAGGCTAGGTTAGTACTACCTTTTTGTCGACCATAGTTAGTTTCCAAACCCCAAAAGGCAACTAGGACATTCCTTGGTACTCCATATTTAGCTTCGATTTTATCCAAAAGCTCTGCATGCTTTTGCAACATAAGTCGCCCGTCTTCAACACGCTGTCGTGTGACACGCTTTTGCATGTAGGAAAAAAATGTTGAAACAAATTCCGGCTGGGATCTGTCTAGCTCAATAACGCGTGGCAAAAATGTTGCATTTTGTAATGTATTTTCTATCGCCTGTTCAGAAATATTTTTATCTCTGGCTTCTTTTTTTAGTGCATCTAGCCACGCATTGAAAGTAGGATCACCCTCTGCAAACACATTTGCGCTCAATAGCAAAAACATCACAAACCATTTAATCATTTTTATTCTACAAACCTTTAATTATCTCGCCGTACCCTACTGTGTAATCAGGATAATGCAACGTAAAGCCTGTTTCGCGCAATTTTTGATTGCTCAATCGCTTACCTGAAATGATGTTTGACTTGCTAGCCTTATCTGGAAGATTTAAATTCAACTTATTAGCAAGCCATTCTAATACGTCATAAAGCAAAGCAGGCATATTATCTGTAACGATATAATGTTGATCTACTGAATCACCTCTCGTCACTTTGTTACACAAAAACGCGACAAACCTAGCAGCATCATCACGATGTATACGATTAGTCCACCTATCGTTCTCTGGCCATCGATCAGGCTCATTTGCCATATTAATCAGATAAAGCCGTCCTGGACCATAAATACCTGAAAGACGCAAAGCAGTACTATTGCAGGAAAGCTGGCTGAGCAAAGCTTCCGCCTCCAACAAGCGATGACCTCCAAAGTCATTGGGCAATGCAGGTACGCTTTCGTTCAATACATCATCTGTCGCTTGTCCATAGACACGTGTGCTAGAAACAAAGAACACATGTTGCAATTGGGTATTATCTGCCTGTGATACTAGAACATTATTAAGACCATCGACATAGTGTGCTTTATAGCTCTCATCTGTTTGCGCGTCAGCTGAAATGCAATAAATAATAATATTAGGTAGAAGAAGTTTTACCTCTTCAAGGGTTGATACATCTGTTACATCGACCTGAATATGAGGCACAGCGTTAGGAAGCTGCTTATCGCTTGCTCTTAGACCGACAACCTTGTGACCGGCATCTACTAACAAGCGAATGATTTCTGTGCCTAAATCTCCGCAACCGACTACTAATATCTTCGCCATACTATCTTGCTAGATACTTTTCGGCGAAAAACAGTGCAACTATCGTTTTACCGTCGGTAATTTCTCCGCGCTTCACCATCGACAAACAATCCTCGAAATCGAGCTCAAAAACTTCTAATGCTTCATCCGCATCTCTTTGATGTTGGCCTAAAGACAAACCCGTTGCCAAGTAAATATGAATAACCTCGTTTGAATAACCTATACAAGGATGCTGAAGCCCCAGTTTGACCCAATTTGTGGCGCTATATCCTGTCTCCTCTAGCAACTCACGCTGACCTGTGACCAATATATCTTCCCCAGGGTCAATCTTACCAGCAGGAAACTCAATAAAGGTTTGATGTAATGGGTAACGAAACTGCCTTTCTAGAATGACTTTGCCATTGGAGAGCAGCGGCACGATAACCACAGCACCTGGATGCAACACATATTCTCTTTGGCTTTTGTGCCCATTCGGCAGACGCACTTGGTCACGTTTTACCGTCAGCATTCCTCCTTCAGCAATCGTCTCGGAGCTAATGCGGTGCTCTGTTAAGTTACTTTCTTTATTCAAAACAATCAGACCCTGCTAATACTAAAAGTATCACACTTATTAACATCGCCGTTAGTTAAGCCTTGGTTAAACCAGCGCATACGTTGTTCTGAAGTTCCATGGGTAAAACTATCAGGCACTGCATAGCCTTGCGCCTGTCTTTGCAATGCATCATCACCGATTGCAGCTGCAGCGCGCATTGCCTCCTCCACATCACCGGCTTCTAATATACGATTCTCTCCTTCCGCATGATGTGCCCAAACCCCTGCATAACAATCTGCCTGCAATTCCAAACGGACCGAATACTGATTGGCTTCCGCTTCATTACGGGCACTTTGCCTAGCTTGCTGTACTTTTTCAGACGTGCCCATTAAGTTTTGCACATGGTGCCCTATTTCGTGCGCTATCACATAGGCTTGGGCAAAGTCTCCTGGCGCATTAAAACGATGTTTCATCTCATCATAAAATGACAAGTCAATATAGACTTTCTTATCAGCAGGGCAATAAAAAGGACCCATTGCTGCCTGCCCAGTACCACAAGCAGTCGTGGTGCGACCTCGAAACAAGACAAGTTTAGGCGCAGGATATTGGTATCCTGAATTTTGAAAAATCTTTCCCCAAGTATCTTCAGTACTACCTAATACCTTCGAAACAAAACGACCCATCTCGTCATTTGCTGGAATTTGCTCTGCATTTTCTGGTGATGTTTCATTCAACCCCTGTCCAATATTTAGAATTGCAGAAGGGTCTACACCAAAATAAAGCGCAATCAATACCATTATAATGGTACCAATACCAATTCCGCGACCACCACCTCTAAGTCGACGTCTATCTTCTATATTTTGACTTTCTCTTTGGTTATCTAAACGCATCGTGAACAGACCCTAGAATTAATTACCAAACTCATGGAACCACCTTTATTATCGCTTGTCATTTATCATTATTATAGCAGTGCGACAAAATTTGGCGGCACGTCGCAAAATTTAAATTATTATAATAATTCCACTTTATATATCCTTTTATTATTAAACACTTACTCAATAGAATATTTTATTTGAATTCATTGACTTATAAGTGTTTGGTTTATTAATATGCCTCACACAGGGGCAATTCAATATAAGGTACTATTTCGACTATGTTTAAGTTATCAACCGTAACGCACAAATCTCTTTTTATTATTCCATTTACAACCGTATTATTAATTAGTAGTAACGCGAATGCAGAAGTATATAAATGGCGCGATTCAAAAGGTATTATGCAATATTCGGACAATCCGCCGACGGACAAAAAAGTCAAAAAAGCATCGGCCGATGATATTGTTAACAGTATTCAAAAGAAAGATTTATGTGTCATCCCTGAACAGAGGCTTAGTCAGCTAACTGCGAAAAACAAGAGTCAAGATAAAGTAGAAACTCTAGGCTTTTTTGCGACAGAAATATCAAGTACTACAAGTACTGCCGCTGCAAATTTCCTAAACAGATTCACAGGTTCAAACAGGGCCAAACTTGATGCAGTTGTTAATGCAACTAAAGAAGAAGACTTATATGGATTTTATTCAATTATCTCAAGTTTGGATTCGGGCGCTCAAACGCGAGTTGTGAATGATTTCAATGGTATATTATCAACAACTCAATACCCTAAAACCAGTACGCAAATATCAGCATTATCTACTAAACTAGAGACATCCTTAACTAGAATTGCTGCTCCAGCACCAGCACCAGCTCCAGCACCAGCACCAGCACCAGCTCCTGCACCAGCTCCTGCACCAGCTCCAGCTCCAGCTCCAGCTCCAGCTCCAGCTCCAGTTCCAGCTCCAGCTCCTGCACCAGCTCCAGCTCCAGCTCCAGCTCCAGCTCCTGCACCAGCTCCAACAACTGGTAGCATCATTGACCAGTTGTTTGCTAGTGCACCAGTTACTGATAAAGCTAAGCTAGATACTATTCTTGCAAACACCTCCGATGCAGACAAAGCGCAGGTGGAACAAATTATTAATAATCTGTCAGCTGTAGAGCAAGCTAGATTCGCTGATTCAGTAAAGCAAATATTAGCCAGCACAACAACGAACACAGCCAGTGATTACAGCTATTTGGCTGGCAAACTTGAACAGGCAGTGACACAAGCAGCCAATAATACTTCTGCACCAGCACCAGCTCCAGCACCAGCACCAGCACCAGCTCCAGCTCCAGCTCCAGCACCAGCACCAGCACCAGCTCCAGCTCCAGCACCTACTGGCCCAGATATCGTTCAAAAAGACAACATGCCAGCAGTTGACTTAAGCCTGATACCAACGCCTGCTGCAGGTAGTTCTACTTTAGATATTAGGCCAACTACTCAAGCAGTACACGCCGGTACTGAAAATGGTGGTCAGTTCAGGATTCAGTGTAATTACAGCCATATGCTAAATGATGATCCGATTGTGTATCCAAATCAACAGGGTGCGTCACACAATCATACTTTCTTCGGTAATACTTCCGTTAACTACAAAACTAGCCCAGATACGTTACCATTCACTGGCAACAGTACATGTTTTGGCGGTATTGCAAACCGATCAGCTTATTGGACGCCAAGCTTGATTGACACGACGACGAATAGACCACTAAAACCCAAATGGGCACTTTTCTATTATAAAACTGGCAAACCAGATAGAGTTATCGCACCACCAAAAGGCTTACGTATGATTGCTGGTACATCATCTGCACAGTCCAGTCAAAGCCCAGGTTGGAGCAGAGAAATTATTCGTTGGACATGTAATGAAGTTTATACTGGTAAACAAGCATCTATTCCCGCTTGCAGTGGTGACTTATCTAAAATGGTAGTTTTCCCTAGCTGCTGGGACGGTAAAAATCTGGATAGCCCAGACCATAAATCACATATGGCTTATGACGAAAATGGCGTTTGCCCTGCAACGCATCCAGTTCAGATACCTGATATATCAATGAATGTGCATTATCAAGTATCCAATACAAGTAATCTGAGATTATCCAGTGACAACTATTTTGGTGGTCCTGGAGGATTTTCAGGTCACGCAGATTGGATGAATGGTTGGGATGAAAATGTTTTAAATACGTTTGTAAACAATTGCCTTAAAGCTCGTAGAGATTGCCATGCAAACTTGCTAGGCAATGGTAAAGAACTTTACTAAGAAGCGCTCCCATTCAAAACAAAATAGCCAAGTCATACTTGGCTATTTTTTTGCTAGTAATGATTAGAAAAACAAACCTGCTGCTAATTATTAAGTGATTATTTTGGCACTTATATGCTTTAGTCGAAGGGTGAAATTACTACTGCTAATTTAATTTGCATCTAAACACTTGCTAGAAAACTCAGCACCTCTCTTGTGTGTTAATCAGATCAGCAGAAATCTACTCTACAAATCCACATAAATGAACAAGAAAAATATAATAGGCTTAATATCAACTCTAAAACTATTGCAATGTTTGTAATATCGTTTTTGCAGATAGGTTCATCAGCCATTGCGGAACTAAACCAACCAAAAGCAAAGCCATAGCATTAAGACTTAGTATTAGCCGCATATCTAATGGAGCATCTATTGCTATCATGCTTTCAGGCTCATCAAAATACATGATTTTAATAACGCGTAAATAATAAAAAGCCCCAATGACTGCCATTAGCACAGCAAAAACAACGACAGCTACATACCCAGCTTGTAGTGCAGATTGTAATACCGCAAATTTTGCATAAAAGCCAATCGTTGGTGGTACCCCAGCCATACTAAACATAGTAATCAGCATCAAAAATGCAGTCCATGGGCTACGTTTATTCAAACCCTTCAAGTCGTCTAGCATCTCGGCTTCATGGCCTTTTCTGGACAACACCAAAATCATACCAAACCCTGCCAGGCTCATCATGACATAGGCACTCACATAGAACATACTGGAAGCAAATCCATTTAAACTTGCACTCATTAAACCAAGCAACAGAAAGCCGATGTGTGAAATCGTTGAATACGCCAACATACGTTTAATGTTAGTTTGCGCAATGGCAGTGATATTTCCAATCGCAATTGATAGTACAGCCATGACTAAAAACATATTTTGCCAATCTACCACCAATGGATAAAGTCCTTGTATCAATAAACGCATAGCCATCGCAAAACCAGCAAATTTTGGTACTGACCCAATCAGAATAGTGATTGCTGTTGGCGAACCTTGATAAACATCTGGTACCCACATATGAAAAGGTACAGCGCCGAATTTAAATGCTAATCCAGCCACTATGAATACAAGCCCCAAGCCTAAAACTGGGCTCCGAGATTGTGTTTCTACCAGCACATGAGAAATAGTTGCTATATCCAGACTACCAGTCATGCCGTAAATCATGCTCATGCCGTATAACAACATACCAGAAGCAAGTGCGCCTAAAACAAAGTATTTCATTGCTGCTTCTGTTGCTTTAGGGTTATCTCTATCTAAAGCAACCATCGCGTATACACATAATGAGAGTAGTTCAAGTCCAACATAAATGGTCAGCATATTTTGACCAGAAATCATTACCATCATGCCTACTGTGGCAAATAATAATAAAGCGTAATAATCTCCCGTAAAAAGATTACGCAACTGCATATAATATCGGGTATACACCAGCATGACTGAAGTACCAATAAGTATTGCCAGCTTGAGAACATCACTCAACGTGTCATCTATAAACATGTTGCTAAACGCAAAGCCAACCAATGGCGTGTGTGTAGTCAATACAAAGTATGCAGCTGCAAATAATGTTAATTGCGCAAGACCATAAATAATCAGA
>JBNLAC010000040.1:0-21329 GCA_050301935.1 Methylophilaceae bacterium | reverse complement strand
ATCTGCGCCTGCAAAACCAACTGTTAGAGAAGATGTAGTAGAAAATATTAAACCATTAGCAGAGGTGGCGCTTGCTTCCGAAGATGAAGGTCCTGCTGTCCCAAGGACTGGTGAGCAAATCGTCAATCAAGCCTGCGCGGCTTGCCATGGATCTGGTATGATGAATTCACCAAAAATCGGTGATGCTGGTGCATGGAGCGTACGTATTGCACAAGGATATGAGACGCTAACCAAACATGCTATTGAGGGTATTCGCACAATGCCAGCTCGCGGTGGTAATCCTGACTTAACTGATATTGAAATTGCGAAAGCAGTCGCCTATATGGCAAATCAAGCAGGTGCTGACTTTACGCCGCCAGAAGATCCAGCACCTACTGAATAGGGTTAGCTTTTAAGTTACGCTTAGAATGGCGACTTATGCAATTGGTGATATTCAGGGTTGTTACTACGCATTTCAAAAACTACTAGAAAGCATCAACTTCAATCCTAAAGTTGATGCCCTATGGCTGGTTGGTGATGTGGTTAATCGTGGCGCGCACTCCCTAGCGGTTTTAAGATGGTGTTATGAGCATCAAGATAGTATTAAGATGGTCTTGGGGAATCACGACTTACACACCATTGCAGTCGCCCATGGTATTCGCAAGCCAAATCGTAGTGATACGATACAATCCATTATTGAAGCGCCTGATGCCGATACCTTACTCACTTGGTTACGTCAGCAACCATTAATTGTCAGCAACGAAAACTATGTCATGGTGCATGCTGGGTTGTTACCGCAATGGCAAATTAGTGATGCGCTCAGTTATGCAAAAGAAGTAGAGTATGCGCTTCAAAGTGAGCAGTATGTCGATTTTCTCTCGAATATGTATGGTAATACACCGAACAGTTGGCAGGATAACCTTGTTGGTTATGAGAGACTGCGTGTAATCGTCAATGCAATGACAAGAATGCGCGTATGTACACCTGATGGAGCGCTAGATTTTTCGTTTAAAGGCGAATTAAAGGATGTGCCGAATGGTTATTTTCCTTGGTTCGATTTTCCTAATCGTGCTCCTTTTCAACAGATAATCATTTTTGGGCATTGGTCTGCACTTGGCCTACAACAAAGAGAAAATATTGTCGCGCTCGATACTGGTTGCTTGTGGGGCGGTAAGCTGACAGCAATTTGCTTAGAAACTAAAGAGATTACTCAGGTATCATCTGACAAGCGAGACTTGAGGCTAAAGGTAGGTCATCGCTAGAGACCTAAGGCGGAAGCAATAGCGGTATAGGCGTTTTGGGTTATAGTTTGTCTATTGCCTGATTGACTGCTAATGTTTGGCATGAAATGCAATTCGACGACAGGTTGCTTGGTTTTAAGTGCCTGCATCATAGACTCAGCCATTGTTGTTTCACCTGCGTAAGCAAGTTTGGTGTTAGTGCTACCATCGAGGTTGGGGTAGCGAATTGCTAACGGCTTAATATCTGCGTCAGCATTAATGGCTGCTTGCACAAGGCTGCTTTTAAAGTGACCTAAAGTTGTACCATCCGTCGTTGTGCCTTCCGGAAAAAAAGCAACGTTGTTACCCTTTAATAAACTTTCTGCTGTTTTATTGACGATACGCGATGTATCTTTTCTGGCAGTACGATCAATAAAAATAGTGCCAGATTTCCTTGCTAGGTAACCAAAAACTGGCCAATGATTAATATCTGACTTCGCGATGAATCTAACTGGAATTACACTATTGAGTGCATGAATATCAATCCAGGAGATATGGTTGGCAAGAATCATACAGTTTTCTTGTGTGTTTTTGGGCGCTTCACCGTAAGTAACGACTTTAATATTGAATCGCCACATGACGCCTTTGCTCCACCACTGAATCAGTTTGTCTCTGGTTTTTTGTTCGCAAAAAACCCAAATAGTAGCAAGAATAATTATACCCACTGCAATATGTACAGTTAGTAAAAGGATACGATATAAAATTGTTAGGAAATGTGTTTTTTGCAAATGTTATCTTAAGAAGTGCGCTGCGTATCTTTTATCTATGTTAGAAAGGGATAACATTACCAGCATATCAGCAGTATTGAAATAGCTATCCCAAGCAGGCTCTCCACAAATTTGTGCACCTAATCTTAAGTAACCTTTAATGAGCGGTGGGCAGTCGACTTTCATTTGTGTATTCAGTGACTCAATCGGCAGATGCACGTGAGGGAAGACACGGTACTCTGCTGGCGCCATATATTTTTGTTTGAGTTGGGTGTAAAGTGAGGCGGCCGCATGTCCTCCGTCATTCATTGGCACACTGGCACAACCAATCATATGTTCATATCCATACATCTTCATGTACTTTGCTAAGCCTGCCCAGAGTAGTGTGATCACACCACCACTTCTATAATTTTGATGCACACAGGCACGACCAACTTCAACCGTATTACCTAGTAGATGACTAATTCTACTTAAATCGAACTCGCCCGATGAGTAATAGCTGCCTGCTTCGTTTGCTTGCTTAGGGCCTAGTATTCGATAAGTACCAATAACTTGCTGCGAATTAGTATCGCGAACTAAAAGATGATCGCAGTATGCATCAAAGCCATCAATGTCTAAACCGTTCCTACCAGAAACTTGTGCACCCATTTCTTCAGCAAACACTTTGTAGCGCAAGCGCTGTGCTTCTGCGATTTCGTTTTTATTACGAGCAACCGATAAATGTAAACTAGGTTTGGATAGGGATAACTTCTGTTTGGCAAGGTTTTGATTCAGTATCATAAGCATCTCTCTAATTGATAGAGAGATGGTATGAGATTTAGATGAAAGTTAGATTAACAATAGATGACGGTTTTATGAAAGTATCGTTGGATTAGTGTGTAACACGAGAGGTGCTACCGTCTTCAATGATGCGTACCCTCTCACCAGGATTAAACGCTTCATCAGCTTCTTGAACGATAGCAATGAGTCCTCCGCCATCCAGTTTAACGGTAATCTCTAGTGCATCTTTACGGGTCACAACCTCTTCAGTAGCTGCGCCCGCTATGCCGCCAGCGACTGCACCAATCACTGCACCAAGCGCACTACCTCTTCCGTGTCCAATAGAGCCGCCAGCAATTCCACCTATTGCACCGCCTGCGACTGTGCCAACAGGAGACTTCGTACCTTCTAGCTTCACGGTTCTTACACTTTCCACAACGCCTGTTTTTACAGTGTGTACTTTGCGGGCATCATCTCGTTTGTAGACGCTTCCTGAGTTTGAGCTAGCACAAGCAGCAACTAAAATTGATAACATAGTAATCAATATAAGTTTTGACAGTTTCATGGTGTTTTCCTATTTCAAAAAGTAATCATGCACTAATCAGCTAGTTGATTTGCTCAGCAACTTCTTTCAGTAGTGCTTGAGTATAAATATTCTCAATTTCCTCACGACTCGGGTGGTGATTTTGGCCGCCCTTGCTTGCAATTTTGATTGCGCCCATCGTGGCAGCTAATCGACCACACGTAACCCAGTCCCATTTTCTGGCAATACCATACAACAAGCCAGCCCGATATGCGTCACCGCAGCCTGTCGGGTCAACTATCGCTGTTGGTTCAACGCTTGGAATCTCATATAGTTGACCATCAGCATAAATATTGGATCCTTTCGCACCTAATGTCACAATCAGTGCATCAACCTTTTCCGCAAGTTGCAATAAGGATAAACCTGTCTTCTCTTGGAGTACTTGAGCTTCGTAATCGTTCACTGCTAAATAAGTTGCCATTTCAATAAAATGCATCAGTTCATCGCCATTGAACATTGGCAGCCCCTGGCCTGGATCGAACATAAATGGTATGTTTGCTTCGTAGCATTCTCTTGCATGTTGAAACATGCCTTCTCTGCCATCAGGTGCAATAATTGCAAGGGCAATATCCTCACAATCATTCACGCTATTGTGATGCGATGACTGCATTGCACCTGGGTGAAATGCGGTGATTTGGTTATCGTCTAAATCTGTCGTGATAAATGCTTGAGCGGTAAAACTGTCAGGGATAGTTTTAATGTGCTGATTAGAAAGTTGATGTTTTTCCAACCATTTATGATAGGCTGAAAAATCCTCACCAACGGTCGCCATAATCAGCGGTTCCCCTTCTAAAAGCTTTAAATTATATGCAATGTTACCTGCAGTGCCACCAAATTCTTTTCGCATTTCTGGCACAAAGAATGCAACGCTGAGCTTATGGATTTGGTCCGGTAAGATATGGTTTTTAAATTGGTCTTGAAACACCATGATGGTGTCAAAAGCGAGCGAGCCACAGATGAGTGTTTGCATAAGAAATGGTACCGTTTAACTGTAAATATAGCATTATCTTAGAGCAAGACTGGATAAGGCAAGTTAATGCGAGAGAAATTAAGCTTTTAGATAAGATTATTGTTTAATTGCGCCATCAATCAACAGTTTTGCTGCTTTTTTAGCATATTTGATCGCACCTGATCCGCGTTTCATTTGCTCAGCTTGAACGGCACCTTCAAATAGCAGCGACAGCTGTAACGCCAATCCATCTGCATCTTTTATTTTTGCCTCATTAGCGAGCTTACTAATGTATTGCCTAAATTCACGAGATTGTTTTGAAGATAATTGATGTATGGGGTTTTCTTCGTTTGGAAATTCTGCCGATGCTTTGATGAAGCCCATGCCTAAGAAATTAGGTGAAGTGACCCATTCTTCAATAAAGTCGAATAACTGTTTAATCTTGTCTGCTGGTGCTTTGCTGTTACTGGTTAGTTTATTATCTAACCAGTTTTGAAAGTCTTCCTGACTTTTATTAAGTACTTCCAAGATAAGACCTTCTTTAGTATGGAAATACTTGTAGAGTGTCATCTTTGTAGTACCAGCCACTGCAACAATAGTATCTACACCCGTCGAATTAATACCTCGGGTTTGAAACAAATCCGTTGCAGTATCTAAAATTTTTTCTCTAAGTGTAGTCACATAATTAGTATAGCATGAGATTTCTTAAAAAAGTATAAATATATATACAGGTCGGTAGCTTCTCGCCTAGTGCATTGAATGATATGCCACTATATAACGAGTAATTATGATTTACATATCACAATTCATTCAATATACTATACAGAACGGTATAGTATATTATCCGTCAATTATTTAGGAGAATGACATGAAAAAATTACTTTTGGTATTAATGGCAATTGGCGCTGCTTCTTTAACAGCATGCGCAACAAGCGGTGGCAATAATACGCCCAAGGCAACAAGTTTACACGTAGAGGAAAAAGTGATGATTCAGGCTCCGGCAGATAAAGTTTGGGCAAGGATTAGTAACTTTGGTGATTTAGGTGCTTGGCATCCAGCTGTAGCCAAAACTGAGATAGTTGAAGGTAATAATAATGAAGTAGGTGCAGTTAGGCTTCTAACTTTACAAGATGGTGGGAAAATTACAGAAGCATTAACAGCTTATGACAGTGCAGCTAATACTTACTCTTATACCATCACTGAAGGAGTGTTGCCAGTAAGTGGCTACGCCTCAACCATTCAAGTAATACCAGTTGGCTCGAGGTCAGAAGTTGTTTGGGCTGGTAACTTTAAACGAAAAGATAGATCAAGTACGCCAGCAAAAGGGCAAGATGATGAAACTGCTACGACTACAATTAGTGCGGTATATAGAGGCGGTTTAGATAATTTAAAGAAAATAATGGAGTAGCATATTTTCTAGTATGTTAACGCAAACAAAAGGCTAACCGTTTGGTTAGCCCTATTCATGTTTGGTTATACTATGTTGACTTTTTCATTAGTATTGGCGTGTAATTGCAGCGGATTTTTTCCAGTAGTTCGCGAACCAGTTTCTGTTCTTGAGGGTCTGTGCTGATCTGGCCCAACACTATATTCTTAAAATAAATAGATTTATATTCATCTGGTAATTGTATTGCTTCTAATAGGCGGCAGTTACCACTACGCATCTGTTCAATTTGAGCAACCAGTGCAGACGTGCTTTCTGGCGTTGCTAGGATTGGATTAAGAACAGGTTTAAATGCGCTTTCGTGTGTAGCTTGCGTTACATTGATTGCTGGTTTTACCTGTGAATAGTGTAAAAATAAAGTGCCAGTAATGATGACAGTACCGACAAAACTTGCCGCAATTGCGTATGCTGAGCGTCTAGAGATGCGAAATTCTTTTTTCGTTTGCGCTTCGATTAACGCTTCTGCTGCACTTTTGGCATGAATAAGCCCTGAGTGATTATTGTTCAATAGCTTCTCTTGTAAAGCTGACATAGCCATAAAATAAAGTTGCGTTGCGAGCATCTCAGGTAAGGCTGCGCCCGCTTTTGCTGCCTCTAGGCTAAGAAACGTTTTAAGCGCATTAGCATCTTGATTAACATTATCAGCATTACTTTGTGTATTCACACCAGGTGCATCTGACCAGTCGTTTAATATATCAAACAAGCTAATCAGACGGGCATGCGGTGTCTTGGCCGACTTCTCGAGCATGTGAATTAACCAATTTGAATGCAGGATATCCATTGTTAAGTCACTTAAAAAGGCTTGACCACGACTAGTATAACAACTGCGGTTAAAACAAGAACCGGAACTTCATTAAACCAACGATACCAGACATGGCTGCGCTGATTTTTAGCAGACTTAAAGTCACGCAAAAGTTTGCCACAATAAAAATGATATGCAACTAAACCTAGTACAAGTGTTAGTTTAGGATGCATCCATTTACCAGTAATGCCATAACCTAACCACAACCATAAACCAAAGCCTATTGCGAGTATGGCTAAAGGCAGCATAAAACGATATAGCTTTTCTTCCATTTTAATCAGGCGCTCAATAGCAGCAGGGTTGGTTTCCATTGCATGATTAACAAAAATACGAGGTAGGTAGAATAGACCAGCAAACCAGCTGGTAACAAAAATAATATGGAAAGCTTTAACCCACAACATTAACTTAATTCCTTATCTAATAGTGCGTGTAGTTTGTTGAAATTAATTAAACCTACAGCATGCTGGATGCGCTTGCCGTTCTTGTCGTAAATATAAGTTGTTGGTGTAACTTTTACCCCACCAAATTTTTGTGTAATCTCGGCATAACTATCATGCATTACAGGGAATGGCAGTTGCTTTTGGTTTGCATAATTCACTACCTGCGCTGGAGGGTCGTATGGCATTGCTACTGCAATAATTTCTAATCCTTTATTTTGATACTGCTGATAAGTTTTGACTAAATCAGGCATTTCCTTCACGCAGTTACGGCAGTCTGTTGCCCAGAAATTAACCAGCACAACTTTGCCTTTAAGTGATTGCATGCTGATTTTTTCACCTTTAATTGTAATGAATTCAGCCTGAGCGATTTTCTGTTTTTGTGACAGGAAATAAAAGCTATAGCCTATTAGACCGATCAATAACAGTAGTAAGAAAGTCAGAATTGGTTTTTTAATTTTTAGCATAAGGTATTGTAACTGGATTTATGATTAGTTGTACTATTAACCACAACACGGTTGTAGTTTTTGTGGGAATTTCCACGTGATATAATCGCCTTTTATTTAAAAATTTATTGAATGAACGCACCTTTATCAGCTGAGCTACTCAAGGCTAATCCAGACACACCGACTCGTCTTCGCGAAATTCCATATAATTACACGTCCTTTTCAGACCGGGAAATCGTTATACGGTTCCTTGGAGAGGAAATGTGGGATATTTTGCATGCGTTGAGAGCAGAGCGCAAAACAGGACGCAGTGCGCGCATGTTGTTTGAAGTGCTGGGCGATATGTGGGTGGTGAGTCGTAACCCTTATCTGCAGGATGATCTGCTAGATAATCCAAAGCGCCGCGCATCTTTGATTGAGGCGCTCAATCATCGAGTATCTGCGATTGACGAGCGGAAAAGTGGTAATCATAAAGTTGAAAGGCTTGTTGATGCCACCAAAAAATCCATCAATAAGTTTGCTGATGATTTTAGACAAACATACGATCTACGCAAGAAAGCGCTTAATAAGCTACTTAAGTTTACACGAAAAGACAATATCCAGTTTGATGGGCTGGCCCGTGTTTCGCATGTCACTGATGCAACTGATTGGCGGGTTGAATACCCCTTTGTTGTATTAAACCCAGATACTGAAGCAGAAATAGCACATCTGGTCCGCATTTGCATAGAACTGGGTTTAACGGTTATTCCTAGAGGGGGTGGCACAGGCTATACAGGCGGTGCTGTTCCATTAACGCCATTATCGGCAGTAATTAATACAGAAAAACTAGATCAACACAGTGGTGTACAAATGCGCACTTTGCCTGGTGTGTCGCATCAAGTGCCAACGATCGAGTGCGGCGCTGGAGTAGTGACGCGTAGGGCTATGGAAGCAGCTTCAGACGCAGGGTTAGAGTTCGCATGTGACCCTACTTCAGCTGATGCATGCTGCATCGGCGGTAATGTCGCAGTGAATGCGGGTGGTAAAAAGGCGGTACTATGGGGGACTGCACTTGATAACTTAGCATCATGGCGCATGGTAACGCCAGATGCAACCTGGATGGAAATTGAACGATTAGATCATAACTTAGGCAAAATTCATGATATCGAGATGGCACGATTCAAGATTAGCCGTTATGACGTAGACAGGAAAAATCTGATTGCAGAACCAGAAATTATTGAAATTCCAGGTCCAAGCTTTCGCAAGGTTGGATTAGGAAAAGATGTTACGGATAAGTTTTTGTCTGGGTTGCCTGGCGTTCAAAAAGAGGGCTGTGATGGCTTGATTACATCAGCAACCTTTATATTGCACCGCATGCCTAAGCATGTGCGTACTGTGGCACTTGAGTTTTTTGGACATGTATCAAATGCAGTGCCTGCTATCGTTGAAATTAAAGATTATTTAGATGCGACTGCTAAACAAAAGCCAGCCGTCCTTTTGGCTGGTTTGGAGCATCTGGATGAGCGTTATATTAAGGCGGTAGGGTATGCAACCAAAGCTGCACGCCAGCAAAGACCAAAAATGGTTTTGCTCGCCGATATTGCATCAGATGACGAAAATGCAGTAGGTGAGGTTGCTTCAGCGATTGTGCGAATGTGTAATGCGCGTGATGGTGAAGGCTTTATTGCTGTTTCACCAGAAGCGCGAAAAAAATTCTGGCTAGATCGATCCCGCACGGCAGCGATAGCTAAGCATACCAATGCATTCAAAATTAATGAAGATGTAGTGATTCCTCTGCCGCAGTTAGGCGAATACTCCAATGGAATAGAGCGCATTAATATTGAGCTATCTATCAATAATAAGCTGAAATTAATAGATTCGTTAGAAAAGTTCTTGGAGGGTGACCTTCCGTTACAAGAGGATGAAGAGGGGAATACAGATCAAGAGAGCGTAAAGTCAAAACAGGTGTTGGCATTGCAGTTGGTACGCGACATGCGCATGCAATGGCGCTTGATTTTGAATTCGCTTGATGAACCTTTAAATGCGCTAGGTAAGTTTGGGGAACAGTTCGGGCGACATAAGACCGTCTTTGAAGCCGTTCAGTCCTATGATTTGCGAGTATCTTGGAAACGAGAGCTTAAAGAACCACTAGGCGATATATTTGCTGGTCTTGAGTATCAAAAGATTATCGAAACGTTAGATAGCATTCATAAAAGAATTTTGAAAAGTCGGGTTTTCATTGCTTTGCACATGCATGCGGGCGATGGTAATGTACACACCAACATTCCTGTTAACTCTGATGATTACGAGATGATGCAGGAAGTCCATGGCGCAGTGAAACGTGTTATGGCGCTGGCGCGCAAGTTGGATGGGGTTATTTCTGGTGAGCATGGTATTGGTATCACCAAAATGGAGTTTCTAGATCAAGAAACCATTGATACATTTACCAAGTATAAAAATAAAGTTGACCCTAATGGTCACTTTAATAAAGGTAAGCTGTTAGCAGGATCAGGATTGGAGAATGCTTACACTCCGAGCTTTGGATTGCTAGAACAGGAATCCATTATCATGGAGCAATCTGCCATGGGCGAAATAGCTGATGATATTTCAGACTGCCTGCGCTGTGGTAAATGTAAGCCTGTTTGTTCAACCCATGTGCCTAGAGCAAATCTACTCTATTCTCCGCGAAACAAAATTTTAGGTACTTCATTGTTGATTGAGGCTTTCCTCTATGAAGAGCAAACACGTCGCGGTATTTCGCTTAAGCATTTCGATGAGTTCAATGATGTAGCAGACCATTGCACGGTTTGCCATCGATGTGAAAAACCTTGCCCAGTCAATATTGATTTTGGTGATGTGACCATCAAGATGCGTAATTTGCTGCGAGAGCAGGGTAAGAAGAAATTTAATCCGGGTACCGCGGCAGGCATGTTATACCTCAATGCAAAAGACCCCGCCACCATTAAATTCCTGAGAAGTACGATGATAGGTATGGGTTATAAAGCAATTAATTTTGCCAATAGCCTAGCCAAAAAGTTTGGTCTATTGAAGGATAAAAAAGCACCTCCATCGACTGTGGGTAAATCTGAAATCAAAGCTCAGGTGATTCACTTCATCAACAGGCCAATGCCAAAAAAAATGCAATCTAAGACGTCGAGGGCTATGTTGGGCGTTGAAGACGACACCATGGTGCCAGTTATTCGTAACCCTGCAAAGGTTACTGATGATTCTGATGCAGTATTTTATTTCCCTGGTTGTGGATCAGAGAGACTGTTTTCGAATGTAGGCTTAGCCACCCAAGCAATGCTATACGAAGTGGGCGCAATTACTGTATTGCCACCAGGTTATTTGTGCTGTGGCTATCCGCAAACGGCAAGTGGTAATCATGATAAAGGTCAAGAAATCACAGCAGAAAATCGGGTTCTTTTCCATCGTGTGGCTAATACACTCAATTACCTTGATATTAAAACAGTAATTGTCTCATGTGGCACCTGTATGGATCAGTTGCAAAAATATGAGTTTGAAAAGATCTTTCCAGGCTGTCGATTATTGGATATCCATGAGTATTTGATGGAGAAAGACCAGAGCTTATCTGGTATCACAGGAACACGTTACATGTATCATGATCCCTGTCATAGCCCGATGAAAACCTATAAATCGACAGACGTGACCAATAAATTAATGGGTCAGAATGTGGATTTGAATGATCGCTGCTGTGGTGAAAGTGGTACCTTTGCTGCCGCAAGGCCTGATATTGCTACACAAGTTAAGTTCCGTAAGCAAGAAGAGCTAGAAAAAGGTTTGGACAAAATGGGCTTGACGGTTGGAAAACCAGAAGAAAATGTAAAAATTCTAACTAGTTGTCCAAGTTGCTTACAAGGCTTGTCACGCTATAGTGATGATACAGGTATTGAAGCTGATTACATTGTGGTTGAAATGGCCAAGCACTTGCTAGGTGAAGGCTGGATGGAAGATTACATCAAAAAAGCCAACAATGGTGGCATAGAAAAAATACTGCTTTAGCCTGGTTATAGATTAGTGCCATAGTTATGTGGCACTTAACTTACATAATAGATGCAAGTTGTTGCTGTACGTATTCCAGAGGCTTGCGTTTAAAGCCGCTTTTTGCGTACTGATGCCAGCGGCCGATGACAAAGCATACCATCATATTTGCTTGGCTTTCGGGCAGGATTTTTTTGCCAGACTCGGCTACCGCTACTTTGAGGCATTGTTTTAGGGAGGCTTCTATGCGGTCGTATAGCTGATTAATACGGTCCTGCAGTCTTTCGTTCTCATTAACAAGTGCATCACCAATCAACACGCGTGTCATACCTGGATTTTTTTCTGCGAATCGAAGTAGCATACTTACAATCAGCAAAATTTGCTTGCTGCCATCAGGCTCTTCTTTCGTGATTTTGTTAATTACACCAAAAATACTGGTTTCGATAAACTCAATCAGTCCCTCAAACATTTGGGCTTTTGTGGAAAAATGACGGTAAAGTGCTGCTTCAGAAACATCCAGTTTTTTTGCGAGCGCAGCAGTAGTGATTTTTTCTCGTTTTGGACTTTCGAGCATTTTTGCTAATGCTTCTAAGATTTGTTGTTTGCGTTCCCCTGCCATGCTATTCCCTGAATGACTTAATATTAATTAGATTAATTATAGCCTAAGGTGTGCAAGTGCTGATACCGAACTTAGCCTAAAATCTACAAAAGTTGGTTTTGAAAGTGTACGGCTAACCCAAACAGTTTTGATGCCTAATCGTTTTGCAGTCATCAACGCGGCTAAATTATCTTCCAGCATGATGCAGTTGTTCGGCTTAGCTTTAATTGTGCGTAATAGCGTTTGAAAGCCTCGCATGGTTGGTTTTGCATGGAATCCTGAGGATTCGACACTAAATACCAGTTCAAACAAATCGCTAATGCCTAATAAATCAAGTACGCGCAAGGCATAGTTTCTTGGCGCATTGGTAAAGATAACTTTTCGTCCTTTCAGCTGAATGAGCGTATGACGTAACCGTTTCGTTTTAATCACGCGATCGGCTAAATCTGGGAACTTATGGGTTTCGTTTAAAAAGTGATGAGGATTCGTTCCATGATGACGCATGAGGCCTTTTAGGGTCGCGCCATAAATTTTCCAATAATGTTTTCTTAAATGGTCAGCACTGTCGTCATCTAGGTATAGTGACTCTTTGATGTATGCCGTCATGGCGCCATTCATCTCTGGGAAGATATGGGCAGATGCATTATGCAATGTATCATCTAAATCAAAGATCCAAACGCGCACGTTAATTAATAGAATGGATACTGTGATGTTTAATTTGCTTTAATCAAAGTACCAACACCTTCATCAGTGAGTACTTCAAGTAGTAATGCATGCTCAACACGACCATCAATAATATGCACAGCTTTCACGCCGCTCCTGGCAGCGTCTAATGCCGAGCCAATTTTCGGCAGCATGCCGCCAGAAAGGGTGCCATCGGCTACCATATTATCTATTTCTCTAGGCGTTAAACCTGTCAGTAAGGTGCCATCTTTATCTAGCACACCTGGTGTATTGGTGAGTAGAACGAGTTTCTCTGCACGTAAGATTTCAGCTACTTTACCTGCGACTACATCTGCATTAATGTTAAATGTGCTGCCATCTTCACCGATACCGATCGGTGCAACAACAGGAATGAAGTCACCGCTATCCAGAAAATTGATGATACTCGGGTCAATCTTACTAATTTTACCAACCTGTCCAACATCAATCATTTTCTGTTTGTCATTGATGTCTTCCATCATGAGTTTGTCTGCGTGGATAAAGTTACCGTCCTGGCCAGTCAAACCTACTGCTTTGCCGCCATGGCGATTAATAAGATGCACAATTTCTTTATTGACATGACCAAGCACCATTTCAACAATGTCCATAGTTTCGTCGTCTGTTACCCGCATGCCTTGAATGAATTCACCTTTTTTGCCTACTCTATCAAGCATTTGGTTAATTTGCGGGCCACCACCGTGTACGATAACTGGGTTCATGCCGACTAATTTTAATAAAACGACATCGCTGGCAAATGATGCCTTGAGGCTTTCGTCAGTCATGGCATTGCCACCGTATTTGATCACAATCGTTTTATCAAAAAAGCGTTTGATATAAGGTAGCGCTTCTGACAGGGTCTTGGCCTTTTTGGCGGCAGCTGATTCGCTTATCATGCGTATGTTTCCTATGAGTTGATAAGAAGATTGTATCGAAAAAAAAGGTGGCTATGAAATTCTAAACTCATTTTACAGCATAATTATTCTAATTTTTTTACATACACTTTGGATTTTCTTTGTAAGTTGTACAGTTTTTGTTTGGATTGTGGCAAATCTTCAAGTGGTAGTAAATCAAAGCCACGTTCCAGAAACCAGTGCTCAGTGCGTGTCGTTAAGCAAAAAATTTTATCAAACCCCAACCTTTTTGCTTGCTGCTGACAATAGTTAAATAGCTTATCACCACGGCCGCCGCCTCTATATTGTGGATCAATCGCAAGGCAGGCAAACTCTGCCATTTTTTCTGCTATATAGGGGTGTAGTGCCGCGCAGCCGATAACTCTATTGTCGTGTTCCATGACATAAAAATGTTGAATGTCCATTTCAATTTGTTCACGACCTCGTCTTACTAACACGCCATCATTCTCTAATGGTTCAATGAGCAATAAAATTCCACCTACATCGTCAATGGTTGCTTGGCGCATGGTTTCTAAAGAGAGCTCTGTTACCATAGTGCCAACACCGCCAATTGTGAAAAGTTCTTGGATAATCGCGCCGTCTAGATGTCTTGAAATGAGGTGTGTACGTGGTACGCCATGCTCGCTGGCCTTCACCGCGGCACTTAAATAATATTCAATATCCTCATTAAAGTGGACAGGACTGTCGTTTTGATCTATGTGCTGTAGCAAGTTTTTGGCTTTTTCTGCTGTCATTTCATGCAATAGTTCACCGCGTAGGTTTTTAACGCCCTGTGTATCCATTAAAAATATTAGTTTTTCCGCTTTCAATGCGATCGCTGCATTGACCGCGACGTCTTCTAAACTTAGATTGAATGTTTCCCCTGTTGGCGAGTAACCCATTGGTGAAAGTAATACTAGTTCGCCGTCATCCAGACGCTTTTGAATGCCGACTTTATCAATTTTTCGAACTTCACCAGTGTGTTGTAAATCCACACCATCAATTACACCTAATGGCTTTGCTGTGACAAAGTTGCCACTGGCAACTCGAATATCAGCCCCAGCCATTGGTGAATTGGCGATACCCATTGATAGTAAAGCCTCTATCTCTACGCGAACAGCACCGTTTGCTTCCTTGACTATTTCCATTGCCGCATCATCGGTAATGCGTAAACCATTGTGATAAGCTGGTGTAAGCTGTTCTCTGATTAAGCGTTGTTCAATTTGCGGACGTGCACCGTGAACTAAAACCAACCTTACTTCTAAACTGGCAAGTAAGTTTAAATCATGTGATAGAGCAATAAATTGTTGTTCACTGACCACTTCGCCACCAAAGGCAATTACAAATGTGCTACCACCAAAGGCATGAATGTATGGCGCGGCAGAACGAAACCAATGGACAAAGTCTTTGGATTGCTCTGTGTTTAATGGAGATACCTGTGTTGCAGTTGTAGCGGCTTCAGCATCGCTTTCAGCAAAAAGGCTGGCTGGTGTTGTGTGCAGGGCGTAGGCAATCTTACGAATTTGGGCTTCGGAAATGCCTAGCTCTCCACGTTCAATGCGCGATAAGTTGCCTGCGTCAGCATCAATTGCTTTAGCAAGTGACTCAAGCGTCATTTTTGCCGCTTGGCGTCTAGCTCGGATAACATTACCTAAGTTCATAACGATATTTTATGTAATTAATACAAAAATGTAAAATTAATTTGTATTAAAAGCAAAAATATATAACGGTTAGCTTACCAGCCAATTACATATCTTGAATGAGAACCAAGCAATAACTTGACTATTCGCGCCACAATATAAGAGAAAATGACAGCTGCGCAAAATATTAATAGTACACCCTCAAACCCATGCTTGAAGTCCATCATACCAGTGCTGCGCATAAAGCTTAGTGCCCATTGATGAAGAAAGAAAAAAGCGAAGCTCATGTTGGCAGTGGTTTTTAAGAATGAGATGTCATATTGTTGCAGGCGCATGGTGAAAGCCAGCATAAAGAATATAAGTGTGGTTTTTTGAAAAATCATCAAATCAATCCCATGCCACATGAAAATGGAAGCTTTGCCCATACTGTCTTTTTGTCCTAACAAATACATGATAAGCGCAACGGCAATGGTGAATAAGAATAGCAGCAAGGCTTTGCCTTCAATCCACTGGTTGATATTAACGCGCTCTGTGCTGTAGATGATGCCAAATAAATAGTAGGGAAAGTAATAAATGAGACTGTGAATTGGGTTGATCTCCCATGATGGGCGTTGAACGAACATTGATAAAATAAACAGGCTCCCAGTAATCACCAGCTTGGCATTCAGTGATAGCGAAATGAATCGGATAAAGACAGGAGATAACAGGAATAATAGCATTGCAAAAGGCACATACCAGTAAGCCCAGAGTGTTCTACCTGTTAAGAGATTCATGATAACTAAGCTGGTATTGCTTAAATCAGGACCGTAGAATTCATTAATGACTTTCGCCATGACTATCTCACCTCTGGTGAGGTAGAAATAGGCTATATAAAGCAAAGACAGAGTCAGGTAAGGCAAGAACACATATTGTGTTTTGTTTTTGATAAATGACCAATAATGGTATTTAGCAAAGTAAACATGGTGGAAAAAAAACCCGGAAATAAATACAAATAATGCTGTTCCACCCGATATTAGGTTGACTAATGTCGCTTCCCAGATTTGGCTTCTAGGCCAAGCATTGTAACAGTGGCCAAGGATAATGAGTAAGATAGCTAATGCCCTAAAATAATCAAAATAGACTAGTCGATTATCTGCTTTTGACTTGTTATTTTCTTGTGAGGCATGCGTCATCTGAGACTCAATGGTGAATAATAATGCGCATACTTTAAACTATTTATATCTTTATGCAATGACCTGATTTTTCCTTTTTTTGTATCCAACAAGATTCTTTTGTGGAAGAATTAATATCATCTATAAATTAATGAATGCAGAAATGAATAAACCGAGTGCATCAAGAACTTTAGCGGGGTTGCAATTCATAAATGTGCAGCGGATGTTTATTTGGGTGCTGTCAGGAATGGTGTTGTTTTCTTGTCAACTGGCTATTGCAAGTGCCGGCATGCTGATTGTCAGTAAAGAAAATGGAAAAACATACTTGCTCTTTGTTCAAACACATAAGCATAACTACTATGAGTTTCCGGGCGGTCGATTAGAGCAAGCAAGTAGCCTAGTTGATACATCAAGTAAAACTGAGTCGCCATATGAGACAGCGGTGCGTGAAACAGTAGAGGAGTTGAGGGGTTATCTAGGTCATCAACAATTGCTGGCGGCATCATCCGAAGTTAATTTTGCAGAGGCCGGTAAGTATAGGGTTTATCTAGCACAGTTACCATTTTTTAACCTAAATCATGTTCGTGAAATTAAGATTCCTAAAGGCAAGAAATGGTCTGTTATGCGAGAGGTTGTAAATTATGCATGGGTTGACCTAGCGGCGATTGATGAAGCAAACGATGGGGTGGTTACTGCTAGTGAAGGGCAAAGAATCGAATTAGGGCCAGATGTTGTGACCGTAGTTAAGTATGGTCAGTCAAAACAGTGGTTTGATTGATAGTGCTAATCATCTTTTGGTTCTTCAGCAATAAATACTTTTTGCGCAAAATTATCTGCTTGTAGAGCGGCAATAATCTGCTGATTAGTAGTGTTTTTGTTTCTTTTGATATGGTAATTGTACTGATTAACAGAACCCTTTACGTTTTCTTGTAAATCAATTAGTACAAATCGTCTGCAGTATTGTTGCAGAATCTCATTTATTCTAGCCTGTTGGTCAAGACTATTTAACTGAAAGCTCAGCACACAGTCGAAATAAGCAACTGGGCTAAAAGAAGCATATCGCAGAAATAGGGATGCTACTGCAAAACAGAACGTACCTTCAATCGCAACAATAAACGCACTTGCACCACAAGCAATACCAGCGGCAAGGGATGCAAATAAAAAGATGGTATCTCGTGGGTTTTTAAAGTTAGTTCTGAATCGGATAATGCCAACTGCGGCAATGATGCCAACACCGCGAGCAATGCTGTCGCCTACAGATAAGATGATGACACATGCAATAATTGAAATCAGTACAATAGATTGTAAGTAGTTTCGTGAATAAGTGCTTTTTTGTAAAGTTAGTACGTAGATATAAGCAACAGTTGTCGAAAGAATAAACGACAGTAATACGGTAATGGTTGTAGCCAGAAAATCAATATCTTGGCCTGTTGGTACTAAAGGGTGGCTAAAGTCAAACATATTAATATCACTTAAAAAAGAATTTAGTTATTTTGCATTCTATTGATAACGGTTTATACCGTTACGTTCGTAACTATAGCAAAAAAGTATAGCCAGCTCTGTGAAGTTTATGTGATATTGGCTTGCGGCAATGTTGTTATGTAGCAATAAAATCGCTTAGAAGTCACCCCATAATGTATGCATGCTAGCTATTGCAGCTAGTGCTGCTGTTTCAGTTCTGAGGATTCTTGGCCCTAATATTATCGATTGAAAGCCATGATTGGATGCCATTTCAATTTCATTAGGGCTTAGGCCTCCCTCAGCGCCGATTAACAGTTGAATATCACTGATTGGTTTTGTCAGCGCCGCTATACGGTTCGCGCCAACTGGGTTTAGCAAAATGCGACATTGCTCTTGATACGGGTTTTCTGCTAACCAGCGGTGAAGCGGCTGCGGTTCTAAAACCGTAGGCACAAAAGCGCGCCCAGATTGCTCGCACGCAGAAATTGCCACGTTCTGCCAATGAGTAAGGCGCTTTGCCGCGCGTTCTTGGTTCAGTTTGACGACGCTGCGTTCTGTGGCGATAGGCTGAATATGTCTTACGCCAAGCTCAACAGCTTTTTGAATCGTATAGTCCATGCGGTCGCCACTAGAAATGCCTTGTAATAAGGTGATGTTTAAAGGCGATTCATTATCGATTACTTTGCTTCCTTTTACTTTTGCGAGTACTTCATTTTTTTTCACTGATGTGAGTTCGCAAGCATAATCAACACCATCTCCATTAAATAGGGTGGCCTCGTCACCTTCAACCATACGTAGCACGCGCACCGCATGAATAGTTGCCGATTCTGGGAGTTTAACGATAGCGCCTAGTGCAAGTTTTTCTGGGCAGTAAAAGCGATTCTGCGGCATGTGGTGAACGATTAATAATGGTAACATGACAATTATAGATTGTTTTAGGAGAGAGTGATGGCGAGTATTCAACCACCAGTATGTGATTTTGGTTGGCAGGCACCAGACTTTAGTCTTAAAAATGTCGATGGTACAACGCTTTCCAGAGACTTACTCATGGGCAAAAATGGTTTGCTGGTGATGTTTATCTGTAATCATTGCCCATATGTTAAAGCCATATTACCTCGGCTGATTGCCGACGTTACCGAGCTGAAAATGCTGGGCGTAAATACGGTGGCAATTATGTCGAATGATCCAACCGATTATCCAGAAGATAGCTTTGAAAATATGCAACGAATTGCCAACGATATGGATTTCCCGTTTCCGTATCTAATCGATCCTACACAAGAAGTGGCTAAAGCTTACGATGCTGTTTGTACACCAGATTTTTTTGGCTTTAATAACAAAGGTGAGCTGCAGTACCGTGGACGCTTTGATGAAAGCCGTAAGGAAACAGCACCTAACAGCACAAGGGACTTATTCCATGCTATGAAACAAGTAGCAGAAACAGGACATGGGCCTAAAGAGCAGATTCAGAGTATTGGCTGTTCGATTAAATGGATGCAATAAACTTAAGTTAAAGCATTCGCAGTAAGTAAATTAAACCAGATAGTCAACGTTCCTATACTTAATACCGTCGTCAAAAAAACTGCTGCAGCGTATAAACCACTATCTAGCCGATAGCGTTCACAAATCACAATCCCAAATATCATGGTAGGCATTGCAGCTAAAATCACGGCAGTTGTTAATGTTGGTGTCGGTAAGTCTAGTATTGATGCGGTAGTCAGTGCTGCTAGTGGTGCTATTAATAATGCGATCAAGCACACTGGTAGTAGTAAAGGTAAATACTTCAACTTAATGGTATCCCAGCGGATACTCATACCTAATGCAATCAGCATCAGTGGGACTACACCTCCACCCAGAATATCAAGTGCATTATGCATAACAGCAGGTTGTGGAATATTTCCAATATTTAGTAGTATCGCCAGTAACAAAGCCCATAATGGGGGTACTTTTAACAGTGCTAGAAAGGGGTGGAGTTCTACATCGTTATCGCCAAAGCGGTGTGCGATGAGAACGCCCAGGGTTAGTACTAAAGGTGTACAAGCAAACAAGTCAAATTTGAGGACGATGGCCTGTGACCAGTCGCCAAGCGCTTGTGCAGTGACAGGTAAACCAAGGTAAGTTGCATTAGGGAAGGTAGCGGCAATCAATAAAGCACCCTTTTGTGGATTGCTTATCTTTAAAAAGTGCACAACAAGCCACATTAAAGCTAGAGAGCTGAAGAGTGCTGAGAGTGCCGTGAGTGACACTTTAATCGAGTCTATATTGAGCGGTGCTTTCCACATCACATCAAGCACCAGAGCAGGCAATAAGATATAAAAAACCAAATCTGTCAGTGCGCGGCGATGCGACAGCACAGGGATATGCGTGGGCGCAATGCGTTGCCAAATTACGCCGATGGCAATGATTGCAGCCATTTGTAACATTACAGTTAACACTAGATAACCTTTATGTGAGATTGCGTAAATGTTAGCACGGCGTTAGCGATTTATCCCGTAGAGCATTTCTCTTTTTTTGCCGAAGCCTTTGGCTTTTGAAACTTGAAACCCTGTTGCTTCAAGTTGTCTGCGGACTTGTCCAGCACTAGTGAAGGTGGCAAAAGTGGTATTGCTTCTTGATAGGCGCGCCATTTCAGTAAACAGATTTTCAGACCACATCTCGCCGTTTTTAGAGGGTGCAAATCCATCCAAAAACCAAGCGTCTGCTGGTGTTTCTATTTTTGGTAAGCACTTACTTACATCGCCTATCCATAATTCTAATTGAATACGATTTTGGCAAATGCTGAAACTGTTTAAACCGTCTTTGAGTGTTGCATAGGATGTATATAACTGCGTAACAAGTTCGCGAAATACTGGCCAGCGTGAATTTGCTTTAATCAGTTCTTCAGCTTTTAGTGGATATCGCTCAATAGAAATAAAGCGGAAAGTTGCATCGCTTGGCGCATGAAGTAAAAATTGTTGTGAAGCGCAAAAGAAGTTAAGTCCAGTACCGAAGCCTGTTTCTATAATGGTAAACTTTGAAGATTGCAGGTTCGTAAAACGTTCCACTAATTGATTGTGTTTGATAAACACATATTCTGTTTCCGCTAAACCGTTATCTGATGAATAGTAGACGTCACAAAAATCAAGAGAGTAGGGTTCCTCATTAATCCATTTTAGATTGGCGAATTGCATCTAGATTTAATCATTAAAGTATTAAATCGTATTGTAAAGCGGTTCGTATTAAATCACTAAATGACTGCGCGTTCTAAACCAGCCAGTCAGACTGAGGCGCTCTCTTTGCGCTGGTAACACCTCATGCCAGAATTTGGCAGATAGAAAAAGGACAATGCGGCCTGCATTTGGTGATATATCTAGGTGATTGCTATCGTCAATATGTAACCTAAGTTCGCCACCATGCTGGCTTTGCCAGTTTTGATTCAGGTATAACACGGCGCTTAATTGGCGATGTTGTATCTGATCCGCAGATCCATGGCTAAATTGATCAAGATGTTTTTGGTACGTGCCGCCAACTGGATAAACAGCAA
>JBNLAC010000039.1:0-21331 GCA_050301935.1 Methylophilaceae bacterium | reverse complement strand
AAAAACGTAAAGCTTAAAAGCTTTACGTTTTTTTGTTTAAGGGGTGTGGATTTTTCGTCAAACATGTCAATTGGTTGACAATTTAACCTACTTTTTTGTCATTAAAATCAAACAATTGTAGCTAGATTATGAAAAAATGTATGCAAAGTGTAACAGTTGAAACCAATTGTAAAAGTTCAGTTATATCGGTAATTGTTAATATATAATTCGGTTCTATAGCTGGTTGCGATTCACAATCTAGCGCTCATATTATCAATTACTAGGAAATATAAATGAACAAAAAAAGTTTGTATGCTGTTTTAGCTGTAGGTGTTTTTTCAATGAATATGGCTTTTGCTGATTGCCAGAAAACACTAATGGGTATGGATTGCGAGTCGCATGAGAATGGCACTTCATCACATATGCGTGGCAATGCAGTTGAAAATGCCAAAGCAGCTAAAGAATTACAAGCAGCGCAATTAAAAGCAAAAAAAGAAGCAAAAGCGTTAGCTAAAACTAATAAAAAATAAGTTTAACTTGCCGCTATACAATTTAAAAAGCGCTAAGGTAACCCCTTAGCGCTTTTTTATATCTAGAGAATTGCGCGTTCCAGTAAGTTTAATGTCAAAATAACGTTTATGAAAATATTGGCTTTAGATGCATCAACTGAATTTTTGTCTTTGGCGGTTACAGATGGAGGGAGTGTTTATCAATATAACCGCTTTGCGGGTCAGGCTGCCTCTCAACTTGTCCTGCCAGAAATCCAGAAATTACTCGAAAGTGCAGAATTAGAGCTTACGGATTTAGATGGGATAGCCTTTGGTGCTGGTCCAGGCTCATTTACAGGTGTTCGCGTTGCTTGTGGTGTAGCACAAGGTTTGGCTTTTGGTGCTGGCATACCAGTCACGGGAATTAATGTGTTAATGGCATTGGCACAGGCAAGTGGTGCACAGCGTGTTATAGCAGCTTCAGATGCGCGAATGAAAGAGGTGTATCATGCTGTATATGAGAAGCGCGACGATGCTTGGCAAGAAGTCCAGCCAGCAGGGGTTTATAAGCCGATTGACGTGCCTGATGTTGATGGTAATAATTGGTATGGTGTAGGTACAGCTTGGAAGGTTTATGCAGATGTTTTAGCGCAACGTTATCAGGAAAAAATAATAAAAACACTGCCAGATATGACGCCTAAAGCTGATGCAATGATTGATCTAGCCAAGCCAATTTTTGAGTCAGGGCTTGGAACAGACGCCAGTAATGCAAGACCAATTTATATACGTAACCGAGTAGCATTGACTGCCAAGGAGCGAGAGCAAGGTCAGCGTTTATGACAGCGACTACTACACCGTTCTTCAGGTCCATGCAGGAGAATGATTTGGACGCGGTGATGGCAATAGAGCAAACTATTTACACACATCCTTGGACGCGTGGCAATTTTCAGGGCTCTTTGCGTGCTGGCCATCATGCATGGGTCATGATGCAGAATAATGCGATTATTGGCTATGCGGTGGCAATGGTTGTCTTAGACGAAGCACAGCTGCTTAATTTAAGTGTCGCTACTTCTTTTCAGAGGCAAGGTTATGGAAGTGCTTTACTCAGACACACGAATAAAGAAGCTGCTGCAATGGGTGCAGAATATGTGTTTTTGGAGGTGCGCGCCAGTAATGCACCCGCAATTGCTTTATATCAAAAGATGGGTTTTATAGAGGTAAGTGTGCGAAAAGGCTATTACCCATTAGGGCAAAATAGGGAAGATGCAGTAATCATGCGATTAGCGATTTAATATGATGGACCGTGAGGATTTATTAAGAGAACTTGAGTTGCTGCCTATTTGGCAGCTGCGTAAGCAGAGTAATGGGAATGTTTCGGTAACGCCACCGCATTCAGTGCAAACTGAGAACAAAGAGCAGAGCCATAAGCCGGATAAGCCACAACTCTCCTTGAGATTAATTTCGAGTGTGGACAATGATTGGCTGTTTATATTAAAACAGACGGTGGATGAGGAAGCAGAGCAACTGCTGAAGAATATATTAAAAGCGATTGGTGTTGTAGTAGAACAAGATACTATCTTGACTGATACCATGCAGCTAAGTGAGCTACAAGCTAAGGTGATTGTAGTGATGGGTGAATTCGAAGCGCAGCAGCTATTAGATAATGCGCTCACAATCAAGCAGTTGCGAGGGAAGACGCATATGTTCGAGGACAGACCAGTGGTTGTAACTTACTCATTACAGCATTTGTTAACCAATTTACCTGATAAAGCAATGACTTGGGAAGATTTATGTTTGGCAAAATTAACAATTGCTAACTTGTAAATTACGCAATAAGCACCATATACTACCTGTGATATGAAGGCAGTTGGTGTCTATCGTTAATCGCTTTATTTAAAGGGGATATGATGAAAAATATATTGTCAAAGTGCCTATTGGTATTGTCTATGCTCACGCTCAGTAGTTGTGGCTATAATGAATTTCAATCATTAGATGAAGAAGCGAAAGCAAGCTGGGCAGAAGTGTTGAATCAGTATCAGCGGCGTGCAGATTTAGTACCTAATTTGGTTGAAACTGTAAAAGGGTATGCAGCGCATGAAGAGGAAGTGTTTACTGAAGTGACAAAAGCACGCGCGAGCATTGGCGGCATTCAAATGACGCCGGAGATGTTGAACGATCCCGCGGCAATGGCGAAGTTTCAAGAAGCACAAGGTCAAATGACTAGCGCTTTGTCGCGATTAATGTTGGTAGCAGAGAATTACCCTAACCTCAAAGCGGATCAAGGGTTCAGAGATTTACAAGCGCAGTTGGAGGGTACCGAGAATCGAGTAACCGTAGCAAGAAATCGATATATTGCAACCATTAAAGATTACAATATTGCAGTTCGTAGCTTCCCTAAAAATCTCACGGCGATGATATTTGGCTATGATGTGAAGCCTTCATTTGCGGTTGAAGATGAAAAAGCGATTTCAACACCCCCAAAAGTCGAGTTCTAATGGTGTTTTAGACTGTTGAAGCGATTCATTAAATCAAACTCAATTCTGTTTTTTACAGCGGCGCTGTTAATCTCTCAGCTTGCGCTGGCTGCATTGGTAGAGGTTCCAGCCTATTCGGCAAGGGTGGTTGATTTAACGCAGACATTATCATCAACGCAGCAAGCTGCTTTAGAAGGCAAGTTGAAAGCCTTTGAAGAAGCAAAAGGTAGCCAAATAGCAGTTTTGCTCGTGCCGACAACGCAACCTGAAGCGATTGAGCAATTTGCAATTCGCGTAGTAGATGAATGGAATGTTGGTCGAAAAGACATTGACGATGGTTTGCTGATATTAATCGCAAAAGACGATCGTAAAATGCGAATCGAAGTCGGTTATGGCTTGGAGGGCGCAATTCCTGATTTATATGCGAAACGCATTATCACGGAAACTATGACGCCATATTTTAAGCAAGGTGATTTTGCTGGCGGGATAGATGCTGCAGTTAATCAGCTCATTAGTATGATTGACGGTGAACCCTTACCTGAACCCCAGAAACGCAGTCTCAATGCCGCACAGTTAGAGGGTTTTTTACCATTCCTGCTTTTTGGTGGAATGATATCTGGCATGATTCTTCGAGGAGTTTTTGGAACTTTCATCGGTAGTGCACTTAACGGAGGCTTGATTGGTACTTTGGTATTTTTTATTGGATTGTCACTACTAGGAGCAGGCATACTTGGGCTGATTGCATTTATTTTCACCCTAATGATGGGTAATGGGCGTGGCGTGAATGGCTATAGTGGTTATCCATCCAGAGGCGGCGGCTACAGTGGTGGCTTTGGCGGTGGTGGATTTAGTGGCGGTTTAGGGGGCGGCTTTGGTGGCGGTGGTGCATCTGGGAGCTGGTAATGTTGAAAAAACTTAAACGATTATTCAAACATTTATTGTTAAACAATCCTTGGCAGGTATCACGGCACTTTTCAGCACTATCTTTACAGCGGATTGAATCTGCTATTACTGGTAGCGAAACAAAGCACACGGGTGAAATAAGATTTGTCGTTGAGGCAGGTTTGCATCCATATCAAATTCTACGAAGCAAGAAGCCTAGAGATAGAGCAATAGAACTGTTTAGTCTGCTCAATATTTGGGATACGGAATTAAACAATGGTGTGCTGATTTACTTATTATTGGCGGATCGCGATGTAGAAATCGTCGCTGACAGAGGCATTGATAAGCATGTTGGATATGACCGCTGGGATATCATTTGTCATGATATGGAGATGTTATTTAGACGCGGTGAGTTTGAAGCTGGAGTTTTACAAGGTATAGAAGAAATAACGGCCGCACTAGAAAAGCACTTTCCAATAGATGCAATAAAGAATAAACGTAAAAAAGTGATGCAGCGTAAAAAAAATGAACTGTCGGATAAGCCTCTTATTCTTTAGTTTAATTTCCATTTGTTTTGCACAGGCTGTGTTTGCCGAATTTGCAGACATTCAGCAGATTTATCGTAAAACACCCTATTTGCATGAATTCTCATTTTGTCAGGGTGGCGGTTGTGCAAAAATGTCGCAATTATCGTTGAGCCAAGCTGATTGGCAACCAATAGTTGAACTATTTGAGCCACCGCCACAGAACGCTGCGCTTGAACGTCAATATATTGCGAAAGCAATAGGGTTGCTCGAACAAATCGTCGGTAATAAAACTGGCACCAGTAATGACAGGGCGGGGACCTTTGGCAATTCTGATTTTTCAGGTCAGCAAGATTGCAACGATGAGGCTATCAATACTACAACTTACATGCGCCTGCTTAGGCAGGCAGGATATATGCGTTTTCATGAAATAGAAGATATGCGCACACGCAATTTCTTTTTTAATGGCTGGCCACACACGACAGCGGTGATTCATGAAATCAAAACTAAAGAACGATATGCTGTGGATAGTTGGTTCTATGACAATGGTGCGCCTGCAACCATAGTGCCGTTTGAGGATTGGAAAGACAATTTTTTTCCAAGTGATAGCCCTATCGTTCAACCAAAAAAAACACCTCAACGATAAGCTTGAGTATGAAGCTTTAGCTGACTTCGAGTCCTTTTCGCGCTAAAATCCACACTCTTTCAACCTCTTGACAGAATTATGCGGACATCTCAATTTTTTATCTCGACTCAAAAAGAAGCACCTAGTGATGCGGAACTGATAAGCCATCAATTGATGGTACGTGCTGGCTTAATTAAAAAGCTAGGTAGCGGCCTATACAGCTGGATGCCACTAGGATTGCGCGTTCTTAGAAAGGTGGAAGCAATTGTTCGAGATGAAATGAACAAGGCAGGTGCACTAGAGTTGCTCATGCCAGCAATACAACCAAAAGAGCTATGGGATGAAACAGGGCGTTGGGCAGTATTTGGGCCACAAATGCTTAAAATTAAAGACCGTCACGAGCGTGACTTTTGTTTTGGTCCTACGCATGAAGAAGTGATTACTGACATAGCGCGTAAAGAGATCAGTAGTTATAAACAACTGCCACTCAATTTTTATCAAATTCAGACTAAGTTCCGTGATGAAATTCGCCCACGTTTTGGTGTGATGCGCGCACGCGAGTTTTTAATGAAAGATGCTTATTCCTTTCATACTAGCCATGATTGCTTAGTTAATACCTATCATAAAATGCATGAGGCCTATAGCAACATCTTTACACGCTTAGGGTTGAAATTTCGCGCGGTGAAAGCAGACTCTGGTGCTATCGGAGGAGATGGGTCACAAGAGTTTCATGTATTGGCCGACAGCGGCGAAGATGCGCTGGCTTATTGTGAAAGTTCAGACTATGCAGCAAATGTTGAATTGGCAGAAGCGGTGACAACGGGTGAGCGAAGAGCTGCTACTGAAGTCATGCAAGAGGTTGATACGCCAAAGCAAACTACATGTGAAGATGTTGCTGACTTGTTGGGTATTAGTATCCAAAGAACAGTCAAAGCGATTGCTTTAATGGCCAGTGAACAATTCTATTTGGTGTTGCTGAGAGGTGACCATCAATTAAATGAAGTGAAGTTATCTAAATTAGATGGTTTAGCGGACTTTAGATTTGCGACAGAAGAGGAGGTGCGCAATCATCTGCATTGCCCACCTGGTTTTATTGGTCCAGTAGGGGTGGATGGCAACGTAAAAGTCATCGCAGATAAAACCGTTGCTATCATGAGTGACTTCGTGTGTGGTGCTAATAAGCCTAAACTACATCTAAATGGTGTCAATTTTGGTCGAGACTTACCTGAGCCACTAATGGTTTCTGATGTGCGCAATGTAGTTGATGGTGATTTAAGCCCTGATGGAAAGGGTAAACTTTCACTTTGCAGAGGTGTTGAAGTTGGGCATATTTTTCAATTGGGATCAAAATACTCAGCAGCCATGCAGGCAACTTATTTAGATGAAAATGGAAAATCCAACCCATTGGTGATGGGATGTTATGGCATTGGGGTTTCTCGTATTGTAGGTGCCGCAATTGAGCAGGGACATGACCAAAATGGTATTATTTTTCCGCTAAGCATGGCACCGTTTACTGTTGTTATATGTCCGATTGGCTTGAATAAGAGTGAATTGGTTGAGACAAAAGTTAATCAGATTTACCATGATTTATTAAACCAAGGTGTTGATGTATTACTGGATGATCGTGGTGAGCGTCCAGGTGTGATGTTCGCAGAAGCTGATTTAATGGGCATTCCACACCGAATTGTGATTGGTGAGCGCGGAATCAATGAGGGTATTGTGGAGTATAAAGGGCGCCAAGATGCAACGGCGCAAAATGTACCTATAGAAGAGTTAGTCTCTTTTATTCGGGAACGGTTAGCATAAGGCATTATTTTTGCTTGGTCTTGCTGGATGAAAACTATTATTTTTAAAAGAATATTCTTTTTAACGATACTTTTTTTTGCTAGCGCTTCTTTGGCAGGTGGTCAGCGTGAAGAAGCGCTATCCAATAGTGTTAAAGCTTTGATGCAAAAATCTGTCAGTGATTTGGCAGCACCTAAGCTCATGTTCTCCGATAATGAGCAAGGGCAGGCCTGGTTAAGTGAGATGTCGCGACGTCTAGAATCTAGAATGCCTAACAAGGACTATCGAGAAGGTTTTTTAATCTCTGTGCATTATGAGGCAACACGCGCTGGATTAGACCCACAGTTAGTGCTGAGTTTAATTAATGTTGAAAGTGCGTTCAAGAAGTATGCTGTCTCTAGTGTAGGAGCGCGTGGTTATATGCAAGTGATGCCATTTTGGACTAAGGCAATTGGAAATAAAGAGCATAATCTTTTCGATTTGCGGCTCAATCTTAGGTATGGCTGCACAATTTTAAGGCACTATCTCGACATTGAACGCGGAAATTTATTTCGTGCATTAGGTCGTTATAATGGCAGTTTAGGTAAGGCCAAGTACCCGAACCTAGTCATAGCAAAATGGCGAAAATACTGGGATTACAAAACAACGATCGCAGAAAATTAATTCGTTTTTATCTCCAATAGTTCTCTTTTTTATACTTCCGTTTAAATTAAAACATTGCAAAATGCACCAAAATGGGCATACCATGCACTGTCAATTTGATTTGTTTTGGTGCATATAACAATGTATTAAATTCATGAGAGTTGATCGCTTTTCTCGCAACATTATTTTTATAAGAAGTAATTTTTTAGGGAGATAAAGGTATGTCAAAGTTAACAGCATTAGCAGTAAGTATTGCAGTACTTGGTGGAATTTGGGCATTTTTAGCATTAAACCCTTTAGCTGGGGTGGCGTTGGTCTGGGTAGGCTTTATCGCTTGGGGATGCTACTTTCATACAGGCGGAGATGCGGCAGCATTACAAAAAACAATTGCTGGTATGTCTTATGGCGCAGTGATTGCAGCTATAGCCTTGTATCTAGTCAGCTCCGGAATGCTGGGTGGATTGGGGGCTTTAGCAGCACCAGTCATTATCGGTGTAACAGTATTTTTGCTGGTTATTGTCGCTGGAATTAGTTTACTTTCGGTCGTCCCCGCAAACGTATATGGCTATGCCGCAACAGCAGGCTTAGCACTAACAGGTGGTACAGCAGCGAATGCGACGATGTTGGATTTATCAAACCCGGCATTATTAGTAATTATTTCAACGGTTATAGGTGCTGTATTTGCTATGTTGTCAGGTAAGTTAGCTGGCATGCTTGGCAAGTGAAGTTGATTAAGCAATAAAAAACCGCGCCATAGCGCGGTTTTTTATTTCAAGCTAACGATTTATTTGATAATTTGGTAGCCATGGTAAGTACCAAATTCACCCTCATTTTCATTGTATAAAAAGAACATGTTATTGGTGTAGCCAAGCCCATTGTAATAATTCTTGGCACGTAGTTTGATACCTTTTGGAATAGTGCTTTTAGCTACAAATTTACCTGTCAAATCAAAAACTAAAAAGGCATCATGGTCTAAATCCAAGAGCGCCAACTCTTCACCTTTAGAACCAGTGTATGCGACAAAGTTATCGCTTATATCGTCGAATTTTGCACCTGCAGCAGCGATATCTAGCGTAATTTCACCAATTGGCTTAGGCTCTTTAGTAGAAACGATCAGCACTTTATTGCTTCGTTTTTGTTTGGCAAAGTAGCGGTCATTGTCTGCATCGTAAGATGGCATAGTAAAACCATCGCCAAATGCGGGGTGGTATTGTCTAATTTCTGTAGAACTATCCTTAATTTTGCCTTCTTCAGTCATTTCCAGCGCGTACATACCTGTATTTGGAGCAAACCCAAGTTCGCTTGAAATATTAAATGTAATCGTCTCAATATGGCCTGTGTTAGGGTTGTAGTAGATGGATCGATTATCAAAACCTGGCCCCGCAGAGTTAACATACTTTCCATTCTCATCAAAAGCATGGACTTGTGACTTTGAAATGGGCGCTGACCATTCTGTCCCCATTGGAGCCAAGCCGCCATCGGCTACATAATAGTGCATAAGCGCCGGATGATATGCCACAGTCATTGGTCTGGTGGTCGGTTCTTTAGCCATCGGGATTTTTAGTGCAAGCTTGGCCTCAGGGAGAACAGCTGCTTGTATAACCGCAGTGAAAATAATGCTAAACAGAAAAAGACTCGTTTTTGCTAATGTGTTTTGTGTATTCAATTTGTAATGTCTCCAGTTTGATGGATTATGTTGTTTGCAACGTTAGTCATAAATAGTGATGACTTTGTTCAATAAATGAAATCAGGGCTGCCTTTCTAATAGCATGGCATCGCCATAACTAAAAAATCGGTATTCACTATTTACTGCATGCTGGTAGGCCTTTTTTATATTATTGTAACCAGCAAAAGCAGACACTAACATGAGTAGTGTACTCTTGGGTAGATGGAAATTTGTCAGTAATCGGTCCGCAACGTTGAATATGAAGCCCGGGGTGATGAAAATGCTGGTTTCTTGATTGCCGGCAGACAGTTTTGTTTCTTGGGCGGCACTTTCCAATGCTCTAAGTACTGTGGTGCCAACGGCTGTAACTTTTCCACCTGCTGCCCGTGTTTTCTCAATGAGTTGTATCGTTTCTTCGGGAATATGGTAAACCTCACTGTGCATTTTGTGTTCCACTATGTTTTCTACTTTGACTGGCTGAAAGGTACCTGCGCCAACGTGAAGTGTAATATAAGCTATTCGAACACCTTTGGCTTTCAGTTTTGAAAGCACAATTTCATCAAAATGCAGGCCTGCAGTCGGTGCGGCTACTGCGCCAGCATGTTTGGCATAAACTGTTTGGTAGCGCGTCTCATCAATAGCATCAGCTGAATGTGTAATATAAGGTGGTAGCGGCAAATTGCCATATTGCTCTAAAAGTTCCAATAATGGAGTATCACTCAAAAACTTTACGTGAAATAAATCACCATTGCGCCCAATCACTTCCACATCGAGTACTTCCGCAAGCCTAAGCAAGCTACCAGATTTGGGTGAGCGAGATGACCGAATAAGTGCGTAGGCTTCGTGATCGTTTAGCACGCGTTCAATCAAGACTTCAACACTACCGCCAGTCGCCTTTTTCCCAAATAACCTTGCTTTGATAACGCGCGTGTCATTAAAAATCAGCAAATCTTTTGAGGAAAAGTGATTAGCTATATCTATAAACTGTTCATCAACAATATCGCCAGTTAATGAGTTTAAATACAATAGTCGGCTAGCACTACGACTTTCTGTTGGGTGTTGTGCGATTAGATGTTCTGGTAAATGGAAATCGAAGTCTTGCGTTTTCATAGAAAATTAAGATAAATAGTATTTTAAGTTTCGCAAATAATGAAGAGCTTGCTATAATTGCGCCGTTGCAATTATACAGTAATGTATGATCCAAATTGCCGGGATGGCGGAATTGGTAGACGCACGGGACTCAAAATCCCGCGTTGGTGACAACGTGGGGGTTCGATTCCCCCTCCCGGCACCACAAAAGGCCTCAGTGGCCTGTTCTGACTACCCTCAACACTGACTTACACACCTGTTCAAAATGTAAAATAATGTAACTATTTTGTTACATTTTTCTTGATAAGCAGAAATGGGTGTGCTAAATTTACCCAAATTTTAGATTTAGCATATTATCCGCAGTCGCTGATTGATTTAAATCAAAATATTTTTAGTAATAATAAAATATGCAGCCGAGTTATGGTTGACATGTTAGTTGTCATTGAATTTCCTGGGTTTATTTGGAATTTTTTGACTTAATCATTTTAGTTGTTCACAATTTTTTGGGGTGGATTCAGTTATGAACAAGAGAACAATTCTCTCTTTGGGTGCTACATTTTTAACCTTGTTTGCGGTAAATGCGCGCGCAGACTATGCATTAAACTTAAAAGCGCCAGCAACAGATATTGCTAGTCAAATTTATGATTTACACATGTTGATTTTGTATGTGTGTGCTGCGATTTTTGTCGTGGTATTCGGTTTGATGTTTTATTCAATATTCAAACATCGTAAATCAGCTGGTCATCAAGCTGCGCAGTTTCATGAAAACCACTGGCTTGAAGTCGTTTGGACTATTATCCCAGTTATCATTTTAGTTAGCATGGCAGTTCCTGCAACACGTACCATATTGGCAATGAAAGATACAACTGCAGCCGATATGAGCATCAAGGTTACTGGTTCACAATGGAAGTGGGCTTATGACTATTTAGAACAAGATGTTAAATTTGTAAGTACGCTGTCAACCCCTGAAGCACAAATCAAAAACCAAGAAGATAAAGGTGAAAACTACCTTCTAGAAGTCGATAATCCAATGGTTGTACCAGTTGGTAAAAAAATCAAAATTTTACTTACTGCCGCTGATGTGATTCATGCATGGTGGATTCCTGAGTTTGGCGTTAAGCAAGATGCGATTCCAGGTTTTGTAAGAGAAACTTGGATCAGAGTTGACAAGCCTGGTACCTACCGTGGACAGTGCGCAGAGCTTTGTGGTAAGGCACATGGCTACATGCCTATCGTTGTAGAGGCTAAAGAAGAAGCTGACTACAACGCTTGGGTTGCTGCGCAGAAAGAAGCTGCAGCAGCAGCTGATGCAGGCGCAGACAAAGAGTGGACGATGGATGAGTTGGTCACAGCAGGTAAAGCCGTTTACGAGAAAAACTGTGCGGTATGCCATGGTGCGACAGGTGCTGGTATTCCACCAGCGTTCCCAGCGATGACAGGTAGTGCGGTTGCAACTGGTCCAATTGAAGGTCATATCAATATACTTTTAAATGGTAAAAACATCATGCCTGCATGGAAAGATGTGTTAAGTGACACTGATATTGCAGCTGTAATCGCTTATGAGCGTAATGCATTAGGTAACAGTACTGGCGACTTTGCGCAGCCTTCTGCAGTGAAAGCAGCACGTTAAGCATAAATTACCATTAAATTTTTGAATTATTTAGATTTAAAGCTTTAGTTTTTAGGAGAAACTGATGAGTACAACAACTGCAACACATCACGATGATCATGCAGATCATGGGCATCCAACTGGCATAATGCGCTGGGTTGCATCTACAAACCATAAAGACATTGGTACATTGTATCTATGGTTTAGCTTCTTTATGTTCTTGTTTGCTGGTGCATTAGCGCTTGGCATCCGTGCTGAACTATTTCAGCCTGGTTTACAATTCGTTGAACCAGAGAATTTTAATAGGCTAACAACGCTTCACGGTCTGATTATGATTTTTGGTGCAATCATGCCAGCGTTTGTAGGTTTTGCTAACTGGATGATTCCATTGATGATTGGTACTTCAGACTTGGCCTTCCCAAGGCTGAACAACATGAGCTTTTGGTTGATGGTTCCAGCAGCAATCTTATTGATTACATCAATATTTGTTCCTGGTGGAGCAATTGCTGGTGGTTGGACAATGTATCCGCCACTATCAGTACAAAATCAATCTATGGCAGTTGATATGTCAATCCTGGCATTACATATTCTTGGTATTTCATCTATTGTTGGTTCGATCAACATTATTACGACCATACTTAATATGCGTGCGCCAGGCATGACTTTAATGAAAATGCCATTATTTGTATGGACTTGGTTGATTACTGCATTCTTGCTAATTGCTTCAATGCCAGTACTTGCAGGTGCATTAACTATGCTGTTGACTGATCGCAATTTCGGTACAACATTCTTTGATGCGGCAGGTGGCGGTGATCCAGTACTATGGCAACACGTGTTCTGGTTCTTTGGCCACCCAGAAGTGTATATTATGATTTTGCCAGCATTTGGTCTAATTTCTACCATCATTCCAACATTTGCTCGTAAACCATTATTTGGTTATGCATCAATGGTTTATGCAACAGCTGCGATCGCGTTGCTTTCGTTCATTGTTTGGGCACATCACATGTTTACAACAGGTATGCCAGTTGCAGGTCAGTTGTTTTTCATGTACAGCACGATGTTAATTTCTATTCCAACTGGTGTGAAAGTGTTTAACTGGGTTGCAACGATGTGGAAAGGTTCGATGACTTTTGAAACACCTATGTTGTTCTCAATTGCAGTTGTGTTCTTGTTTACTATTGGTGGTTTCAGTGGTTTGGTCTGCTCAATTCTACCTGTAGATATTCAAGTACAAGATACTTACTACGTAGTAGCACATTTCCACTATGTACTATTCTCAGGCGCTGCGATGTCTATCATGGGTGCAGTTTACTACTGGTTACCTAAATGGACAGGTCACATGTATGACGAAACGCTAGGTAAATGGCATTTCTGGCTAACAACAATCGCGTTTAATGTTACTTTCTTCCCAATGCACTTTACAGGCTTGGCTGGTATGCCGCGTCGTATCCCGGACTATGCGCTTCAGTTTGCTGAATTCAATATGATTTCATCAATCGGTGCGTTTGCATTAGGAATTAGCCAGTTACTATTCTTATATGTTGTTATTAAATGTATTAAAGGTGGTAAGAAAGCTGAAGCACAAGCTTGGGAAGGCGCACATGGACTTGAGTGGACTGTGCCATCACCAGCACCATTCCATACATTTGAAACGCCGCCAACAGTTAAATAATACTGTTTGTATAAATTAGAATTAAAGAGATAGGGAGAGAAAATGAGTCAGAATACGAATAACTATTACTTGCCAGCACCATCACTCTGGCCATTAATAGCTTCAATTGCATTATTCCTGATGGCGGGTGGATTTGCCATGCAAATGAACGATTATGCTTCTGGTAATTATGTGTTAGTAGCAGGTTTGCTAGTGTTCGTGTATTTGCTGTATGGCTGGTTTGCAGATGTTATTAAAGAAAGCGTGTCTGGTTTTTACAATAAGCAAGTCGACACTTCTTTCCGCTGGAGTATGGGTTGGTTTATTTTCTCCGAAGTGATGTTCTTTGCAGGCTTCTTTGGTGCATTGTTTTACATTCGTACATTTGCACTAGAGTGGATTAGCCAATCGACATTAGTATGGCCTAACTTCGAAGCGGTATGGCCAACATTAGGCCCAGCAGCGACTGAGTCTGTTGAAAAGATGCATGCATTAGGTTTGCCTGCAATCAACACATTGATTCTTTTAATTTCTGGTGCGACATTAACATGGGGTCATCACGGCTTATTGAAAAACAACCGTAAGCAACTAACATGGGGATTGATTCTGACTATCTTATTGGGTGTGTTGTTCTTGTGCTTGCAAGCTTACGAATACAGTCATGCATGGTTTAGCTTTGATTCAGGGATCTATGGATCATTGTTTTACATGTTAACTGGCTTCCATGGTTTCCATGTGACTATGGGTACTGTAATGCTATTTATGATTTTATTGCGCGTCAATAAAGGTCACTTCCAACCAGACAACCACTTTGCTTTTGAAGGGGTGGCTTGGTACTGGCACTTTGTGGATGTGGTCTGGTTAATCTTGTTTGTCTTTATCTACTGGCTATAGACGCAATTTAATTAATAACGCCACTTGGTACAACCAGTGGCGTTATTTTTTTCTATACTTACTATCTGTCAGAACTATAAATTAGCTATAGCTGTCTATAGCTTGGCTAGAGTGTTTGACAAAGGATAATTAAATGGATGATGTTAAGAAAAGAGACAAAAAAAGTTTACTCATAGCGTTAGTCATTGCCGCAATTGCTGTGATTATGTTTTGCGTTGCGATTTACATGGGCGCTGGAATGCAGCCACAATGATCAATAAGGATAATACAAATAAGCAGTTAGCGGTCAAACTAGTCATCATTGCAGTCGCTGGATTAGCTTTTGGTTTTGCACTTGCTCCTTTGTATGATGTGGTTTGCAATGCAATCGGCTTGAATGGCAGAGGTGATACGTCAGCAACTGAACTTACAAAAAATGTAAAGGTAGACCATTCAAGAAAGGTTACGGTTATTTTTACAGGGTCAACAATGCCAGGACTTGATTGGAGTTTTGAAGCGAATGAGCCAAAAGTGATATTATCACCTGGTGAAATTAAGCTGACATCTTATAAAGCAGTTAATAATAGTACTAAAGCTGTAATAGGTTCGGCAGTACCCAGTGTTTCACCAGAGGTAGCCTCTTTATATTTTAAGAAAATTGAATGCTTTTGTTTCAATCAGCAGACCCTGCAACCTGGTGAGGTTAAAGATATGCCAATTCGATTTTTTGTGAGTCCCGATTTGCCCAAGGATATTCAGACTGTTACGCTGTCTTACTCATTTTATAAAGCAAGTGATCAGTAATGATCAAGGCGTGAAAGTAGGCTGATATACCTTTGATTAATTAGGAACCCTAACAATTACGCCTGTATATAAACCAAGTAACAAAATTAAAAACAATGTAATTGATAAGGCAACGCGCCAAGTGAGTGATTTGACCATTTTAGGATTATGTTTCTCACCTTTCATCATGTAATACAATGCTGAAAACAAGCTATAGCAAATCAAAATTAACATACCAATGACGATAACTTTGAATAACATTTTTACACTCCAAATAATTTCATACTATTATGCGACCTCTGCCTTAGGTTTGCAAACTGGTATTTAAATTCTGTCTGAAAGATGATGAGTCGTTACAGTTTTAAGCCAACAATAGGAATGACACTCGCTACGCTGATAGTGATGGCGATATGCATTCGCTTAGGTTTCTGGCAATACAATAAAGCCCAAGCAAAAATAATTGCACAGCAGCAGATTGATCAAGGACTTAAAACAGAACCGATAAAACTACCCTCAATTATCGACAACAAAGAGGACTGGCTTTATAAAAGGGTTAGCTTTAAGGGTGAATATATGCCTGAGTATCAAATGATACTAGATAACCGCGTGCATAATTCACAGGCTGGCTACCATGTGATTACGCCTGTTAAGGTTGAGGGTGACAATTACTATGTATTAGTTAACCGTGGCTGGATTGCGGGAAACCCTAACCGTGACTTGCCAGTTATTCATACACCCGCAGGAAAGCAAGTTTTTGTAGGGGATTTATTTTTCCCATTAGATAAAGTATTTACGTTAGAAGCTAAGCCTGATGAAAATGCTATTTGGCAACCGCTCTGGCAACATATTGATATGCAACGATACCAGTCAATGGTGCCGTTTAATGTGAAACCATTTATCGTGAGACTTGCGCCTGGTGATCAAGCTGGCGGTTATGTAAGAGAATGGCCAGTACCAAAAAGTCGCATTAATATACATTTAGGGTATGCCTATCAGTGGTTCGGGTTTGCATTCACTCTATTTGTCATTTATATCGTATTAAATCTTAAGAGGTCAAAAAAGGAAAGTAGGGAAAATGAGTCAGGTCAATCTTGATAAACAAGCAAAAGCCGGTAAAGACAAAAAGATATTACTGCTGCTAGCTGTTGTTTTTATATTACCGTTTACAATCGCGTCGACTTTACATTTATTGAATGTAAGACCGGGTGGTAAAAGTTTTGGTCAACTTGTTTCACCTGTAGTTGAGTTAACAATTCCTGCCTTCACGGATATCAATGGCAAGCCTTTTGCTGACACGCAGTGGAATAAAATCTGGAGCATTGTGATGATTGATTCTACAAGCTGTAATCTAGCTTGTGAAGAGAATGTTGATAAGCTAAATAGAGTACACAGATCATTATATAAAGAAGAGGACCGTGTGCAACGGATTCTAATTTTAAAGAATGATTTTGATGCTACGCGTATTAAAGCGTTACAAACAAAATTTCCAGCCCTAATTATTTTGCCAGCAAATGATTTAGCACAAAAGGAGTTTGTGACCAAATTTGATGAAGTTGCTCCTGAGGCTAGCATTTATTTGGTGGATCCAATGCATAACTTGATGATGTTCTATTCTGGGAAGGCCGAACCTAAAGGCTTGCGCAAAGATATGATCAAACTATTAAAAAATTCTTGGGGTGGATAAAGTGTTTAAGAAGCTAGCTTATATTGCAACAATTTTAACGTTATGTGTCGTTGTGTTAGGTGCCTATGTGCGCTTATCTGATGCAGGTCTTGGCTGTCCTGATTGGCCTGGTTGTTATGGAACATTAACTGTGCCACAAAGTAATGAAGCGTTGGCGCATGCGCATGCAACGTATCCAGAGTCACCAGTAGAACATGCTAAAGCATGGAAAGAAATGATACATCGCTATCTAGCGGGTATTTTAGGCTTGTTCGTGTTGGCATTGTTTATACAGGCATGGCGAGAAAGAAATCAGATCAAGGTTTCACCTTGGTTACCAACAGCATTACTTGGAATCGTAGGTTTTCAGGCAATGCTTGGGATGTGGACAGTAACTATGTTGCTCAAACCTGCTATTGTCACTATGCATTTAATGGGCGGAATGACCACTTTAGCCTTATTGACTTGGATAGCGCATCGACACTGGGGTGTGTCTTCTGGAAACTATCTCACTTCAACAGCTGCAAGATTTTTTACAAGATTTGCCATTGTGATTTTATTTATGCAAATCTTTTTAGGTGGTTGGACTAGTACGAATTACGCTGCCTTAGCCTGCACAGATTTTCCAACTTGTCATGGCGCCTGGGTGCCAGAAATGGATTTCAATAATGCATTTCATTGGTTTCGAGAGCTTGGCGAGAATAGGGTGGGTGAGCCGTTAGGCTTACCTGCGTATGTCGCTATTCAATGGATACATCGCATTGGCGCGTTGGTTACTTTTATTTATCTGGGTTTGCTAGGCATTCGCTTACTAAAACAACCGAACTTAAAAAGTTTTGCTATAACGATGTTGGTGCTACTAATAATACAAATTGGCTTAGGTGTAGCTAATTTAGTGTTACATTTACCTATTGTCTTGGCTGTTGCACATAACATGGGTGCGGCATTACTCTTGATGACTGTGATTATGATAAACTCCAAGATTACAGAGTTAGTTCGCTAGTACAGGCGCAAAGCAATTAATTTAAAGGTTAACCAATGAGTGCTACTACAGGGATGAATCCATTTGGGACAAAAGCTGATATTAATAGCTTTTTTACCTTATGCAAGCCGCGAGTGACAGCGTTAATTGTCTTTACCGCAATCATCGGTATGTTTCTCGCTACACCTGGTATGGTTCCACTGCAAATTTTGATACCAGCAACAATTGGTATTGCAATGGCTTCTGGTGCTGCGGCTGCATTTAACCACTTGGTGGAGCAAAAGATTGACGCAAAGATGGCGCGCACCAGAGCTCGCCCATTGCCCACAGGGCAGGTGAATTCAAAGCAGACTTTTATATTCGCGAGTGTCGTTGCTTTAATAGGCTTGGCAATTTTGTATTACTTCGTAAACCCGCTGACCATGATGCTGACTTTTGCAACTTTTGTCGGCTACGCGGTGATTTATACTGTTTTTCTTAAGCCTGCAACCCCACTTAATATTGTCATTGGAGGTTTATCTGGCGCTATGCCGCCAGCTTTAGGTTGGGCAGCTGTGACGGGAACGGTGTCTGCTGAAGCATGGTTACTAGTGTTGATTATTTTTGCATGGACACCACCACATTTTTGGGCCTTAGCACTATATAGACGCGATGAGTATGCAAAATCAGGTTTGCCAATGTTACCTGTAACGCATGGAGAAATGTTTACCAGACTGCACATATTGCTTTACACCATCATCCTAGTAGCAGTTACATTAATACCATTTGCAATGCGGATGAGTGGGATGATTTATCTGGTATCAACATTAATACTAAATGGTATCTTTGTTTATTACGCAGTAAAGCTCTACAGGCAATATTCAGATGCATTGTCTAAAACAACATTTAAGTATTCTATTTTATATCTGATGTTGATATTTTTAGCCTTGGTTGTAGATCACTATCTATTAATATTGCCGTACTAGATTGCGCTTCATCAAGATAATAATAAAAAGGGCACGAGGTGCCCTTTTTATTAGTCGAGATTGGGTAACTAAAACTTGTATTGTGCGCCAAGCCAGTACATTGGATTATTGTCTTTAGTGTCAGATGTTGGGTCGCCACCGGCGCCTTGCCAGGCAACGCTACCATCGACAGCCCAATGCGCGGAGTCATACCTTAAACCAACGCCTGCCCCAGAGATGCTGCGACTGTTTTTACCCGTATCAAAACGGTCATGGTTAATTTTTACACTACCTGCATCGTAGAATGCATAAGGTGATAACTGTTTTATCGCATAGCGCAACTCTAATCGAGCAAGATAGCCTTCGTCACCAAAGCCTTCTCCACTTGGGTAAGCGCGAACACCATTAATACCACCTAACCCAAATTTCTCAGATGAATCCAGATTATCCAGTGATGCTTGTAATGCGAGTGAGCCATAAAAAGAAAAATTTGCAGGTAATACCTGTATGCGTGCTATATCTAGATTGAACTTATCAAAACTGCCTTCTGTTTTGGCTGTTAAGCGATCCTGTGCTGATAATGTGCTGTCTAGACTTAAATCACCATGGGTCCATGACATAGCGCCGTATGTGACGCCACCTCCCCATAGTTGATCTTGCAGATCAAAATTCAAACTAATCGGAAGACTATTGCTATGTTTGTTAGTGCTTGCATTGACAGCATCTTGACGGTCATTAAGTTTTTTATATTGATAAGTCGCTGCGATACTAACATTGGTAGATTGAGAGCGAATAATAGGGTAGCTGAGTTCTGCTGTTGTTACTTTGGCTGTGCCGTTTGCATCTAGCGGTTTGAAATCCTTGCCTAGCTCATAATATGTATGGGCATAGCCAACTCTAGCGCGCAAACCAGATCCGCCAATAGGGAGGCTATAACTCAATGCGCCTGACCATAAATCTTCTTCCGTATATAAAGTATTAAGCAAGAATTGGTCACCAAATAAAAATTGGCTATTTGCGAATAAATTTGCATGAGCGCGCGCTCTTCCTGTAAACCTGTTCCCAAAATTGTCCAAGCCAATTTCGCCACCGTATTTTTTTTCACGTATTAAGTTTACTTCCAGGTTTGCCGTCCCAACCTCATCTCCAGGGCTCATGAGTGGAGATATTGAGAAACCTGGTTGGTCGAACAGGATTAACATTGCCCGTTCGAGCTTTTTATTTTCAATCACATCACCTTGTTTAAGATCGTTCAGAAATTTTTGACCGCCATCAACCAGCTTATCATCGCCAAATACTTTAATCGAGCCATTGTAGCGGCCTTCAATCACTTCTATTTTCACAAGACCATCTTTCATGGCTTGTGCTGGAATAATGGCGCGTGCAAATGGATAGCCTTGATTACGATAATAAGTGGTAATTTTATTCGCAAGTTGTTTCAGTCCAGCTAAATCATAAGATTTGCGCGTAGTTTCCCCTAAAACGGCAAGTAGTGTTTCATTATCGAAAACAGAATTACCTTCAATAGAAACTTGTTTAATAACGACTTTTTCACCGCCAGCTTCACTTTCACTTATATCAGGCGTATCTATCTTAATGTCGATACTAGGCTTTGGCGGCTCGGGTGGCGGTGCTATTTCTTGTATTGTACGGCCTGCGTCTGGTTGAATTGCTGCGCCAGCGAGAGATAGCGTAGGTGCTATCAGATAATAACTTGCACACGTTAGCGCTGCGAGACGGATTATTGCTTGTGAGTTCATGGTATTAACGCTACTTATTCTAGTTTATGTGTTTGGCGCGTAAGATTACGCTTGCAAAGCTTTTTTACAGGATTTAAAAAGCGAATGCAAGCGCCATGAGATTTAAAATGACTTAGTCTGGTAAGTTTATGCCATCACCTAGATAATTGATAACAATTTCATTGGTTTTTTGTGCTTCAGCAGAGTCTTCGTCACCACCAGCTGCTGTCGGCGCATCTTCTATGCTTTGTATTTTTATTCCAGTGTTTGATGATGCCAACTGACGACTAAAAAAGCCTCTTTGTGCATCTGTTTGCGCATCTTTTTGAGCATCTGTTTCTATATTTATCGTAGCAGTAGAGGAGCTCTTGCTAGAAGCGGTGATGTATTCAATAAAGGCAGCATCAATATTGATAGTTCCTTTATCTCCTCCTTTAGGAGCGCTGACGTCTAGTTTGCCACCGACAACAATACGGTCATTTATTTTGTCGCCTAGAAGATAAATTTCTCCCTTTTCTCCTGTGGATAGTGTTTTTGCTTCGATAATGCCTGTATTGTTGATGACGGTTGTTGTAATTGTATTAGCAGCGCTAGCGGTAAAATATACTACTCCGCCGTTAGCCTGTACAGCACCACCGTTTTCAATCAGTGCATCTACAGCGCTTTTATTTACTTGTACTTTGACAGGGCCGCCAAAATCTAACGTCACTTTAGAACCAGCGGCAAAAGACACATTACCTTTGTTGGCAACAATCGTTCCCTCATTTTTGACTTTAGCAGCAATTAGCATCACGGTGCCACCATCTAAAGCAGTAATATTACCTTGGTTAATGATTGCATTACTGCTTGAGCCATTGATGATGTAGTTGCCATCAATAAAATTTTTATTGGAAATATTTAGTGTTGAGGCAATCAATCCCCCAACATTTACCT